>CANGCO010000013.1 GCA_947452365.1 Caulobacteraceae bacterium
CTCGGTCATACGCATGGCCCCGTCAAACAGGGCCGGGATCGTGCCCAGCGGATTGACCTCAAGATAGGACCGCTCATGAACCCGCGGCGGAAACGGCATCATGTGCAGCTGATAGTCTAGCCCAAGCTCCTCGAGCGCCCAAAGCGGACGGAAGGATCGCGCATCATTACAGTGATAGAGCTTAAGCATACCCGGTGTTTCCCAAACTGGTGTTCGGTCACGCGCTTAGCCGAACTTGGCTAATCATAACCGGTTTTGCCAAAATGCCATCCCGTCAGAATTGAAGCCGTGACGACAAGGCTAGGTTGGGTCTAGGGTAGGCCTCTGTTTCAACCGATGGAATGCGTCCATGTCTCTTGCCACTGTCCTTAAGCCCGTCTTGGTCTCCAGCCTGGTCCTTGGCCTTGGTCTGTCGCCAATCTCGGCGTTTGCCAAACCCAGCAAGGCCCCAGCACCGGTCCTGGCCGCGGGGGCCGTGGCCGCGCCGGACGCGTTTGGCGCAGCAGCCGCCAAGCAGGTTTTGGACAAGGGTGGCAATGCCGTTGATGCCGCGGTCGCCACGGCCTTTGCCCTAGCAGTCACCTATCCTTCGGCCGGCAATCTGGGCGGCGGCGGCTTTATGACCGTCTGGATGGATGGCAAGCCCTATTTCCTCGATTATCGCGAGCGCGCCCCGGCCAAGGCCTCGCGCGACATGTATCTGGATGCCAAGGGCGATGTGGTGGAAGGGCTTAGCGTTGTTGGGCCCCTGGCCACGGCAACGCCGGGCACGGTGCGCGGTATGGCCATGGCGCACAAACGCTTTGGTAAGTTGAGCTGGAAACAGGTTCTCGCCCCCGCAATCGCCTTGGCCCGTGATGGCTTTCTGGTGTCTGAGCGCCTGCAACAGTCGCGTGATGAAAGCGCGCCGGACTATACGGGCAAGACCAATTTTGGCACCTATTACGCGCCCATGACCAAGGGCAAGGTTTTCCGTCAGCCGCAATTGGCGGCCACCTTGCAGCGCATTGCCGATCAGGGCGATAAGGGCTTTTATGAGGGCAAGACGGCGGACCTAATTGTCGCCCAGATGGGCCGCGGCCCGGTCAAGGGCGTGATCACCAAGACTGACTTGGCAAGCTATAAGGCCGTGTGGCGCGAGCCGATCCGCGCCTCTTGGAACGGGTTTGACATCATTACTGCGCCGCCGCCCAGCTCTGGCGGGATTGCCCTGACCCAGCTTCTGACCATGAAGTCTGATCTTGCCCCGGCTTTTGAGGGCGTGGCGCATAATAGCCCGCAATATATCCACCTGATCGCCGAGATCGAAAAGCGGGTCTATGCCGACCGGGCGGAATATCTGGGTGATCCCGATTTCGTCAAGGTGCCGGTCGCGGCCCTGATCGATCCAGCCTATCTGGCGCGCCGGGCCGGTGAGGTAAAGGCCCTGACCCCGTCCGTGCTGGCCTCGGTCCAGCCCGGGATTGAAAAGCCCCAAACTACGCATTTTTCCATTGTCGATCGTTGGGGCAATGCGGTGGCCAATACCTATACGCTCAATGGCAGTTATGGCTCCGGCGTGGTGGTCGAGGGCGGCGGCTTCTTGCTGAATGACGAGATGGACGATTTCTCGGTCAAGCCAGGCGTGCCCAATATTTATGGTGTGGTCGGCGGCGCGGCCAATGCCATTGCCCCGTTCAAGACCCCCTTGTCCTCCATGACTCCGACGGTTGTTCTCAAAGACGGCAAGGTGGCCATGGTGGTCGGAACCCCCGGTGGCTCGCGCATTTTTACCTGGGTGTTCCAGGTCATGATCAATGCCTATGATTTCAAAATGCCGCTCAAGGATGCCGTCTCGGTTCAGCGCTTCCATCACCAGCTTCTGCCTGAAAACCTGATCATGGCCGAAACCTTTGCGCCCTTGTCAGAACCTGTGGTCAAGGCGCTAGAGGCGCGCGGTTATCGCGTTGATAATACAGGCTGGAGCGGGGATATCGAGGCGATCCAAATCATGGATGGTCAGCCGATCGCCGCTTCCGATCCGCGCGGCTGGGGCGTATCCATAACCGTGCCCTAGGAATATGCGTCCGCTTTTGACGTAGGCCTGGGATATATTGGCGGCCTTGGTGCGACAAACAGGCGGGGAATGACCGATGAGCGGGCAGGCATTATTAATGATGGGCGCGGTTCTGGTGGCGGCGCTGGCCGTGATCTGGGCCTTTTCAGAGCGGCGGCGGGCGGATCTGGCCAGAGACCATGCCTCTGATCTCGACCGCCAACTGGCCACGGCCCAGGAACGGGGCCGCCTGATGGAGGATGCCCGCTCAGTCATGGCTGATGCCTTTGCGGCGGTCTCGGCAAAGACAGTCGATCAGGCCAGTGAGGCGTTTTTGAAACGCGCCGAGGCCGATTTTGTCGCCCGCGAGCAACTGGCCCATGCCCGTATGGAAACCGTCCTGAAGCCCGTGGCGGAAACCCTGGCCAAGTTTGAGGTTCAGGTTCTGGCGATCGAGAAGGTGCGGGCCGAGGAAACCGGCGGGCTGAAAGAACAGATCTCGGCCTTGATGACGGCGTCGGTCGCGACGCAAGACGAGGCGCGTAAGCTGTCGGCGGCGCTGCGGCGCGGCGCGGGCGTGCAGGGGCGCTGGGGCGAACAGACCCTGCGCAATGTGCTGGAGGCCGCTGGCCTGCAAAACCGGTTTGATTTTCAAGAACAGTTTTCGGTCGATACCGAAGAGGGCAGGCGCCGTCCGGACGTCAAGGTCCAGATGCCAGGCGGCGGCGTGTTTGTCATCGATGCCAAGGTCTCGCTCAATGCCTTTATGGATTCGCTTGAGGCCGCCGATGAGGCCAGTCGCGACGCCGCCATGGCGCGTCATGCGGCCAGCGTCAAGACGCATATGGGCCAGCTTTCGGCCAAGGCCTATTGGGACCAGTTTGATAATTCGCCCGACTTTGTCGCCATGTTTGTGCCCGGCGACGGCTTCTTGGCCGCAGCCCTAGACCGCATGCCCGATCTGATGACCGAGGCCATGGATCGCAAGGTGTTGCTGGTCACACCCACCACCTTGTTTGCCCTGTGTAAGGCCGTGGCCTATGGCTGGCGGATCGAGGAACAGTCGCGCAATGCCGAGTATATCGCCAAGCTGGGCAAGGAACTTTACAAGCGCGTCTCGGTCATGGGCACCCATGCGGCGGCTCTAGGAAAAGCCCTAGACGGGGCGGTCTCGCGCTACAACCAGTTTGTCGGCTCGCTCGAGACCCAGGTCCTGACCCAGGCGCGGCGGTTTGAGGACTTGGCGGTTGACCACGAGGGCAAGGACATTGCCGCCCTAGAGCCGATCGAGACCTCGGTGCGGCCTGTGACCAAGCTTTTGGCCGATGAGAGCAGCGCTTCGGCCTGATGGCGGCCTAGCCCAAGCTTGAACCCGGCGCAGCGATTAGGGCCGCTAATTGCACGGGCCTTGATCTTGATCAGGGCTTCACCGCCCGGTCGGCGCAATGGTGAGCGCTGGATTTCCCGCTAATAAGGTTGTTATGGCTGCCTCCGCATCTGCCGGCCCCTCAATGCCGGTCTTATCGATCCCTAGTGACCAGGCCAAGGCCGTTGCCGAATTGGCGAAACTGGCCCGGCCCAGCACAGCCGGTTCTTTGCAAGGCGATAGTCTGGCAGCCCATGCCCCTGAGGCCCTAGCGCGCTTTCGTAAGGCCTTGGACGGTCTGGATGATAAGGCCGCCACCGATCTGGTTGCCCTGATCTGGATCGGCCGCGGCGACTTTACGCTATCAGAATGGGACAAGGCGCGAACCGCTGCCAAGGATATCGCTAAGGTCAGGCTTGCAGGCTATATTGAGGGCATCCCCTTGGTCAGCGACTATCTCCTCCAGGGCCTGTATCAGGTCGGGGCCATGCCCAAGACCTAACCCTCAAAACGCATAGCTGCGGTGGTGAGGCAAGATCGCGCATGGACGTGGCATGCGACGAGGGTCAAGATCAGGCGCCTAATCTAGGACCGCAATCATGAGCCGCCTGAACACCCATTTCGAACGTCACCTCGTCGCCCGAATTGGCTGGCTGCGCGCCGCTGTGCTGGGGGCCAATGACGGGATTGTCTCGACTGCCAGCCTGATTGTCGGGGTCGCGGCGGCAGCGGCCAAGCCGTCGGATATTCTGATTGCGGGCGCTGCGGGCCTCGTCGCGGGGGCCATGTCCATGGCGGCGGGGGAATATGTCTCGGTCAGCTCGCAATCGGATACGGAAAAAGCCGATCTGGCCCGTGAGCGGCTGGAACTGGCCTCGGATGAGGAGGCTGAGCGACGCGAGCTTGCGCAAATCTATATGGCCCGCGGCCTTGATGCCGAGACGGCGCAAAAGGTTGCCGTCCAACTCATGGCCAAGGATGCCCTAGGCGCCCATGCCCGCGAAGAATTAGGTATTTCCGAAATCACAACCGCACGACCAATTCAGGCCGCCCTGACCTCGGCGGCGACCTTTACCACCGGGGCTGCCATGCCGCTGGTGATCGCGGCGCTTGTGCCGGGGCAAGCCTTGCCGCTGGCCGTGTCGGCGGCTTCCTTGGGCTTTTTGGCGATTCTTGGCATGGTGGGGGCAAGGGCTGGCGGCGCTGATCCTTGGCGGGCGGCCTTGCGCGTAACCTTTTGGGGCGCCTTGGCCATGGCCCTAACCGCGGGCATAGGCCGTCTGGTTGGCACGGCCATCTAGCTCATGGCTTGACCGGGCAGGGGGTTCGCGTCCAGTTTCGAACAAACCTGTGAGGCATGCCCGATGAAGACCCAAACCCTAGCCCTATTGGCGGCCCTTAGCCTCATTGCCCAGCCTAGCCTGGCGGGGTCGGCGCAAGCGCCAGCCGATACAATCTTTTCCGGTGGACCGGTCATCACAATGGACCCCGCCCACCCAAGGGCCGAGTCGGTGGCGGTTCGCGATGGCCGCATCTTGGCGCTTGGCCGTACAAGGGCGTTGGAAAAGGCCTATGGCGGGGCAAAGACAAGGCGGATTGATCTGGCCGGCAAGACCTTGATGCCTGGCTTTATCGATCCCCACTCGCATATCAGTAATTATGTCACCACCTGGGGCCTACCCAGCCTTAGCCCGCCGCCGGTCGGAGATGTTGCCGCAATTGGCGATATTATTGCCAAGGTTCGGGCCTATATCCAGACCGCCAAGATCCCAGCCGGAACCCTGGTCGTGGCAACCGGCTATGACGATTCTCTGTTGGCTGAGGGGCGTCATCCAACAGCGGCGGATCTGGATGCGATCTCGGCGGATCATCCGGTCATATTGATTCATGTCTCTGGCCACCTGGCCGCGGCCAATACCAAGGCCCTGGCTCTGGTTGGCTATAACCGGGACACGCCAGACCCCAAGGGCGGGGTGATCCGCCGTCTTGCCGATGGCGCGCCCAGCGGGGTGCTGGAAGAACTGGCCTTGATGCCGTTCCTGCGGCTGATCCCAGCAAAATCCATGGATGAACAGGTTAAGACCTTGGGCGAGGTTCAGGCCTATTATGCCAGCCTTGGCATTACCACGGCCCAGGATGGCATATCGACCCCTGCGGAGATTGCCCTTCTGCAGGAGGCGGCAAGGCGCAAGGCCCTGATTCTAGACGTGGTCGCCTATCCACGCTGGTCGTTTATGAAGGCCATGGCCTGCGACGATAAGGGGGCAAGCCTGGTGCCGCTTAGCGGCGCGCCCTTGCCGATTGGCGTCTATCAGGACCGGCTGAAGATTGGCGGGGTCAAACTGACCGGCGATGGCTCACCCCAGGGCAAGACCGCCTATCTAACCCAGCCCTATCTGCATCCTCCGCATGGGCTTGGCGACGATTATCGCGGCTATCCGGTCGCCACGCTCGAGGCGCTCGATCACTGGTATGGCGAGGCCTATCGCTGCAAGGTCCAGGTGCTGTTTCACGCCAATGGCGATGCGGCGGCCGATTTGATGCTCACCGCTGTGGCAAAGGCCCAGGCCCAATATGGTCAGCAAGACCTTCGCCCGGTCATGATCCATGCCCAGATGATCCGCCATGACCAGGTCGACGCCATGGCTAGGCTCAAAATCATGCCCAGCTTCTTTACCGAGCACACCTATTTTTGGGGCGACTGGCACATGAATGAAACCGTTGGCAAGGCGCGCGCCTTTGGCATGAGCCCGACCGGCTATGCCCTATCCAAGGGCGTTCGGTTTACCATTCATACGGATGCGCCGGTCCTGCCGCCCAACCATCTGACCGCGATCTGGACCGCGGTAAACCGGGTCAGCCGGTCTGGCGTTGTGGTGGGCCCCGATGAGCGGATTTCGGTGATGGAGGCGCTCAAGGCCGTGACCCTAAATGCCGCCTATCAGTATAAGGAAGAAGACCAAAAGGGCTCGATCAGCCCCGGCAAACGCGCCGACCTGATCATACTTGACCAAAACCCTCTGAGTGTTGATCCGCTGACCTTGAAGGATATTAAGGTGGTCCAGACCTTCAAGGACGGCCAGTCGATTTACACTGCGCCCTAGATAGCCCCCTCCACCCCTTCGGGGTACCCCCTCCCCCGGTGGGGGAGGATTAAGACTGCCCTAAATCTTCCCCCCTAGGGGGAAGTCCCGGCGAAGCCGGGGAAGGGGGCGGGGTCGGTGCAGGCCTCCTCCACCCCGTCGGGGTATCCCCTCCCAAAGGGGGAGGATTATTCGGAAATACTCGTCAATTGCCGGTTTGCCCCAAGTGCGGCAATGGCGGTCGCGGCAACGCCGCCCTTGAGCATGTGCTGGGTTAGGCGCTGATAATGGGCGACAAATTGGCTTAAGGCTTGGCGGCGCTCTGGCGGCAGGTCTGAGGGTGCCATGCCCAATAGCCCGGCCTCCTGTTCGCAGCGCCAGTCTAGCACGACTCCAAAGTCAGGGGCGCGCAAGAACAATAGGGCGTCCAACTGAGCAAAAAGGTGTTGGTAGCTATCGGCAAGGACAGTGTTCCAGTGCCGACGCCAGACGCCTTGCGGATCATGTTCAGCCTCCAGACTATTGACCGGCCTAACCAGGGCCTCAGCGGCGATCGAACCTGCGCCCATGCACCAGCCCTCGATCAGAATGGCGCTGGGCCGGCCCTCAAAGACGGGCCATTCCGCCCTCGGCAGAC
Source organism: Caulobacteraceae bacterium (assembly GCA_947452365.1). Lineage (GTDB taxonomy): Bacteria > Pseudomonadota > Alphaproteobacteria > Caulobacterales > Caulobacteraceae > CAISGS01. The sequence goes on from CANGCO010000013.1 coordinate 7,122, forward strand.
GATCATCCGCCAGCTTATCAAAGGTGGGCAGGGCTGTGTAATCCTTGGGCCCAGCCTGGCTTAAGGTCTTCACGACCTCTTCGAGAAGGCTTAAGTCGTGACTGCCCGGCGCGCCGCGCACGGCAAACAGGGGGTGCACGGCCCTTGCCATAGCGAGGCGCTCGGCCTTGGTGCGATAGACATCATCCAGTGACAGGCTGACCGCGCCAAAGGCCTTGGCTGCGGCCTTGGCTAGGGTGGACTTGCCGCTGGCCTGAGATCCGCCAATGCCAATCAGCGGAACGGGATGGTTTTGGCTTTTCGCGGTGATCCAGCCCTGGATCAGGCCCATCAATTGTGGGTCGGGGTCACTCTTCATCGGGATAGGGGCCCTTGCCGCCATTGGCGATAAATTGGTCAATCTGGGCCTCCAGCACCGGCAAGGGCACAGAGCCGAGCGCTAGGACCGTGTCGTGAAAGGCGCGGATATTGAACCTAGGCCCTAGGGCAGCCTCGGCCTTAGCCCGGCTATTTTCAATGCGCATGGCCCCTAGATAATAGGCAAGGGCCTGGCCGGGCCAGCTGATATAGCGGTCAATCTCGGTCTGGACCTCGCGGTCGGATAGGGCGGTGTGGTCGTGTAGATAGGCTATGGCCTCAGCCCGGCTCCAGCCCTTGGCATGGATACCCGTATCGACCACGAGGCGCACAGCACGCCACATCTGATAGCTGAGCATGCCAAACCGGTCATAGGCTGTGGGGTACAGGCCCATCTCTACCCCCAGCTTTTCGCAATAGAGCGCCCAGCCCTCGCCATAGGCCGAGATATAGACCTGACGCCTAAAGGCCGGTTGGTCCTTGTTTTCCAAGGCTAGCGGCACCTGAAAGGCGTGGCCCGGCGCCGATTCGTGCAAGGTTAAGGCGGTCAGGGCATAGAGCGGCCGCGATGGCAGGTCATAAGTGTTGAGCAGATAGACGCCATTGCCGCCGCGCCCGGCCGTATAAAACGGCGCTATCTCGTCGGGCACGGGCACTATGGTAAAACGCGAACGCGGCAGGCGGCCAAACCATTGGCCCGCCTTGCCGTCAAATTGCTTGGCAATCCAGGCCGCTCGATCGAGCAGGTCCTGAGGGGTCTTGGCATAGAATTTCGGGTCGCTTCGGAGATAGGCCAAAAAGGCTGGCATATCGCCCTTAAAGCCGGTTTCTAGCATGGCGGCCCGCATGGCCAGGCGGATCTTGGCCACCTCACCCAGCCCAATGGCATGAATCTGGTCCGGCGTGAGGTCAAGCGTGGTGTATTCGGCAATCTTGGCCTGGTAATAGGCGCGGCCATCGGGCAGGTCTTGGGCGGCCAAGGCCGCACGCGCGTTTGGAATATAGTCTTCGCGCAAAAACCTCAGCAGCCGGATATGGGCTGGGATGACCTGATTGGTAATCACGCTTATGGCCTCGGCGCGCAGGCTGGCCTGCTCGCCTGCGGGCACCCAATCGGGCATTTGGGCAAACGGCTTGTAAAACACGGTGTCTTGCGCCGACCTTGCCTGAGCCATTACAGCCACGCCCTGATCGCGCCCAACAAGGGTCACGCGCGGCGGCGTAAAGCCTCTAGCCAGACCGGCGCGCATATTATCCTCAGCCTGAGCAAAATAGGTGGGTAGGGCCCGCATCTGAGCAATGAAGCTGTGATAATCGCTAAGGGTCTTGAAGGGTTGGCGCGCCGTATAGGTCAGATCGCTCCAAAACGCGCTGTCGGAATTGAACGGGGCCTCATAGTCCTTAAAGCGCTGACTATTGGCCAGGGTGACAATCTGGTTGCGATAGACCCCGTAATCGATCCTAGCTTTTGGCGATAATTGGCCTGACTTGATCGCATCCAATGCCTTTAGCGTCTGCTCCCAATAGGCAAGGCGCGCTGACTGGCTAGCGGCATCAATGGCGGGCAGACGATCGGCAATTGCGCCATTGTCCGGATCGGTCAGGCCCTGCTGGGTGCGCCAGTCCCATTCGCGGCTATAGATCGCCTGAAAAGCCTGATCAGCGTCCGGTGCCGCCAAGGCTGGCATGGACAAAAAACTGATGATCCAAACCAAGAGAACTGAGCGAATCTTGTTCATGACAACCTCCAAGACCAGCTGCGATCATGGCAAGGCACGTTCCTATTCGTCAAATGGCGGTGGCAATTGGCCAGACTTGAACAGGATGGTTGGGTTTTCGTCATAATCACCCATTTCGGTATCGGCCGAGACCGAATAGGCCACAACGCCCAGCCGGATGCCGGACAGACGCTGGGCCTTGCGCAGGGCCTCGGCCGCATCCTTGCAGCCAATGGTTTGCTCGGCCTTTAGGTTTTTCCCGCGCCCAGCAATATAGGCCTGGACCAGATGCACAGTTTCGCGGGCCATATAGATGCGCCTATTTCTTTTTAGGAGGTGGGGTGAGGAAGGATGGCGGCGCGGCAACCGTTTTTGGCTTTTCGGCCTTGGGTTTGCGCACTTCCTTATTGGATTTTTTTTGACCCTTGGCCATGACCGTGTCCTAGGAAAAATGCTTGAGGGGACGGGTCAAGGGCTCCGGGCTGGAGACCATTGGCAGCCCTTCGCAGCGATGGGCCAGATCGAGCGGCGCAGTTTTCTGCGCCTTGGTCATAACCTATCACAATTTGGCGAACCGAGGCCTAAAATCGCGAGGCTACCGCTCTAGGCGCCGGACGAGGTGTTGAAGCCGGGGCCGAACCTTCAAGAATAATCGATAGGCGCATTCCAGCAGCCAAAGCACGGGCGGTATGCGGGCCAATTGCCCCAATAGGCTCAAAGCGGGCAAGGCGCGCCACATGGCGGCAAAGGCCGCCGCCCCCGACAAGATCGGCCCGCCCGCGTCTTGCGCGTGAAGCCGTGCCAATAGGGTTTGGCGATCAATCGGGCAGACGCTGTCTGTATTGCCAATATCAATAAAGGCAATTGCGCCGCCCTGATCCAGCCGCCGCATCAGGGCGATTTCGCGAAGGCATAAGGGACAGGCGCCGTCATACCAGACGGTCAGGCGAGCGGTTTTCATAACCTCTAAATAGGCCAGATCCTGGTTGTGAACAGGCCTTGTTGTCCGCTTGACGCTGCTATTTGGCCCCCAGCGTCCAAAATCTGCGCCTCGATGTAGTTTGGCGCGTCATAAGCCTTATTGGACTGTACATTTGCCAGATGAAATGCCTCATTCGCGCATGGATACTTTGCATATCGGGGGGAATGACTGTGCGGATATTGGGTCTGGGACTGACCATAGGGCTGGCGCTGAGTATTGGTCTCAGTGCGCCTAGTCGGGCGGCGGATGATCTCGCACGGCAAAAGGCCCAGGCGGCAAGGGTCTCTATCATTCGCGACGATTGGGGCATTGCCCATATTCATGGCCCCACCGATGCCGATGCCGTATTTGGTCTGGCCTATGCCCAGGCTGAGGATGATTTCAACCGGGTTGAGACCAATTTCATCAATGCCCAGGGCCGGATGGCCGAGGTTCAGGGCGAGTCCGCGATCTGGCAGGATCTGCGCATGAAACTGTTCATCGATCCGGTGGAGTTGAAAGCCGATTATGCCGCCAGCCCCACCTGGCTCAAGGCCCTGATGAAGGCCTGGGCCGACGGCCTGAACTATTATCTGGCCACGCACCCCGCAGTCAGGCCGCGCCTGATCAGCCATTTCGAGCCCTGGATGGCCTTGAGCTTTTCGGAAGGCAGTATTGGCGGCGATATTGAATCGGTGTCCCTGACCGAGCTTGAAAGCTTTTATGGCCAGCACCCGGTCAGCCTGGCCGAGCTCGATCTACCCGGTCAGTTTCACGAGCCCACCGGCTCGAACGGCTTTGCGCTTGCCCCATCGATCACTGCCAATCATCACGCCATGCTGCTGATTAATCCGCACACCTCGTTCTTTTTCCGTTCCGAGGTCCAGGTCAGCAGTGATCAAGGCCTGAATGTCTATGGCGCTGTGACCTGGGGGCAGTTCTTTGTCTATCAGGGCTTTAATGAAAAGGCCGGCTGGATGCACACCTCCAGCGGCGCGGATGTGATTGATGAATTTGCCGAGACCGTATCGGAAAAGGATCACCGCCTAGTCTATCGCTATGGTCATCAGGACCGCCCGGTGCAAACCAGCATCATTACCGTGCCCTATCGCGCGGCCGATGGGTCCATAACCTCGCGCGCCTTTACGGTCTATCGCACCCATCATGGCCCAATTGTGCGCCAAGCGGATGGCAAATGGATTAGTGTGTCCTTGATGAACACGCCGCTGGCGGCCTTGAAACAGTCCTTCTTGCGCACCAAGGCCACTGATTATGCCAGCTTTGTTAAGGTGGCGGGGCTTAAGGCCAATTCGTCCAATAATACGATTTTTGCCGATGCCAAGGGCGAGATTGCCTATCTGCATCCGCAATTCATCCCAAGGCGCAATGACAGGTTTGATTATACCAAGCCGGTGGATGGGTCTGATCCGGCTACGGATTGGCAAGGTGTGCATGGCCTGAACGAGACGCCGCGCCTGCTTAATCCCTCCAATGGCTGGCTGTTTAACACTAATAACTGGCCCTATTCGGCAGCGGGCGATCAAAGCCCAAAGCTCAAGGATTTCCCGCGTTATATGGACACTTATGGCGAAAATCCGCGCGGCCTTCATGCCATGCGGGTCCTGTCGGCGCGCAAGGATTTTACCCTCCAGACCCTGATTGATGCGGCCTTTGACCCGTATTTGCCAGCCTTTGCCAGCCTGATCCCAAGCCTGACGGCGTCCTATGATCGTCTGGCAGTAACCGATCCGCTCAAGGCGCGTTTGGCCGAACAGATCGCGGTCTTGCGCGGCTGGGACCTGCGCTGGTCTGCCCAGTCCGTGCCGACCGCGGTGGCGGTGTTTTGGGGCGAGGCCTTGTGGAACCTGGTTGGCGCCGATGCCGAGAGCGAGGACATGTCGGTCTATGACTATATGGCGACCAAGGCGACGGACGCGCAAAAACTAACGGCCTTGGCCCAGGCCAGTGATCGTTTGGTGCGCGATTTTGGCTCATGGCGCACGCCGTGGGGCGAGATCAACCGCTTCCAGCGTCTAACGGGCGATATTGTTCATCCGTTTACGGATGGTGGGCCCAGTATTCCAGTGGCCTTTACCTCGGCTCAGTGGGGCTCATTGGCTTCATTTGGGGCCAAGCCGCGCAATGGCTCAAAGCGCTATTATGGCACAAATGGCAATAGCTTTGTCGCAGTGGTGGAGTTTGGCGACCGGGTGCGGGCCCGCGCCGTGACGGCGGGCGGCGAAAGCGGCGACCCGGCCTCGCCGCACTTCAAGGATCAGGCCCTGCGCTATAGCACTGGCGATCTGCGTGAGGTCTATTTCTATCCCGACCAATTGGTGGGCCATACCGAGCGGGCCTATCATCCGGGCCAATAGGGCAAAAGGTCTGGCCAAAGGCTTATAGTCATGCGGCCAGACTTGTCCTAACCTCATCTCTAGAGCCGCTGAAGTGGCCGTGTGAGTTAGGGCAGGAAGCATGATGATCTGGAATATCGGGGCCGGCGCATGAGCCAGGCCCTGCCGCTGCGGCCCAAGGTTGGCCTGTCAACCAAGCTGTTTTATGGCCTCGGCTCTGTGGCCTATGGGGTTAAGGACAATGGGTTTAGTGCCTTCTTGCTCCTCTTCTATAATCAGGTTCTGGGCCTGCCCGCGCCCTGGGTCGGGGCGGCGATTGGCATAGCCCTGGTGGTCGATTCTGTGCTCGACCCCGTCATTGGCCAGATTTCCGACAATTGGCGCTCAGGCTGGGGCCGGCGTCATCCGTTTATGTATTTCGCCGCCGTGCCTGCCGCCCTAGCCTTCTATTTTCTCTGGCGTCCGCCAACCGGCCTGTCGCACGGCCAATTGTTTGCCTATCTGCTGGTCGCCGCCGTCGTGGTGCGTAGCCTGATCACGCTTTATGAAATTCCCTCCACGGCGCTTGGTCCAGAACTGAGCGAAAACTATGATCAGCGCACGTCCCTATTTGGCTTTCGGTTCTTTTTTGGCTGGTGGGGCGGTCTGACCATGACGGTGCTAGCGCTGGGGTTCTTGCTGCGCCCTGATGCGACCCATCCCGTGGGACAACTCAATCCAGTCGGTTATGCCGCTTATGGCTCTGTATCGGCGGTAATCATGATTGGGGCCATCCTGATCTCGGCGGCCGGAACGCATAAATTCATCCCGCATCTGAAGGTGCCCGTTACCACCGCGCGGTTTGATTTGAAGGTCTGGCTGGCTGCGGTGCGGGTCATCCTTTCTAACCCGTCTTTTCGCGCGATTATGGCATCGGCCTTGTTTAGTTCCATGGCTGGGGGGCTTGGTCTGGCGCTAAATTCCTATTTCGTGACCTATTTTTGGCAACTGAGTAGTGCCAGCTATGCGGTCCTATTGGGCGCCGCCTATTTAGCGGCCCTGTGCGCCCTCTTGATTAGCCCGGTCCTGTCCAAGCGGTTTGGTAAAAAGCCGGTGACCATAGGGCTCTATATGCTCAGCGCCCTAATCCTACCCTTGCCGTTTTTGCTGCGGCTATTGGGCTTTTTTCCGATCAATGGCTCGGCCCTATTGGTGCCCATCTTATTTGCCAATTCGGCTTTGGCCTTAAGCTTCACCATTACGGCCAGCATTATGGGCACATCTATGATTGCCGATATTGCCGAGGATATCGAGGTCAAGACCGGCAATCGTTCCGAGGGCCTTTTGTTTTCCGCTGCCAGCGTGGTCAATAAGTCGGTCACAGGGATTGGCATATTTGCCTCCGGCGTGATCCTGAGCCTGGTGCATTTTCCAGAAGGTGCAAAGCCTGGCGAGGTGCCGCAGACGATTCTCAATCATCTGGTCATGAGCTATGTGGGGGTCGCGGCGCTTATTCATGGCGCGGCGCTCTTATGCCTTTTGGGCTATGACATTAGCCGCAAACGCCATGAGGATAATCTGGCTGAGCTAGCCCAGCGTTAGGCCTTGGGTGCCGGTTCTGGCTTTACCTGAGTGGCGGCAAGAGGCAGGTTGTTGTCAGAAGCATATGCCGCACAGTCCACATTTAAGGATGGGCTGGCGCGTCTGCCAGGAGGATTGCCATGTCGATTGATTTTGAGATTCCAGCCGAGGCCAAGGCGATCCGCGCCAAGGTGCGCCAATTTGTGCATGACGAATGCGTGCCCGCTGAACAGGCCTTGGCTGATGGCGGCGACTTCAAGACGATCTTGGCGGGCCTTCGAGCCAAGGCCCGCTCGCAAGGCCTTTGGTGCCCGTTTATTCCGGTCGAATATGGCGGCATGGGCCTTGGCCCGCTGGCCAATGCCCTGGTGCAGATGGAATTGGGCGAAAGCCATCTCGGTGCACTGTCGATGAATAGCCAGGGGCCGGACGATGCCACCATGCTGACCTTGCTGGCGCATGGTACAGAGTATCAGAAAGAAAAATACCTCAAGCCGCTGCTGAATGGCGAAAAGCGGGTTTGTTATTCCATGACGGAAAAGGCCGCCGGGGCCGATGCGACGGGCATGCAGACCCGCGCGGTCAAGGACGGCAATGAAAACTATGTGCTGAACGGCGAAAAATGGTTTTCCTCGGCGGCCAGTGCCGCCGATCTAGCCGTGGTCATGGCCATGACTGATCCCGATGCACCCCGCCACCAGCGCTATTCGACCTTTATCGTTGAGTTGCCCAATCCTGGATACATCATTAAGCGCGACATCGAGACCATGGCCGCTGAGGGGCCGTTTACCAAGGTCATGGGCGGTGGTCATTCCGAGATCGAGATCAAGGACTTGGTCATCCCAGCGGAAAACCTGCTCGGCGGTGAGGGCAATGGCTTTAATATGGGTCAGCACCGTCTGGCCTATGGGCGGCTAAGGCATGGCATGCACAATGTCGCCATGGCCCAGCGCGCGCTTGATTTGGCCACGGCCCATGTCACCCAGCGCTCGACCTTTGGCCAGGTCTTGTCCGATCGCCAAGGCGTCCAGTGGATGTTAGCCGACTGTGCCAGTGAGCTTTATATGGCCCGGCTCATGCTGCTGCATATTGCCTATAAGGCCGAAAAGGGCATGGACCTGCGCCAGGAAAACTCCATCGCTAAGGTGTTCCTGGCCCATATGGTGCACAAGGTGGTCGATACGGCGATCCAGCTGCACGGGGCGCTGGGCTATAGCCATGATACGCCCCTAGCGAGTTGGTATACCCATATCCGCTCCCAGCGCCTAGTCGATGGACCAGACGAGGTGCATCGCTGGACCGTCGGGCGCAATGTCATCAAGGCCTATCAGCAATTTGGCACCACGGCCTCGGCGGCGGGCGGCGACCTGATCTAGTTTAAGCTCGGGGGTCGATGACGGATGGGCCAATCTAGTATAGTCTGGAGACGAGTTTCTCAGACCAAGGTATCGCCATGTCCGTCAAGGCCCTGATCCCCAACCTCTTGACCGTCTTGCGGCTGGTCCTGACCCTGATCATGTTTGCCGGCTTTGTCGCTTTTGCCTGGATTCAGGATCACGGGGTCATGGTGCCGACGCCGGTGGTGTTTGCGCTGTTGCAGGTGATCTTGGTCTGTTTCGTCGTTGCGGCCGTCACCGACTTTTTCGATGGCTGGTTGGCGCGGCGCTGGCAGGTCGAGAGCCTGTTTGGCGCGATTGCCGATCCGATTGCCGACAAGATCTTGGTCTGCGGCGCGGCGCTTGGCCTGATTGCCGCCCATGTCCAGCCCTCGGTGCTCTTGCCCGTCGGTCTGATCCTGTTTCGCGAATTTGCGGTTTCGGCCCTGCGCGAGGTGCTGGCCCCTCGGGGTCTGAGCCTGCCTGTGACGTTTCTGGCCAAGGTCAAGACCAGCCTGCAATTGGTGGCCATGGCCGCGGTCATGGTGGCCTGGTTTGCCCCGGCCTATGGCCTTGAGTTTAATCTCAAACAGTTTGAGCGCGTGACCCTTGGCGCCAATGCCCTGGTCTGGCTAGCAGCCCTGGTCACGCTCTGGACCGGTATTGAGTATGGCCTAGCCGCTTGGCGGGGCTTGAAGGCAAAGGCAGCTTAGGCTTAACCCGCTATATGCGCATTGACGAGGCCAAGCGGCACAGCGGTTGAGGCCTTGACCGCGCGAATGACAATTCGGCTTTCGACATTGGAAACCAGGCCGAGCGATAAAAGCTTATCGCGTAAGAAATCATCAAAACTGTGCATGTCGCGGGTGATGATCCGCAGCACATAATCCTCGCCGCCCGTGACCGTGGCGCATTGGGCGACCTCGGGCCAGTCTGCGACCGCAGTTTCAAACTGTTCTAGGTTCTCCTTGTTTGGCAAGGACAGCTTGACCGTGGCATAGACCTCAAAGCCTAGGCCCAGTTTTTCCCGGTCCAGCAAGGTCACGCGGCCCTGAATAATACCGATCTCTTCTAGCCGCTTGATCCGGCGCCAGCAGGGGCTTGAAGACAGGCCAACCTTTTCGGCAATCTCGGCCACGGACAGGCCGGCATCATGCTGGACCAGATCCAAGATCTTGGCATCAATGGCATCAAGGTCGTTAGACAAGTCTTCCTCCTATGCGGCGATTACCGCATTATTCTTGCCCCGGTTCATGCCGCATTCGGGGGGTTTTTGGCAAACATTTTCTCTAAATCGCCTAAGGATTTCGTGATGCTTCGCGCCGATCTGTGGCAGGCTTGGTCGCGTGACCAAATGGCCGCGTCGGGGGGCTTGATCAGGACGGCAAGATCGCACAGGCTTGGGCCGTGCAGATAGGGATTTGAACGCGTGACCCCATGGCCCTGATCGATTGGCTGTTGCCGCAGATCAGTTTTACCCTCGATGGACCGGGCATACAGTTGCGCCCAGCGCGGCGCAGTGACTTTGCCGCCTGGTCGGACTTGCGGCGGCTTTCGGCAAACCATTTGCAGCCGTTTGAACCAGTCTGGCCCGCCGATGACCTGACTCGGTCTGGTTTTGCCCGGCGTCTGGCTGCCTATGAGCAGGATATGGACCGAGGCGTTGGTTATCCTTTTTTGATCTTTCGCAGCAGCGACCAGACCCTGGTCGGCGGGATTACCCTATCGCAAATCCGCCGCGGGGTGGCCCAGACCGGCACGCTCGGCTATTGGATTGGCCCGCCCTTTGTGCGCCAAGGCCTTGCCAGCCGCGCGGTTGGTACGGTGGCAAGGTTTGGGTTTGAGCATTTGAAACTGCACCGTCTGGAGGCCGCCTGCCTGCCCGATAATTCTGCTTCGCAAAAAGTATTGCAAGGTCAGGGCTTTGAACGCGAGGGATTGGCGCGCAGTTATCTGAAAATTAACGGGATTTGGCGAGATCATGTCCTGTATGGCCGCATAGCGCCCTAGGCCTTGTGCGCCATGCGCTGTTTTGTCGGGAGTTTGACCAGCGCCCATGACCCAAGACCTAGCCAAGGATGCAGACTGGGCACCCGCGGATGCGGGCGCAGCGCTTGCCCATGGCCAGGGCGTGCTATGGCGCTGGGACGCCGGGCGCGATCGGCTATCCCTGACCGGGGCAGCCGGGGCGCTTGGGTTTGGCATCCTATTGCCAGAGTGTTCGTCGGCTGCGGCCTTGGCCATGGTCTTGCCGCAAGATCACGCCCAGATGCGCGCCTTTTTCGAACCCCAGCTACCGGGCGCTCAGATTTGGGCCAGGCTGCATATGCGCGGCGGCGAGGTGTGTCTATGGCGCGGACAATGGCGCGCGGCGGGCCTAGCGTTGGGCATGGTCACGCCGCATTTTGATACCCAAGGGCCGAGCCGCGATAGCCTAACCGGTCTTTTGGACCGCCAAGGCTTTATCCGCGAAATGCGCGAGCACCTGCAATCGTCTCAGGCCTATGAGCTGGTTGTTGCGGATCTGGATCGTTTGCGCCGTCTGAACGAGGCCTTGGGGCATGAGCGGGCCGACCGGGTTCTGGCCACGCTTGGCGCGCGTCTGGCCGCTGCCTTTGGGTCGCAAGCTGTTCTGGCCCGGATTGGCGAGGATGAGTTTGCAGTGCTGATGCCAGTTGCGGATCAAGAGGCTAGCCAACAGGTGCGCGACGCCATGGAGCCGCCCCTACGGGTTGCGGGCTTTGACATCCATCCTTCGGTTTCGATCGGCGCGGTAAGGGTTCAGGGCGGTGAGGACGCGCTCGAGGCCAGCGAACTCTTGCGCCGAGCCGAGCTGGCGGTGGAATCTGTTAAGGCCAGCGGCGGCGGCGCGATTGCGGTCTATGGGCGCGGTTTGGAGACCGATGGCCTATCGCGCCTGGCGCTTGAATCGGATCTGCGCGCGGCCATAGAGCGCGGCGAGATTGTGCCTTATTTTCAACCCATCATCCATTTGCGCACCGGCCAGCTTTCGGGCTTTGAGGCCTTGGCGCGCTGGCAGCATCCGCGGCGCGGCCTGCTCTTGCCAGGCGATTTTCTCAGCCTCTGCCGGGATTTGGGTCTGCTTGCGGCCCTAGGCACCCATATGCTCAAGGCCTCCGCCCGGCAATTGGCCCAGTGGCATGCCAAATATCCCAGTGCCGCTGACCTAACCTGTTCGGTCAATCTGTCGACCGGCGAGATTGATCGGCCAGGCCTTGTCGAAGATGTGGGCCAGGTGATTTTGGAGGCGGGCCTACCTGCTGGCGCGATCAAGCTGGAATTGACCGAGAGCGACATTATGCGCAATCCGCAAAAGGCCGGGGTCGTACTTGGCCAATTGCGCGCGGTCGGGGCGGGCTTGTCCTTGGATGACTTCGGCACCGGGTTTTCGTCCCTGTCCTATTTGACGCGGCTGCCCTTTGATGTGCTCAAGATCGATTGCTATTTTGTGCGGACCATGGAGTTCAATGAGGGCTCGGCCAAGATTGTGCGTTCCGTGGTCAATCTTGGCCGCGACCTGTCCTTGGAAGTGGTGGCTGAGGGCATAGAAAGTGCCGCCATTGCCGAACAATTGCAGGGGCTTGGCTGTGATTATGGTCAAGGCTTTGGTTATGCCCAGGCCCTGCCCGCCGCCGAGGCCGAAGCCATTATTCGCCGCTCACAAATCCAGACCGAAGACCCCTTAAGGGTCCGCGCCTGACCTAGTGCGCGTCCTCGCTAGGGTCGAGCAGCTTGTGCGCATGAATGATGAAATAGCGCATCAAGGCATTATCGACCGTGGCCTGGGCCTTAGCCTTCCAGGCGATAAAGGCCTCGCCATAATTGGGATAGGCCCCGACCAGCTCGACCTTGTCTAGATCGCGAAAGGTCACCTGACCCAGATTGGCCAGTTCGCCGCCAATAACCAGATGCAGCAATTGTTTGTCGGGCATGTCACATTCCATAGGCTGGTGGAGCAAGGGCGCTAAGCATCGCACGTTTATTTAAACAGATCATGACGCAAGGGAAGCTAACCGGCGCGATTGAGCTCAATGGCCTGGGTGCGCGCCAAGATCAAGGGGTGAAGCGCCGGGGTGGCGCAGATCATGCTGGTCTGTAGGGGACTGGGGCGATTATAAACAAATTGCGCGCCCGTATGGTCTGTGGTCATGGCCCCAGCCTCTGCGGCAATCAAATCCCCGGCCGCCAGGTCCCAGTCATTTTTGGCCGATAGGGCAAGGGCTGCGTCAAAGGCTCCAGCCGCGACCAGGGCCATGCGATAGGCAATCGAATTACGGGTCGCAAAGCGCATGGCGGGCCAGGGTTGACGCCAGGCCGGATGGGCAAACATCTTGGCATCGCCGAGCATGGCGCTGTCTTGCAGGGCCTCGGTCTGGCTTGGTGTGATCAGGCTGCCATTCAGCCGCGCCCCGCCGCCGCGTGCGGCACTATAGGTCTCGTCAACGGCTGGGGCATGGACAATCCCGCTAATCGGACGTCCGGCCTCAACCACGGCAATCGCCACGCTGAACCAGGGCAGGTCCTTGATATAGGCGGCGGTGCCGTCAATCGGATCCACGACAAAGAGCCGTGTCTTGCCAAGCCTTGCCGGATCATCGGCAGTTTCTTCTGACAACCAGCCATAGTCGGGCCTAGCCGCCAATAGGCGTTCCTTTAGCAAGGTATCGACAGCAATATCGGCATTGGTCACGGGCGAGCCGCCGGACTTGGACCAGATTTTTAGCCCGGCCTTGCGCAGGTCCATGGCCATGGACCCAGCCTCGATCGCCGCCTGACGGATCAGCCCCAGATCATCACTCATAGGCCCGCAATGGCCATGGCATCGATCAGGACAGAAGGGGCATTGGCTGCGCCGCGAATCTCTAAATCCGAGCCGGGGACCAACCTGGCATAGAGCTCGATCAGATTGCCAGCCACGGTGATTTCCGTCACCGGATAGGCGGCCTGGCCATCTTCAAACCAGACCCCGGATACGCCAATCGACCAGTCGCCCGTATTGGGATTGAGCGAGGGGCCAAACATGGAGGTGACCAGCAGGCCCGCCTTGGCATCCTGCATCAGGCCGTCCAGATCGCGACTGCCTGGATGGACCGTCAGATTATTGGTCGAAACCCCGGGGGCACCGGCCATGGAGCGCGAGGCATGGCCCGTGCTGGTCATGCCCAGTTGCCGCGCTGAGGCTGTGTTCAAAAGCCAGGTGTTCAAGACCCCGTCACTGACTAGGTCCAGCGCCTGACCGGCCACGCCCTCGTCATCAAATGGGCTGGAGCCTAGGCCGCGCAGGCGAAAGGGGTCGTCGCTAATGCGCAGGCCGGGGGCAAAGACCTTTTGACCCAGCCTGTCCTTCAAGAAGGAGACGCCGCGCGCGACCGATGGCCCGGATATGGCCCCGATCAGGGGACCAAATAGCGAAATGGCCAGGCGGTTTTCAAAAATCACTGGCGCGGTGGTCGAGGCAATCTTACGCGCGCCAAGCCTAGCCACGGCCCGGCGTCCGGCGTCAAAGCCCACTTCCGAGGCCTCGGGCAGGTCTGATTGCCAGCGCGTGGATCGGCCCTCGCCGCCGCGCTCCATCTGCGCGCCTTCGCCCGCAATCACCGAGGCCGAGATCGAAAAGCCTGACGATTTGTGCTGACCATAAAAGCCCGCACTGGTCATGAATTGCCACTGGGTGCTCGACCAAGCCGCAGAGCCACCATCGGAATTGGTCACGCCTTGGGTCGAAAGCGCCGAGGCCTCCGCCGTGCGGGCCAGCGTTTCCAGCGATTCCGGGCTAGGCTCGGTCGGGTCATAAAGATCCAGATCGCGGTGCGGAGCCTTGGCCAGAAGATCCGGGTCGGCCAGGCTGGCATAGGGGTCTTCCGGTGCAAGGCGCGCCATGGCCACGGCCCGCTCAACCAGCTTTGTTCGCGCCGCCTTGGAAATGTCTGAGCCGGAGACAACGGCTTGTCGCTTGCCGACAAAGACGCGCAGGCCCAGATCGCGCGCCTCTTCGCGTTCGACCTCTTCTAGGGCATTCATACGCACCCCGATCGATAAGGACTGGCGATGGGCCAAAACCGCATCGGCCGCATCGGCCCCAGCCTTGGTGGCGGCGGTGATCAGATCATGTAAAAGGGAGTCATCCATGGACCCTTATCGCTCAAGGGTCGGGGTCACGGCAAGACCAAGCCTTGGTGACCCTCGTGATTTAGAGCTTGGCTAGGAAATCGCGTCGAACAATAAGACCGTAATGGCAAAAATGAACGCCACCCAGGTCAACAAGGTTCCGCCTGAGCGGCCAAGTGACGCGCCCGTGGTCTGGCTAATGCCGACCGCATGACCAACCCGCCCGATTAAGAATAAGAGGCCATACAGGTGCACAGCCAGGGGCGGCGCGCCTGAGACCGCCAACATGATCAAGGCCCCGAGACCAGCCCCTGCATATTCCGTGGCATTACCAAAGGCGCGAATGGCCCGCACCAGTTCGGGCACACCATCATCGCCGATCAGCACCTTGTGCAGGCTGCGCTGGCGCACCACCAAGAGCGACAGCACCAGGGTCAGGATCAGGAACAGGGCGGTCCAGAGGGCCGCTGCGCGGGCGGAAGGGGAAACAATGTCCAAGGCCAACTCCCTTTGTACTCAAGTCCGCATAAAAGCCAAATCCAGCCAAGGCGGCAAGGCCTAGCCGCCCCATTGTGGGTTTACTTCCAAATCGGCTTGCCAGAGCCGGGCAGGCCTAGGCTTGCCCATTTATCACTGACCGCATCAATCACGGCCTGATCCATGCGGATCTCCTGGCCCCATTCGCGCTTGGTTTCCGGCAGCCACTTGTCGGTCGCATCGAGCCCGATCTTGGAGCCGAGCCCCGATTCCGGTGAGGCGAAATCGAGATAATCAATCGGGGTGTTTTCCAAAACCGTAATGTCCCTGGCCGGGTCCATCTTGGTCGAGATCGCCCACATCACGTCCTTCCAGTCGCGGGTATTGATGTTGGCATCGACCACAATCACCCATTTGGTGTACATGAACTGGCGAAGATACGACCAGACGCCGAGCATGACCCGCTTGGCATGGCCCGGATAGGCCTTCTTGATTGAGACCACGGCAATCCGATAGCTGCAGCCCTCGGGCGGCAACCAAAAATCGACGATTTCAGGAAATTGCTGGCGCAGCAGCGGAATAAACACCTCATTCAAGGCCTCGCCCAGGACGCTCGGCTCGTCCGGCGGCCTGCCGGTAAAGGTGGTCAGGTAAATCGGTTTGCGCCGCATGGTGATGGCGCTGATCTGAAAGATCGGGAAGGGCTCAACCGAATTATAATAGCCCGTATGGTCGCCATATGGCCCCTCATCGGCGTATTCGTCGAGCAGCACATGGCCCTCGAGCACGATCTCGGCCTCGGCCGGAACCATGAGGGGCACGGTCTTGGCGGCGACCAGTTCGGCCTTGGCGCCGCGCAAGAGGCCAGCGAACTGATACTCAGACAAGGTGTCGGGCACGGGCGTAACGGCGGCGAGGATGGTCCCTGGATCAGCGCCCAGCACGGCGCAGGCCGGCAGGGGCTCGCGCTTGCCAGACTCTTTCCAGCGCCGATGGTGCTGGGCGCCGCCGCGATGGGCCAGCCAGCGCATGATGGCCCGGTCCTTGCCAATCACCTGCATCCGGTAAATGCCAAGATTGAAATCGTCTTCGCGGTCCTTGCCGGGACCCTTGGTGACAATCAGCGGCCAGGTGATCAGGGGCGCAGGCTCGCCGGGCCAGCAGGTCTGGATTGGCAATTGGGTCAGGTCGATCTGATCGCCTGTGAGCACGACCTCCTGCACCGGGGCGTTTTTGACAATCTTGGGCCGCATGGACATGACGGTGCGGGCCAGAGGCAAGAGCTCCAAGGCATCGCTAAAGCCCTTGGGCGGCACGGGCTGGCGCAAAAACGCCAAGATTTCGCCGACCTCGCGCAATTCTCCGGCTGTGGTGCGCGACTCCCCGCCAAGCGTTACCCCCATGGCCACACGCTTGACCGTGCCAAACAGATTAACAAGGCAGGGCATGTTCGAGGGCTGACCATCGGCCATGGTCACATTTTCAAACAAGACGGCAGGCCCGCCCTCGGCCAAGAGCCGCGTCTGGATTTCAGTCATTTCCAAAACGGTCGAGACCGGCTCGGCCACCCGCACCAACTCGCCTGCGGCTTCCAGCTTGGCAATGAAATCTCTTAGACTGCGATAGGCCATGCTTAAATCCCTATTACCTCAAGGTAATTGCTTTCGAGTGGGGGAAACTAGGGCGATGAGGCCGCAAAGTCACGCCCCGCAAGGCATGGCTGGTAAGGTTCCGGTTTCGTTTAGGGCCCGGGGCGGGTAATCAAGACCCGTGACTGAGTCCATAAACCTTCCCGCGCTTCCACCGGCCCTTGTCGTGCATCCGGGCCGCCGCGCCGCCATGGCGGATGCGGGTGGAGTGGGGCGGATTGGCCCGGCGCCGGCCAAGACCCTGTTCGAGCGCGGCCCCGTGCTGGTGGTCCATGCCAGCCTGACTGCCCGCCGGCTTGGTTTGAACCCGCCGCCGCGGGGCCCTGGCTATTTTGATGTGCTGGAGCTCTATGCCTTTGTCCGGCCCGCCAGGTTTTGTGCGCCCTCGGCGGCGGGGCTGGCGCTGGCGCTTGGACAGGCTGAGCCGCGCAGCCTTGATGATCAGGCCGCAGCCCTGCGCGATGGCGCGGCCAGCCTGCTGGCCGAACTGGCGGGCGGGCCATGGCCAAGCCGCGAGGATGCCTTGGCGATGGCCGAGACCCTGGGCCGCGCCGGTTGGGCCTGGGCGGCGCATGTGATTGCCGCAATCCGGTCTGGTCCCGTGCGCGATGGCTCACGCTCAGCCGGTCTGGATGTCTGGTCGCGCATTCCCGAATGGGAGGATCAGGCCCCGCCGGGCGAATCTGGCAATCAGCCGGTCAGCCCAGAGGCAGCGCGCACGCGCCTAGCCGAACTCTTGGCGCGTTCTGGCCTGGATGAGGCTAGGCCGTCTCAAGCCGATTATGCCGCAGAAGCCGCCTTTGCCTTTCAGCCGCGCGAGCGCGAGGGCGAGCCGCGCATGATGCTGGCCGAGGCGGGTACCGGGGTTGGCAAGACGCTTGCCTATCTGGCCCCCGCCTCGCTCTGGGCCCAGGCCAATGGTCCATCGGTCTGGGTCTCGACCTATACCCGTGCCCTGCAGCGCCAGATCGCGCGTGAAAGCGTGGCCCTGTTTCCCGACCTGGCCGAGCGATCGCGTAAGGTGGTGGTGCGCAAGGGCCGCGAAAACTATCTGTGCCTATTGAACTATCAAGACGCGGTTCAGGCGGCGCAATTGGGCAATGGCGACCTGATTGGTCTGGCCCTGACCGCGCGCTGGATCAGGGCGAGCCGCGACGGGGATATGACCGGCGGCGATTTTCCAGCCTGGCTGCCGGGCCTGTTTGGCGTCGCGCCCCTGGCCCAGGCCAGCGCTGCCAATCTGGTCGATCGGCGCGGCGAATGTGTCCATGCGGGCTGTGCCCATTACCGGGTGTGTTTTATCGAAAAGGCAGTGCGGGCCTCCAAGCGCGCCGATCTGGTGATTGCCAATCACGCCCTGGTCCTGACCCAGGCCGCATTTGATGGCGCAAGATCAGCGCGGGGGCAAAAGGCCGATCACGAAACCACCTCGCTCAAGCGCATTGTGTTTGACGAGGGCCACCATCTGTTTGACGCCGCGGATAGCGCGTTTTCCGCGGCCCTGTCTGGGGCAGAGGCGGCCGATATGCGCCGCTGGATCCGCGGACCAGAAGGGCGCAAGCGGCGCGGGCGCGGGCTGGAACAAAGGCTGGGCGACTTGGTTGGCGAGCGTGAAAGTGCGGCCAGGGCCCTAAGCGATGCGGTGCGGGCGGCAGAGGCCTTGCCCGGCGAGGGCTGGTCTGGGCGGGTTGCACCTGCGCCCGATTATGACGGCCGCGATCAGTCGGCTAATCCCGATGGTCCAATCGAGACCCTGATTGCCCGGATGCTGGACCAGCTTCGCGCTCGCGCCGCTCCATCGGACCTGGGCCAAGAATGCGCCGCCCGGCCAACGCTTGATAGCGTGCGCGACGCGGCGGCGGCGGCCGCCAAGGCCTTGGCCGCGATCGAAGCCCCCTTGCTGGCCTTTGCCCGGCATTTGGAGGACCTGCTCGATAGCGCCGCCGAGGACCTGCCCACGGGGGACCGGGCCAGGATTGAGGGGGCCTTACGCGGCATAGACCGGCGCGCGCGCATGGCTCTTCCCGCCTGGCGCTCCATGCTTCAGGCCCTGGTCGATCAAAGCGATGATGATCCTAATTTTGTCGATTGGTTTGAGGCGACCTATCTCTATGGCCGGGTGGTGGACGCCGCCTATCGCAGGCACTGGATTGATCCGACCGAGCCCTTGATGGCAGCGGTTCTGTCGCCCGCGCATGGCATATTGGTCACCAGCGCCACCTTGTCCGATCAGGCCCTGTCCGATCCGTTTGCGCTTGCCGAAATGCGCACCGGGGCTGCGCGTATGCCAGAGCGGCCCAAGACCTTGAAGCTGGCCTCGCCATTTGACTATGCCAATCAGGCTAGGGCCTTTGTCATTACCGACATTACCAAGGATGATCCGCGCCAGATCGCAGCGGCCATGCGCGAATTATTTCTGGCATCTGGCGGCGGCGGGGTTGGCCTGTTTACCGCCATTCGCCGCCTGAAAGCCGTGCATGAGCGCATAGCCGCCCCCCTGGCAGACAAGGGCCTTGCCCTCTATGCCCAGCATGTTGATGCGCTAGAGGTCGGGGCCCTGGTCGATATTTTCCGGGCCGAGGAGGATTCCTGCCTTTTGGGAACAGACGCGGTGCGCGACGGGGTCGATGTGCCGGGGCGGTCTTTGCGCCTCTTGGCCTTTGACCGGGTGCCCTGGCCAAGGCCAGACATGTTGCACAAGGCCAGACGCGAGCGGTTTGGTGCGCGAGCCTATGACGATTCTGTGGCCCGGGCGCGCATTGCCCAGGCCTTTGGCCGCCTGATCCGCCGGGCCGATGATAGGGGGGTGTTTGTCATGCTCGATGCCGCTGCCCCAACGCGCCTGTTTTCCAGCCTGCCCGAGGGCGTTGAAATCCAGCGCATGGGCCTGGTCGATGCCCTTGAGGCCATAGCCACGTTTTTGGGCCCCAAATCGCCCACGACGGACGGGCAAGGTTAGGACCAATGGCCGCTCACGATCCAAAAGACACCTGCCTAGAGGTCATAGACTGGATGTGTGCCGGGGCAGGCGGTGCCCTCGCGGTGGACCGAGTGATCGAGACCCATTGCGCGGTGGTGGTTTTGGCCGGTGACCAGGCGTTTAAGCTGAAAAAGCCGGTTGATCTGGGCTATTTGGATTTTTCGAGCCTTGACAAGCGGCAATGGGCGCTGGAGCGGGAGCTGGCCTTTAACCAGCCAGTTGCGCCCGGTGTTTACCTCGCCCTGCACACGATTAATCGCACGGTCGATGGCGCTTTGAGCCTGGGCGGCGCTGGGCGGGTTATCGAATGGGCGCTGGAAATGCGCCGGTTTGACGAGACAACTGTTTTGTCCAATCAGCCGCAATGGGTGGAAGGCGATCTGGCCGAGGGGCTTGGCCGGATGGTGGCTGGGTTTCATGCCCGCGCTGATCTGCGCCCGCAAGGCGGCGGGGCTGGTGGGCTTGGCTATACCATCACCTCTAATGCCCTGTTGTTGCGAGGCCTTGGCGAGGTCTTAGGCGCGGCCGATGTCGAGGCCTTGATCGCTGCCACCAATACTGAATTTGCAGCCCAAGCGGCCTTGCTCGATCAGCGCCAAGCTCTTGGCCTTGGGCGGCGGTGTCATGGCGACCTGCATCTGGGCAATCTGTTTATCGAAAACGGCCAGCCGGTCCTGTTCGACTGTATTGAATTTAATGACCAGCTTAGCGATGCTGATATCCAATATGATCTGGCCTTCTTGCTAATGGACCTGATGTTTCGCGGCAATGAGGGCGGTGCCGTGCGGGTCTTGAGCGGCTATCTGGACCAGGCCGCACGCGATTTTGGCGATGCGGCCTTTGAAGGGCTGGCCTGCCTGCCCTTAATGCTGGCTGTGCGGGCCGGGGTGCGGGCCCATGTCAGTGCCCAGATGGGGCAGGCCGATCTGGCCAAAGCCTATGTTCAGGCAGGCCTAGATCACCTTAAGCTCAAGCCTCCAAGCCTTTTAGCCATTGGGGGGCTGTCAGGATCGGGCAAGTCCTTTACCGCCCGCAATCTGGCCCCATCGCTTCAGGCTGTGATCTTACGCTCTGACGAGATCCGCAAGCGGCTCTGGGGCCTTGGGCCGCGCCAAGCCTTGCCACGTGAGGCCTATGGCCCCGATCAGAGCGGGCGCGCCTATGGCCAGATGCTGCATGAGGCCGGCTTGATGCTGAAGGCCGGGCAGTCGGTCGTGCTCGATGCGGTGTTTTTGCGGCCCGCCGAGCGCAATGCGGCGAGGGCTCTGGCCGGTGAATATGGGGCGGCCTTTGAAGGCCTGTGGCTAGAGGCCCCCAAAAGCCTGATGCAGGCCCGGATCGCGGCGCGAACAAATGATGCCTCAGACGCGGATGTGGCCGTTTTAGACCTGCAATTGGCTCAAGATACGGGACCGATGGACTGGGTAAGAAAAGTCTCTGATCAAGCTATTTTGAAAATGCAATAATCGGCCATTTGCCATGCGGCGCGCGGCGCAATAGTGTCCGCGTCGAATTATTAATCTAGGGGAAATGACCATGCTTGGTTTGATGCAGAACTGGCCCTTGACCGTCGACAAGCTGTTGGACCATGCCAAGCTCTGGCACCCCAATCGCGAGATCGTGTCGCGTTCGGTTGAGGGGCCGATTGTCCGCACCACCTATGCCCATATTCATGACCGGGCCAAGCGGATGTCCAATGCGCTTTTGGGCATGGGGATCAAGACGGGTGATCGGGTCGCGACTCTGGCCTGGAATTCAGCCCGTCATATTGAGGTCTGGTACGGGATTATGGGCATTGGCGCGGTCTGCCACACGCTTAATCCACGGCTGTTTCCCGAGCAGTTGGTCTATATTATCAACCATGCCGAAGATCGGGTGATCTTTACCGACCTGACCTTCTTGCCGATCCTTGAGGGCATTATAGGCCAATGCCCGACGGTTGAGCGCATTGTGGTCATGACCGACCAAGACCATATGCCTAAGTCCAATTTGACGGTTAAGGGCGTAGCGCCCTTGGCGCTCGAAACCTTGATTGAGCAAAACAGCCCTGATGTTTCTTGGGGCGGGTTTGATGAAAATACCGCTGCGGGTCTTTGTTATACCTCGGGCACGACCGGCAATCCAAAGGGCGTGCTCTATTCGCACCGCTCCAACTATCTGCACACCCTGTTTGCGCTTCAGGCCGATGTCATGGCCCTGTCGGCCAAGGATGTGATCTTGCCGGTAGTGCCCATGTTCCATGCCAATGCCTGGGGCATAGCCTTTTCCGCACCCGCCGTCGGGGCCAAGCTAGTCATGCCAGGGGCCAAGATGGACGGGGCCTCGATCTATGAATTGCTAGAAACCGAGGGCGTCACCTTCTCGGCAGCGGTCCCGACCGTCTGGCAAATGCTGCTGCAGCACCTGCAGGCGACCAAGAGCAAGCTGTCCACCCTCAAGCGCGTGGTCATTGGCGGCTCGGCCGTGCCCGAAGCGATTGTCCGTGCCTTTGCCGATGATTATGACGTCGATGTCACCCATGCCTGGGGCATGACCGAGACCTCGCCCATGGGCACCATGTCGACCCCGACGCCTGAAATCGCGGCCATGAGCCGTGAAGAGCAGATCGCGTTCAAGCTTAAACAGGGCCGCCCCTGCTCCGGCGTTGAGCTCAAGCTGACCAATGATGAGGGCGAGCGACTGCCGCATGATGGCAAGACCTTTGGGCGTCTCAAGATCAAGGGCGCGATTATTGCCAGCGCCTATTTCAAGCAAGAGGGCGGCAATATCCTCGACGATGAAGGCTTTTTCGATACGGGCGATGTCTCGACCATAGACCAGCACGGCTTTATGCAGATTACCGACCGGGCCAAGGATGTGATCAAGTCGGGCGGCGAATGGATTTCTTCGATCGATATTGAAAACATTGCTGTTGGCCATCCTAAGGCCGCGTTGGCCGCCGTGATCGGCATTGCCCACCCCAAATGGGACGAGCGGCCCCTTTTGCTGGTCAAGCTTAAAGAGGGTCAGACCGGATCGCGCGATGAGTTCTTAAGCTTCCTCGAGGGCAAGATTGCCAAATGGTGGACGCCCGATGATGTGGTATTTGTCGATGACATTCCGCTCGGCGCAACCGGCAAGATCGATAAGAAGGTCCTGCGCCAACAGTTTGAAACCTATAAGCTGCCAACCGCTTGATCGCTTTCCAAACGGCGCTAGGGTCATACTAGGGCAATTTCAGGAGAACCGGACCGATGAAACCAAGTCTTAAGGCCACCCAGACCTATTTGAGCGTGGCACTAGTGATTGCCCTGTTGCCGATTGCCTCCATCCTGATCGGGGCGGTGGCGACCAAGACCGGCCTAATGGACTGGAAGCTTGGCTTTGGCCTCCTGACCTTTAAGGGCCCACCTATGCTGGCCATGCTGGGTCTTGCTACGGGCTTGGTGGCCTTGGTCCTGGCCCTGATCGTGGATGCCAAGGGCCTTTGGTTTAAGGGGCTCTTGCCCCTGATCGTAACCTTGGCCGTGATGGGCGGTTTTGTTGGTCTTATGAATAAGGCAAAGAGCGTGCCCATGATCCATGATGTGGCCACGGATTGGACCACGCCCTTGACCTATTCGCCCGCGGTTATGACGGCGCGGGGCACGGAGTCCAATCCTGTCGAAGCCGATCCGCGCGGGCCGGGCAAGGATGGCGCGCCCGGCGAGCGGGTGGCGGATCTCAATGCCAAGACCTGCCCAGAGGCCAAGCCTATCGTCTTGACCAGCGATGCGCCCGACGCGTTTAACAAGGTCAAGGCCGCCCTGACCGGCGCAGGCCTGACCATTGTCACCGAGGCCCCGGCTCAGGGCCGGATTGAGGCAGTGGCCACCAGCACCCTTTATGGCTTCAAGGACGATGTCGTGGCGCGGATTGTCCCGTCAGAAGGCACCACCCGCATTGATCTGCGCTCAATCAGCCGGGTCGGCCTGTCCGACCTTGGGGCCAATTGCAAGCGCATCACCGCCATCCGTGCGGGCCTGGTGAAATAGATCGGCCTTAAGCGGGTAGACGCAAAACCGTATCCAGCGCCACAGGGCCGTCGCAGTTCAGGCGGCCCTGTTGGACCATATGGATCACATGGGCCTGGATTGAGCGGGCCGCGGCTGGATGCAGGCGCGAATCTACGGCGGCATAAATGATCGGCACCATGGTCAATATGCTGGCCGGTCCATTGGCCAATTGCGCCAAGATCTGGTCCTCGCGCGCGCGGCGGTGGTCGCTATAGGCCTGGATGAAGGGCGCAACCTCGGTAATGGCCGGGCCATGGGTTGGCCAAAGCGTGGAAAACTTTCGCGCCTGGATCGCATCCAGACTAGCAAAATAATCGCCCATATCGCCGTCGGGCGGCGTGATCACGGTCGTCGACCAGCCCATTATATGATCGCCGGAAAACAAGGTATTTTCTTCGGCCAGAGCATAACAGACATGGTTGGAGGTGTGGCCCGGCGTGTGAATGGCTTCAAACGTCCAGCCGGGGCCCTTGATGATCTCACCGCCGATCAGAGCCACATCAGGCTGAAAACCCTCATCATCGCCCGCTTCTGTCACCACGTCGCTGTCTTGGGCCTTGGCGACAATCGGCTTGGAATAGATCTTGGCGCCCGTGCGCGCAGCCAGGGGCCGGGCCAGCGGTGAATGGTCCAGATGATTGTGCGTGATCAGAATATGGCTGACGGTTTCGCCTTCAAGGGCGGCGAGAATGGCCTCGAGATGGTCACCCATGTCCGGACCCGGATCAATCACCGCCACCTGGCCCTGGCCAATGATATAGGTGCCTGTGCCGGTAAAGGTGAAGGGTCCAGGATTATTGGCAATCACCCGCCGGATTAGGGGCGAGACCTGATCGACCTTGCCGTATTCAAACTGAATGTCGCGCACAAATGGGATCATGGAACTAGCGCCTCAGAACGCTGGATAGGTCATAGCCTGCAACGGCACCAAGCCCAATCAGTTCTGCGGCCGTGCGCTCGCCGCTCAAGGCCTGACCGATCGACCAGGTGACGATTGAGCGCGTGCCAGAGCGGCAAAAGGCCAGAACCGGACCATCGGCCTGTTCAACCGCCTGGCGCACCTGTTCGACCTGTTCGGGCGATGGGCCGCCGACCACGGGAATATGCACATAGCCAAGACCTGCGGCCTTTGCTGCGGCCTGCATGTTTGCGCTAGAGGGCTGGCTGGGGTCCTCGCCGTCGGGACGATTATTGATCACCAGCACAAAGCCTTGCTCGGCGGCGCTGGCCATATCAGCGAGCGTGATTTGCGGCGAAACCGAAAACTGGTCGGTGACCTTCAGAAACTGGGTCATGGTGTTTGTTCTCCTGTCACGAATAGCAGGCCCGCTTTGTTGACAAGGCTCAAGGCCAATGAAACCTTAACCTACGATTCCGGCCTGAAATCAGGCCTTTATGGGCCAATTTATGATCCGATTTTTGTTTCGCCGTCTATGGGTTGCGGTCCCGACCCTGTTTTTGGTTATTACCGCCGCCTTTTTTATGATGCGTGCCGCGCCGGGCAATCCGTTTGACACGGACCGCAAGCTTCCGGCCCAGGTAGAACGCAATATCATGGCCAAGTATGGCATGGACCGGCCCTTGGGCGAGCAATATCTGACCTATCTAGGCAATGTTTTGCAGGGCGATCTGGGCCCATCCTTGAAATATCAGGACAAGTCGGTTCTGGATCTGATCAAGGAGGGCCTGCCAACCAGCGCTGTGATTGGATTATCGGCCCTGACCCTGGCTAGTCTGATCGGCGTCTTGCTGGGCGTCATGGCGGCCTTGAGGCAAAACAAGCTGATCGATAATCTGGCCATGACTGTGGCGATCTTGGGCGTTTGTATCCCAACCTTTGTCACTGCGCCGCTCTTGGTGCTGGTGTTTGCGGCAAAGCTTGGCTGGTTACCGACGGCGGGCCTGAACGGGGTGCGCAGCCTAATCTTGCCCGTAACCGTGCTGGCCCTGCCGCAGATTGCCATTATCTCGCGCCTGACAAGGGCTGGAATGATTGAGGTCCTGCGCTCCAATTATGTGCGCACCGCAAGGGCCAGGGGCCTGCCAGAGCACAGGATCGTGTTTGGCCATGCCTTGCGCGCCGCTGTCCTGCCACTGGTCAGTTATCTGGGTCCGGCCTGTGCGGGTTTGCTCACCGGCTCGCTCGTCATTGAAAAGATTTTCAGCCTGCCGGGCCTTGGCAAGAGCTTTATCATCGGGGCCCTGCAGCGCGATTATACGGTGGTGATGGGGGTGGTGATTGTCTATGCCGGCCTGATACTGCTGCTTAATCTGCTGGCGGACATTATTTATGCCTTGCTGGATCCTCGGGTGAAACTGTCATGAGCGCCGCCTCTTTAACCCCAGACACGCCTGTCCTATCTGGCCGCAGCCTATGGGATGATGCCCTGCGCCGCCTTTTAGCCAACCGCGCTGCTGTGATCAGCGCCGCCTTGCTAACGGGTCTGGTGGTGCTGGCCCTGATTGGGCCGATGCTGACACCGTTTGCCTATGACCAGATCAATAAGAATGATGTCTGGGCCCCGCCCTTGACGGCCGGCCATCTGCTCGGCGCTGACTCGCTTGGCCGTGATGTTTTGGCCAGACTATTGGTCGGACTTAGGGTGTCACTGGCCATAGGCGTGGTGGCCACGGCCGTGTCCTTGGTGATTGGCGTGATCTGGGGGGCTACGGCCGGCTATCTGGGCGGCCGGATTGACGAGGTCATGATGCGGCTGGTCGATGTGCTCTATTCCCTGCCATTCATCTTTTTTGTCATCCTGTTAATGGTCACGTTTGGCCGCAATGTGATCTTGATCTTTTTGGCAATTGGCGCGGTCGAATGGCTGACCATGTCGCGGATTGTCCGTGGCCAGACCTTGTCGCTCAAGTCGCGTGAATTTGTCGAGGCGGCACGCACGATTGGCTTGTCGGATGCGGCCATTATTACTCGCCACATTGTGCCCAACCTTTTGGGCCCGGTCGTGGTCTATGTCACCTTGACCATACCCGCCGTGATCCTGGCCGAGAGCTTTTTAAGCTTTCTGGGCATGGGGGTGCAGGAGCCCTTGACCAGTCTGGGCACACTGATCTCGCAAGGCGCCCAGGACATGGAGGCCGCGCCCTGGCTCTTGATCTTCCCGTCCGTGACCATGGTTGCGACCTTGATGGCCTTTAACTTTATCGGCGATGGCCTGCGCGATGCGATTGACCCCAAGGACCGCTAGGTCAAGCCTAATGGCTGCGTTGGGCGCGCATGGCCAATTGGCCATCGACATTGATAAAGAAGCTGCCCAAGGCGGCTTTACGGATCTTTACCGTCGATCCGCCATGCGGCGCACGGGCCAGGCTGATACTATCGGTCTGACGCCAGACCCCGCCGTCTGTCAGCACCATGACCCACTTGCCATTGGCGTCCTGATAGGCATTCGACAGGGTGGTCGTGACGGCATTAAGGTCTTCTTTTGGAATGACCTTGTCGAGAATATTCAGGCCGCTGAGATCAAAGCCAAAGGCCTGACGCCGGGCGGTGGCGGCCTGTTCGCGATCAATCACCAGGATGTCGCCCTTTTTCTCGGCCTCACCAAGGCCCGCCGTGGCCGCGTCATAACAGGCAAGGCGCGCCGCCGCATCCGTGATCGGGCGACAATCCATTACCGCTTGGAACGCCTTGGTTGGGGTGCTTTCGGCCAGGGCCGGGCTGGCCAGAACGGTCATGCCCAGGGCAAGCCAGGTCACCCCATGCTTTGTCATCTGCCCAAACCGTGTCATCCGTGTCTCCTCGCCGATCATTGATCTGGCCCTATTGAAAAGGTCCGCTGCGTGTTGCGCAATCTATTCCTTATCAGCCTTGCGGCATTTGTCCTGACCGGATGTGGACAAGCGCCGTCGCAGCGCGGCCCCTGTCCCGCCGGAAAAATGTGCCTAGAGCTTGGCAACCAGTCCGAGCCCGTATCGCTGGACCCGCACAAGACCCAAGGCACCTGGGAAGACCGCATTATTGGCGACATGATCATGGGCCTGACTCAGGATGATCCGGCCGGCAGGGCCGTACCCGGCATGGCCACGCATTGGGACGTATCGGCCGATGGCAAGGTGTGGACCTTTCATCTGCGCGAGGCCAAATGGTCAGACGGGGTAGCGGTGACAGCCGATGACTTTGTCTTTGCCCTGCGCCGGATCATGGATCCCAAGACGGCCTCGGCCTATGCCTCGCTCTTGTATGTAATCGAGAATGGCCAGGCGGTAAATGAGGGCGCGCGGCCCTTGGCGGCGCTGGGTGTGCGCGCGGTCAATGCCAAGACCCTGGAAATTCGCCTATCGCACCCGGCCCCCTTCCTGCCGGAGCTGGCCAAGCACCACACCATGTATCCGATCCCAAAACATGTGGTTGAAAAATGGGGCGATGACTGGACCAAGCCTGAGCATTTTGTCGGCAATGGTGCCTTTAAGCTCATCAGCTGGAAGCTGGGCGACCGGGTGGTTGCGGTTAAGAACCCGCTGTTTTACGAGGCTGATACGGTCTGTCTCGACCAGATCAGCTGGTATCCGACCACCGATTCTAATTCAGCGCAAAAGCGGGTCAAGACCGGCGAGCTCGATGCCAATACCGACATCGCCTCCAATAAGATTGCCCTTTTGCGCCAGCCCGGCCAGATGCCCGATTATGTCCGGGTTAATACCTATCTGGGCACAACCTATCTGGCGTTTAACAATCATGTCCCGGCCCTGAAGGACAAGCGCGTGCGCCAGGCCCTGTCCATGGCGATTGACCGTGATTTCATCACCCAAAAGCTGCTGCGTGGCGGACAAAAATCGGCCTATAGTTTTGTTCCGCCCGGCGTTGCCAATTATCCACAGCCTGCTACGGCGTTTTGGGGGCAGTGGCCCCTGGTCAAGCGCCAGGCGCAGGCTAGGGCCCTATTGGCCGCTGCGGGCTATGGCCCTGGCCATCCCCTGACCATTACCATCAAGCACCGCAATAGCGCCGACCCCATGCTGTTCATGCCCGCCATTCAGGCTGACTGGAACGAGATCGGGGTCAATGCGCGCTTGGAGCAGAATGAGGGGCAGATCGCCTATCAGTCCTATCGCCTGCGCGATTTTGAGGTCGCCGATGCGGCCTGGATCGCCGATTATAATGACGCCATGAGCTTTTTATACCTGCAGCAATCGGCCACCGGCGCGCAAAACTATGGCGACTATAATAACCCGCGCTATGACGCCCTGCTCAAGGCCGCTGATAATGAGGTTGATGGCCTCAAGCGCGCCGAGATTCTGCGCAAGGCCGAGGCCATTATGCTCGATGACGCCCCGATTGCCCCAATCTATTTCTATGTGAACAAGAATCTGGTCAGCCCGCAAATTACTGGCTGGGTCGACAATATCGTCGACTGGCACCGCTCGCGTTATCTGTGCCGGAAACCCAAGGCTTAAGGGTTTTACCACCCCGCCTCCTTGCGGCTATCCGCAAGGGGGGCGGGCAAATCGGGTCCATTTTCACCTCGGTTGGGGGCAGGGGCTGCCCCCCGGTGGTGTGCCCCTGTGCCTTCGCGCGCAAATTTTAATAAAGTCCCTTTGCGGCAAATGTTTCTAAAATTAACCATTTTCACTGTTGCAGATTTGTAACAATACGGTCTTGTATTTGATATATTAAACCATAGAAAATTGACTCCTTCAAACATTACAGGAATTTTAGGCGCAATTCTGGGCATGAGTCCGGGTTCACCATCTAGTTATAGTCATAAATACAGAAATTATGGCTAGGGGAGCAGTGTCTTGATTAAGGTTTCAACACGCAACCGCCTATTGGCGACAACTATCATTTGCGGTACCGCTTTTGCCGCCCTTCCAGCCTTGGCCGAAGACTCCGCCGGCAAGGTCGAAGAAATCGTGGTCACCGGCTCGCGGATTGCCCGCAAGGACTTTATCGCCAATAGCCCGGTTTCGACCGTGACGGCTGAAGTGATCAAGGCCACCGGCAATACCAATGTCGAAGACATTCTCAATACCTTGCCGCAAGTTGTGCCCGGCTTTACCGCGGCTTCGAACAATCCGTCCGACGGTACGGCCACGGTTGACCTTCGCGGTCTGGGGGCTTCGCGTACGCTCGTGCTCGTCAATGGTCGCCGGATGAACCCATCGGGGCGTGCGGCTACGGTTGACTTGAACAATATCCCAACCGGCCTGATCGAAAAGGTTGAGGTTGTGACCGGTGGCGCCTCAGCCGTGTACGGTTCTGACGCGCTTGCGGGCGTTGTGAACTTCCAGCTGAAGCAGAACTTCCAGGGTCTGGAGTTTAGCGGCCAGTATGGCAAGTCCGGCCTAAGCGACGGCGAGCGCTCAGACATGACGCTGATCTTTGGCTCAAATGTGGCCGATGGTAAGGGCAATGTGACTGGGTTTGTTAGCTATTCCGACCGCAACCAGATCCTGCCAAATTCCGATCGCGAATGGTCGTTGATAAGCAAGGCGGGTGGTTCAGGTACCGGCCTGAATGGCGGCCTCAATCGGGTGGCCCTAAACCCCTGGAGCGGTAAGGTTAGCCGTTACGCTTTTAACGCGGACGGTTCAGCGCGTCCGTTTGTAAACGACACCTCGCTGGCACCGACCAGCGACCGTTATAATTTTGCGCCTGTGAACCCTATCTTGTCGCCGTCTGAACGTTTCAATATGGCGTTCCTTGCGCACTATGATGTCACGTCCGACATCCAAGCCTATGCCGAGGCCTTCTATACCGACAGCCGCAACAATTCGCAGCTGGCACCAACGCCTGCGACCAATATCAAGATCCCCTATAACAACGCTTTTGTGTCACCTTCCTTAGCGGCACTCCTTGCGTCGCGGCCCGACGCTACGGCGAATATGGATTATTCCCGCCGCATGGCCGAGATCGGCGCACGGGTCCAGAACAATAATTCGGACGTCTATCAGGTCAATGCTGGCCTAAAGGCCAACCTGGCTAATGATTGGAAGGCTGAAGGGTTTTATACCTATGGCCGGACCGAGTTTGTGAATCAGATTCAAAATGACGTGTCGCGTTCGCGTCTATCAGCGGCCCTGTCCACGGGTCCTGGCGCGTCCAAGACCAGTTGCTCGGCTGCGGCACTGGCCATCTATCCAAGCTGCGTGCCGATCAACCTGTTTGGGGCGGGCAATATTTCTAAGGAAGCCGCTAATTTTATCCGCTTGAACTTTACCGACCAGGCCGTGTTTGAGCGGCAATTGGTCTCGGCCAATGCATCGGGGCCGATCTTCAAGCTTCCTGCCGGTGACCTCTCGGTCGCAGTGGGCGCGGAATATCGCCGCGACTCCTTGACCTATACGCCAGACGCAGCAAAGGCGGCTTCAGACATTTATGGCTTCAACGCCGAAAAGCCCGTCGGCGGCGCCTATACGGTTGGCGAGCTTTATGGCGAGGCCTTGGTACCCTTGATCGCAAGCCAGCCTCTTGTCGAATATTTCGGCCTTGAGCTTGGTGCGCGTTATTCGGACTATTCGTCGATTGGTGGCGTCACCAGCTATAAGGCTGGCCTTGAGTATAAGCCCGTCAGCGATCTGCGCGTTCGGGCCATGTTCCAGCGTTCAAGCCGTGCACCGTCTGTGTTTGAACTCTATCAGGCCGGCGACCAGGGCTTCCCCGCTGTGGTGGATCCATGCTCGACCAAGAACTTGACCACCGGTAAGGATGTTGCGCTTTCAGCTTCGCTTCGGGCGTTCTGCACGACCCAACTTGGCATTGACCCTGTCACAGCGGGCTTTGTTGCCCAGAATACCCAGCTGGAATCCTTCTCCTATGGCAATCCTAACCTCAAGGAGGAGAAGTCTGACACGGTGACCTTTGGTGCCGTCTGGACCCCGGCCTATGTCCCAAGCCTGAGCGTGACGGTCGATTATTACGACATCAAGGTTGAGGACTATGTGGCAACCCTGGCCGGCGGCGCGAGCGGTATTGTTAAGGCCTGCTTCGCTTCACTGGATCTGTCGTCTGCAGCCTGCAACGACAAGGGCATAGGCCTACCGCTTATCTTCCGCGACCCAACAGGCAATCTGAAGGTCCGCACGCCGACTGCAAACGTGTCGCAGTTGGAAACCAAGGGCGTCGACTTGTCTGCTGCGTATAAGCTTGAGCTGCCCTTTGCCGATGGTATCTTTGGTAAGACGGTTAGCCTTGGCCTGCAATTGACCTATCTTGATAGCTATGTCCTAGACAATATTGAGTATAAGGGGTCGATTGGTAACTATAATATCAGCGCCGCCTTGCCGGAATATAAGGCAAATCTGCGCATTGGATATGATGTCGGTCCTGTCCGCATCGCCTATACGGGCAACTATATTGGCAAAATGCAGAACCAGGGCAATATCCCAGCCTTTGATGACGGTGGCTATGCGAATGTTGACGCCTATTGGTACCATGACGTGAATGCGCGTTGGGGTATTAATGACAATGTCGAACTGTTCGGCGGGGTGAAGAATATTGGCGATAAAAAACCGCCCGTATTTGGCAATGCGCCTGACGGTAATACGGACCCAAACACGTATGACATTGTTGGTCGTTATTTCTATGGTGGGGTAACCCTGCGGTTCTAATGTCCAGAATCGATTTTTGAATTGGGCGGTGAACATCAGGTTCGCCGCCCTTTTTTTGCGGCCCCAGCATGGCCGCCGGACGTGCCTTGGCGGGGATAGGCGGTAAGCCTGCCCGCCACAGCGCTGTAACTGTGACCATGATGTGACAGTTGAGCCGCAATAGCTATTGTTGTGGCACACTCAGTGTTGACCTTGATACAGTAACAACCACTACTCCGGCCAACCGGGGGGGTCCGTTCCCGGGACGCAACCAACCTTGGACGCTTAGATGCTGCCACATGCGCAGCTATCGGCCGGAGGATACAAACTTGACCATGAAAACTACCCGCAATCGCCTGATGGCGACGACGATAATCGGCAGTGCGATTGCCCTGACCCTGTCATCGGCACCTGCCTTTGCTCAAAAAGCCCCTGCCGTCGAAGAAATCGTCGTCACCGGTTCGCGCATTGCGCGCAAGGACTTCATCGCCAACAGCCCGGTCTCGACCGTGACGGCTGAAGTGATCAAGGCCACCGGCAATAGCAATGTCGAAGACATTTTGAACGCCCTGCCACAGGTTGTTCCCGGCTATACGGCGGCTTCGAACAATCCATCCGATGGCACGGCCACGGTCGATCTGCGCGGCCTGGGCTCTTCGCGGACCCTGGTTCTGGTCAATGGTCGCCGGGTGAACCCATCCAACCGTTCCAACACGGTTGACCTGAACAATATCCCCACCAGCCTGATCGAAAAGGTTGAGATCGTCACCGGCGGCGCCTCTGCCGTTTACGGTTCTGACGCACTGGCCGGCGTGGTGAACTTCCAGCTGAAGCAAAACTTCCAAGGCCTGGAATTCACTGGCAAGTATGGCAAGTCGGGCCTGAGCGATGGCGAGCGTTCCGACATGTCGCTGATCTTCGGCATGAATTCGGCCGAAGGTAAGGGCAATGTCACCGGTTTTGTCAGCTATTCTGACCGCAACCAGGTCCTGCCAAACGCCGACCGCGCATGGTCCTTGGTCCATGTCGATGGCGGTTCTGGCACGGGCATTAATAGCGGCCTGAATTTGGTCGGCACCAACAAGTGGGCCGATTCCTCGACCAATAAGCGTTACGCCTTTAACCAAGATGGTTCGGCGCGTCTGTTCGTGAACGATTTCAGCCTCGCGCCCGGCACCGACCGTTATAACTTCTCGCCCGTCAATCCCTTGATGTCGCCCGGTCAGCGCTTCAATATGGCCTTTATGGCGCATTACGACATCAATGCGAACCTAGAGGCCTATGCCGAGACCTTCTATACCAACAGCCGCAACAATTCGCAGTTGGCCCCGACACCAGCCACCAATATCAAGATCCCATATAACAACGCTTTTGTGTCTTCCTCGCTTGCCGACATTTTGGCGACGCGGACGAACCCTACGGCGGATATGGATCTGTCGCGCCGCATGGCCGAAATTGGTGCCCGGGTGCAAAACAATGACTCGCACCTCTATCAGTTTACCGCTGGTCTGAAGGGTGATCTGGGTCATGATTGGAAGACCGACGCCTATTATAGCTATGGCCGCACGGAATTTGGCACCGACATCAAGAACGACGTCTCGCGTTCGCGCCTGAGCGCCGCTCTGGCCGTTGGCCAAGGGTCTTCCACGACCACTTGTGCCGCCTCGTCCTTGGCGAT
This sequence comes from Caulobacteraceae bacterium, assembly GCA_947452365.1. Taxonomy (GTDB): domain Bacteria; phylum Pseudomonadota; class Alphaproteobacteria; order Caulobacterales; family Caulobacteraceae; genus CAISGS01. Next base: position 40,942 of record CANGCO010000013.1, read on the forward strand.
CTATCCAACCTGCGTGCCGATCAATCTGTTTGGTGCGGGCAATATTACGCCACAGGCGGCAAGCTTCATCCGTCTGAACTTCTCCGACAAGACCATTTTTGAACGCCAAGCCGTGGCCTTCAATGCCTCGGGTCCTGTTGTGAAGCTGCCAGCCGGTGAGTTGTCAGTCGCCATTGGTGCTGAATATCGCCGTGACAGCCTGGGCTATACGCCTGACGCGGCCAAGGCCGCTGGTGACATTTATGGCTTTAATGCTGAAAAGCCAGTCGGCGGCGCCTCCAGCGCAACCGAAGTCTATGGCGAAGCCTTGGTGCCCTTGATCGCCAACCAGCCCCTTATCGAGTATCTGGGTCTTGAGCTTGGCGCACGCTATTCCGATTATTCGTCGGTTGGCGGCGTCAGCAGCTATAAGGCGTCCTTGGAGTATAAGCCTGTTTCCGACCTGAAGATCCGGACCAGCTTCCAACGCGCCAGCCGCGCGCCTTCGGTGTTTGAACTCTATCAGGCCGGCGACCAGGGCTTCCCATCTATTAAGGATCCCTGCACCACGGTTACCCTCAGCACCGGTGCGCCCCGTACCCTGACCCCTGAAATTCAAGCCTTCTGCGCTGCGCAGCTTGGTTATGATCCAGTGGTTGGCAATTTCGTCGCCCAAAAC
>CANGCO010000014.1 GCA_947452365.1 Caulobacteraceae bacterium
CCCGATCATCGGCGCGCGCGAAAACGTCATCATTTTCGACACCACCATGCGCGACGGGGAACAGTCCCCCGGCGCGTCCATGAGCCTGGACGAAAAGCTGGAACTGGCCAAGATCCTCGAAGACATGGGCGTCGATGTCATTGAGGCCGGCTTTCCCATCGCCTCCAATGGCGATTTTGAAGCCGTGCGCGAGATTGCCAAGATCGTCAAGAACAGCACGATTGCGGGTCTGTGCCGCGCCCATCCTATGGATATTGACCGCTGCGCCGAGGCCCTAAAGCCCGCTGCCCGCGGCCGCATCCATGTCGTGATCGCCACCAGCGACCTGCATATGAAGCACAAGCTGCAGATGGAACCCGAGCAGGTGCTGGAAGCCATTACCCGTACCGTTACCCATGCTCGTAATCTGCGCGACGATATTGAATGGTCAGCCGAAGACGCCACCCGCAGCGATCGCCAATTCCTGCGCCGGGCGGTTGAGGCCGCGATCAAGGCCGGGGCCACTACGATTAATCTGCCCGATACGGTCGGCTATACCTATCCGTCCGAATATGCCGACCTGTTTAGCTGGATGACCCAAAATGTTGAGGGCGCAGACCGGGTGATCTTTTCAACCCACTGCCATAATGATCTGGGCCTGGCCGTGGCCAATAGCTTGGCCGGTGTTCAGGGCGGCGCGCGCCAGGTCGAATGCGCGATCAATGGTCTGGGCGAGCGGGCCGGCAATGCAGCGCTGGAAGAAATCGTCATGGCGCTCAAGGTGCGCGCCGATCGCCTGCCCTATCAGACCGGCATTGACACCACCCATATCACCCGCGCCAGCCGCTATGTTTCGGCCATTACCGGGTTTGCGGTTCAGTACAATAAGGCGATTGTCGGCAAGAATGCCTTTGCGCATGAGAGCGGCATTCACCAGGACGGTATGCTGAAGAATCGCGAAACCTATGAGATCATGACCCCGGAATCGGTCGGTCAGGCCCCGTCTAGCCTGGTCATGGGCAAGCATTCCGGTAGCCATGCCTTTAAGGCCAAGCTAAAGGACCTGGGCTATGAGCTGGGCCAGAATGCGCTGAAAGAGGCCTTTGTCCGGTTCAAGGACCTGGCTGACCGCAAAAAGCATGTCTATGACGACGATATTATCGCCCTGGTCGATGACGCCTTGGCGCGCGGCGGCGAGCGTATCCGCGTGACGCATCTTCGGGTCGTCGCCGGCACGGAAGGCCAGTCGGCTGACCTGACCCTCGATATTGAGGGTGTAGAGCAAAGCGCTACGGCTACAGGCGATGGTCCGGTCGATGCGGTTTTTAACGCCATTCACATGATTGTGCCCCACGAGGCGGCCCTGCGGCTGTTTCAGGTTCATGCGGTCACTGAAGGCACAGATGCTCAGGCTCAGGTCTCGGTCCGGCTCGAAGACGATGGCCGCATAGCCACGGGTCAGGCCGCTGATACCGACACCTTGACCGCCTCGGCCAAGGCCTATGTCAATGCCCTGAACAACCTTCTGGCTCGCAAGCAAAAGTCTGCACCCGAGCCCATGGGCGTAATCGGAAACTAGCCTGGAATCGCCCCCCGTCTTTGAGGCAGGGGGGCGGCCATTCTTGTTAACTGGAACAGCGACTGGGTGCCCGCATGATCTGGATACCCTTGACCCTTGGCGCGACCGCCTTGCAGGTATCGCGCAATGCCTTGCAGCGCAGTTTGCTGGGCGTGGCGGGCCCGTGGGGCGCAACGCTTGTGCGCTTCTTGTTTGGCCTGCCTTTTACCCTAGTGTTTATCTTGGTCGCAAAGCTAGTTTGGCCTACGGCCCAGGGCCAGTTTGGGGTCTATTTTCTGAGTGCCTGCGCGATCGGGGCCATGGCCCAGATTGCCGCCACCGCTGCCCTATTGGTTTCGATGCAGCGGTCTAGTTTTGCCATTGGCACGGCTTTTCAGCAAAGCTCCTTGCCCTTCACCGCCCTGGTCGGCTTTTTCGTGTTTCACGACCATATGAGCAGCTTGGCCTGGTGCGGGGTCCTGATTGCAACGGCGGGCCTGATACACCTGTCCTGGCCAAAACGGCTTGAGGGTATTCGCGACTGGACCCCGGCCTTGCTTGGCTTGACCTCGGGCGCGTGTTTTGCGGTCTCGGCGAATGCGTTTCGACAAGGTGGCCTAGCCTTTGACCCCCACCATGCGGTGGTCTCGGCCCTAGTGACCGTGGCCATGGTTCAGGCCATCCAGACGACGGTGATGATGATCGGGCTTGGCCTGTTTGATCGGGGCTCTTTGCGCGGTGCATTAGGCGCTTGGCGCTCATCTCTAGGAGCAGGCTTTTTTGGGGCAGGTGCCTCGGCATTGTGGTTTATTGCCCTGACCTTAAGCCCGGCTGGGCCGGTTCGGGCGGTGGGTGTGGTCGAGATGCCGCTGGCGGCCCTTGCTGGACGACGCCTTTTTAAGGAGCGTTTGAGCCTTGCCCAAATTCTTGCCAGCGCCGTTACGGCAGCAGGTGTGATCCTAGCGGCGATTGGTTAATCGCCAGTGGCCAAGCCGATTGCGCCGACAGGGTTAGCCAAGGCCGTTGAAAAGCCTTGAATTGAACGCTTTTGCAGGGCACACCGGAAGCCTAGACCTTTACCCCTCCTCTTCGATCCAAGGCACGTCATGTTCTCGTCTCTGTTCGGCATGGTCTCTAACGATATTGCCATTGATCTCGGCACCGCCAACACCCTGATCTATATGCGCGGCAAGGGTATTGTCCTGAACGAACCGTCGGTGGTTGCCCTGCGCACGGTGGGCGGTCGCAAGGTGGTGCATGCGGTCGGTATAGAGGCCAAGCAGATGCTAGGGCGCACGCCGGGCCATATGGAGGCGATCCGCCCCATGCGCGATGGCGTGATTGCCGATTTCGAAGTCGCTGAAGAAATGATCAAGCATTTCATCCGCAAGGTTCATAATCGCAAAAGCTTTGTGAACCCAAAGGTCATTGTCTGCGTGCCATCGGGCGCAACGGCGGTTGAGCGCCGGGCGATCAATGATAGCTGCCTAAATGCCTCTGCGCGCCGGGTCGGCCTGATCGACGAGCCCATGGCGGCGGCGATCGGTGCTGGCTTGCCGATTCACGAGCCGACCGGCTCCATGGTGGTTGATATTGGCGGTGGCACGACCGAGGTTGCGGTCCTGTCCTTGTCTGGCATTGTCTATTCGCGCTCGGTGCGGGTTGGCGGCGACAAGATGGACGAGGCGATCATTTCCTATATGCGCCGTCACCATAATCTCTTGATCGGCGAAACCACGGCTGAGCGAATTAAAAAAGAGATCGGTACAGCGCGCGCGCCGGTTGAAGGTGAAGGCCTGTCAATCGATATCAAGGGCCGTGACCTGATGCAGGGCGTGCCGCGCGAAGTGCGGATGAGCGAGCGCCAGGCGGCCGATGCTCTTGCCGAACCCGTTAGCCAGATCGTTGAGGCCATTAAGGTGGCGCTGGAGGCCACTCCGCCTGAACTGGCGTCTGACATTTCCGACAAGGGCATTATGCTCACCGGCGGCGGCGCATTGCTGCGCGGCCTTGATCTGGAAATTCGTGACCATACGGGCCTGCCGGTCATGGTCGCGGACGATCCTCTGTCCTGCGTCGCTCTGGGCTGCGGTAAGGTCCTAGAGCACCCGCGCTGGATGAAGGGCATTCTTGAATCGTCAATGTCCTGATCCTAGGTCGGGCGGGGGAGGCGGCGCATGTCCTTGCGGGAGGGGCCATTACAGGACCTAAAAGTCCCGCTGACCCTAGCGGCGGCGTTGGCGGCTGTCGTTGCCGTGGTCGCGGCGATCGCACTCTTGATCAGCACGCGGCGCGAGCCCCTTCAAGACCAGGTTTATGACGCTGGGCGGGTTGTTGCTGACCGCGTCATGGGTCCGGTCTCGGGTGTGTTATCGACCCCCGGCCAGTGGCTGGCGGCGGGTAATAGCGCGGTGGGTCAGTACCTCTTTGCCGTACAGGAAAATAAGCGATTAAAGGCGCAGGTCGCCGAATTGAAGCAATGGCGCAATGCCGCGATTGCGCTCGAAGACATTAATTCGCGTTATCGCGACCTGTTGGGCCTCAAGATCGACCCGCCCATTCCCATGGTTACTGCCCGCGTGGTTTTGGATTCGCGCGGACCGTTTGCCAATACGCGCCTGGCCAATGCTGGCAAGGAAAAAGGCGTTGTGATCGGCAATCCGGTCATGAGCGAAACCGGACTGGTCGGCCGGGTGGTTGGGGTCGGTGATGGGGTAAGTCGCATCCTTCTGCTGACAGATGCCAGCAGTCGCACGCCCGTGCTGATCGACCGAACCAATGCCCGTGCAATCTTGAGCGGCGATGGTGGCCGAAATCCGACGCTCGATTATCTTCGCGGCGCAGGCGCGGTTCAAAATGGCGACAGCGTCCTGACCTCAGGTGATGGCGGCGTGATCCCGAGGGGCCTGCCGGTCGGTACGGCTGTCAAGGGTTTGGATGGGCGTTGGCGCATTCGATTGGCCGCAGATGAAGGCGGAATTGATTTTGTTCGCATTCTGCAATTCAAGGGTTTTGCCGATCTGGCCCATCAGGCGGCCCTCGCCCAAACTAGGATGCCGCCCCTGACCGACGCAAACCCTGCCGCCGTCATGCCCATGACTGCGCCGATCGCGCCAAAACCAAGTGTCACACCCCGGCCGGTACAGCCTCAATGAGCTTTCAGGCGGCAAGGCCTCTGGATGCCTGGAACTGGTTGATTTTGCCGGGCCTAGCCTGTCTGGTCGCAAGCCTGGTGCTGGCCCTGCCATTTCAGTTGTTTGGGTTTTCTTGGCCGGAGCCGGTTTTTGTGCTGGTGCCAGCCTTTGTCTGGGCCGTGGTGCGGCCGTCTATTTTGCCGCCGATTATTCTGTTTGGCCTGGGGCTTTGCCTCGACCTTATGTGGGGCAATGCGGCGGGGGTCTGGCCCTTATCTATACTGGTGGGCTATCTGGCCGTGCTCGCTACACGCGGTATGGCCAGCGGCCAGGGCAGAGAAGCCAATTGGATCTGGTTTGGCCTAATGTGCGGCCTAGTCGAGCTTATCGCCTATCTGGTGACGGCCATCTCGACCCAGGTCGCGCCCAATCTGGCCGGGGCGGGTTGGCAGTGGTTGGTGACAACCGCACTTTATCCGATTGCGCATCGTCTGATCGAACGGTTTGAAGACACGGATGTTCGGTATCGATGAGCGAGCCAAGCTTCTTCTTTTCCGAGGTCAATGAGCGCCAAGGTGTCTTTAATCGCCGTGTCTTCCTTATGGGAGGTTTGGCGGGCGGCGGTATCTTGGCGCTTAGCGGCCGTTTGGCGCAGCTGCAATTGCTGGAATTTGACCGCTATAAGGTCATGTCCACCGCAAACCAGTTTAATTTTCGTATCTCACCGCCGCCAAGAGGTCTGATCCTGGACCGTTTTGGTGTGATCTTGGCCACTAATCGTCCCAATTTTCGGGTCTTGATGATGCGTGACGAGTTGCATGATGTTGGAGCCACACTGGACGCCTTGAGCCAACTGATCCCCTTGGCACCCGATCGGCGGCAACAACTGGTTAGGGAACTGGTCCATACGCCAAGGCTTGTACCCATTGAGGTGGCCGAGGACCTGACCTGGGAGGAGTTTTCTAGGATCAATGTGCGTGCGCCTGAACTGCCGGGTATTACCGCCGATATGGCCGAGGCGCGGGTCTATCCTTATGGCGGCGCATTTGCCCATGTGATCGGTTATGTCGCCAAGGTCTCAGACCGCGACCTTTTGGCGGCCGGCAAGTCGCCTGATCCGGTGCTGCATCATCCAGGCTTTCGCATTGGTAAGCAGGGCGTTGAAAAAGCGCTGGACCTTGCCTTGCGCGGCAAGGCCGGGGCGTCCAAGACCGAGGTCGATGCTCAGGGGCGCGTGATCCGCAAGGACCCGGAGGGCGATGTTCAGGCCGTGCCCGGCAAGACCGTAGTCCTTTCGCTTGATACCGATGTCCAAAATCGTGCTTTGGAAGTCTTGGGCACCGAGAGCGGGGCTTGCGTGGTCATGGATATCCGCACGGGCGATCTGATCTGTATGGCCTCGACGCCCAGCTTTGATGCCAATCGCTTTGTTAAGGGCCTGACCGGGCCTGAATATCGCGCCCTAGCCGATTATGAGCGCAGGCCCTTGCTCGACAAGGCCTTGTCCGGGACCTATCCGCCGGGATCGACCTTTAAACCCATGACGGCCCTAGCAGCCCTTGAATCGGGCATGGTTGATCCCGAAGAGCGGATCAATTGCACCGGTCAGATGTGGTTTGGTAACCGCTTCTTCCACTGCTGGAAACGCGGCGGGCATGGTTCGCAGAATATGCATGACGCGATCAAAAACTCCTGCGACATCTATTTCTACCAGACGGCTTTAAAGATTGGGCCAGATCGGATTGCTGAGGTCGCCAAGGCATTCGGTTTGGGCCAATCCTTTGATATTGGCATTTCCGGGCAAAAGCCTGGCCTTGTGCCCTCCACCCGCTGGAAACGTGAGCGCTATAACCAGCCCTGGTATCCAGGCGAGTCCTTGAGCTTTGGCATTGGTCAGGGCGCCTTGTCGGCCAATGCCTTGCAATTGGCGGTCATGGCCGCGCGGCTCGCCAATGGAAAAAGAGCGCTCAATCCAAGACTGATCAAGTCGATCGGTGGGGTCGAGACGCCAAGGGGTGATGCCGCCCCCGGCCTGCCATTCCAGACCCAGCATATGGATCTGGTGCGGGCTGGCATGGCGGCCGTGGCCAATGATGTCACCGGCACAGCTTACCGCGCCAGCCAACTTGGCCTTGGGCCGGTCCTTATGGCGGGCAAGACCGGCACCGCCCAGGTGCGGGTCATCAGTGCTGCGGAACGCGCTGGCGGCGTGCGCAGTAACGATTCCCTGCCTTGGCGGCTGAGGGATCACGCGCTGTTCATAGCCTTTGCGCCCTATGATGACCCCAAATACGCCATGTCCGTAATTGTCCAACACGGCGGCGGTGGCGCAGCCGTGGCCGCACCCAAGGGGCGTGAAATCATGCGGGTTGCCCTGTTGAAAGATGCCGATGTTAGGGCGCGGATTACCTCGCCAATGCCCCTGCCCGAGGTCGCCCCCGTCGCACCGGGCGAGGAACAAGAAGGCGAGGCCCCGGCCCCGCCAAGCGAAGTCGTTCCACCGCCTCTATCCTTGCAAGGGGTGGTTCGCCCATGACCGCCGGAGGCCTAACCCGCCCGGGCGAGCGTAATCGCCTTGTCGTCAAGTTTTCAGAAATTGATTGGACCTTGGCCCTATTGATCTGCCTGATCGCGGGCATGGGCTCGATCATGCTCTATTCCATAGCCGGTCTGTCCTGGGCGCCTTGGGCCGCCAATCACCTGGTCCGGTTTGGCCTTTGCTTTGCGCTGATGGTGGTGCTGGCCATGGTGGATTTGAGGGTCTGGTTTGTCAGTGCCTATCCTGTCTATGCCATTGGCCTAGTGCTGCTGCTCGCCGTTGAGGTTGTGGGGGACGTTTCGCTCGGCGCTCAGCGCTGGCTAAATCTTGGATTTGTGCGCCTACAGCCTTCGGAAATTATGAAGATCGGGTTGGTTCTTGCCTTGGCGCGGTTTTATCACGGCCTGCCTGCCGATGAGGCGCGGTTTTCGTGGCGGCTTTTTGTGCCTGTGGCCTTGATTGGGGTGCCGACCTTGTTGGTTGCGCACCAACCTGACCTTGGCACAGCCGTCCTGCTCGCAGCCACGGGCCTATCGGTCATGATGCTGGCGGGTCTTAGCCTGCGCGTGGTCGGGGCCCTGGCCTTGTCAGCCCTTGCTGCCATTCCGCCGGTGGTGATGTTCGTACTGCATGACTATCAGCGCAACCGCATCTTGACCTTTTTAAATCCAGAGGCCGACCCGTCGGGCTCGGGTTATCACATCATGCAGTCCAAGATTGCCCTTGGCTCGGGCGGCTTGCTGGGCAAGGGGTTCGGGCTTGGGTCGCAAAGCCAGCTCGATTTCTTACCGGAAAAGCATACTGACTTTATTTTCGCGACGCTTGCCGAGGAATTTGGCTTTGTCGGCTGTGTGTCCGTGCTGGCGCTCTATCTGGCCACCATCACCATTGCCCTGCGTATAGCCAGCGTCTCCCACAGCCATTTTGGCCGTCTTGGTTCCGCAGGCGTGACGGCGACCTTTGCGCTCTATGTCCTGATTAATGGTGCCATGGTCATGGGGCTGGCCCCTGTGGTTGGCGTGCCCATGCCGATGCTGTCCTTTGGCGGCACGGTCATGCTAACCGTCATGATCGGGTTTGGTCTTGTGCAGGCGGTTAGGGTTCACCGCTATTCGGAAATCACCAGCGGTCGCGGCACCCTGGTCTAGAGCAAGAAGGCGGCATCAGTTGCGCGAACCAGGGCATCGATCGTGCCCGGCTCGGTTGAGGCGTGGCCAGCATCCCAGATCAGGTCAAAATGGGCCTCTGGCCATTGGGACTTAATACCCCAGGCGGTTTCCAGCGGCGTAACCACATCATAGCGGCCTTGAACAATCCAGGCCGGGATATGGCGGATATTGGCAATATTGTCTTGTAGCCACTGGTCGTGCTCAAAAAAGCAGCCATTGACGAAATAGTGACACTCTATCCGCGCAAACGCGACGGCAAAGGCGGAGTCATTGAATTTTTCTGGCCGGTCAACTGGCCCGCGGATGGACAGGGTATCGCCCTCCCATTGGCTCCAGTCCGCAGCGGCCTGGGCTTGTATAGCCTTGTCGGGGCCCGTCAGACGTTTGTGGTAGGCCTGCATCAGATTGCCGCGTTCTTCAGGCGGAATATTGGCCACATAACGGGCCCAGACATCGGGAAACAGCATGTTTGCCCCATCCTGATAGAACCAGTTCAGCTCGCGTTTGCTGCCGGTAAATATGCCGCGCAGGATCAGGCCCTCGACCCGGTCGGGATGGGCAATGGCATAGGCCAGGGCCAGGGTAGACCCCCAAGAGCCACCAAACACGGTCCATTTCTCAAAGCCACAGGCAATGCGTAGCCGCTCAATATCCTCAACCAGGGTCCAGGTGGTATTATGCTCAAGACTGGCGGTGGGGGTAGAGCGCCCGCAACCCCTCTGGTCGAACAAGACCATGTGCCAGCGGGAGGGATCAAAATAGCGCCGCATGGTTGGATTAATCGCTCCGCCTGGGCCGCCGTGCAGGATCAGGCAGGGCTTGCCATGGGGCCTGCCGCATTCCTCGAAATAGACCGCATGCCCATCCTGCTCGGTCAGATACCCGGTCTTGAAGGGTTGGGTCTCGATATAGAGGCCGCGGCGAGGTGTTTCAGGCGAGACGGCGCGGGTCATGCTATTGGTCCAAACCGCCGACCAAGCCAGTCGAGCAAGATTGCATTGACCTCATCAGGCCGTTCTTGCTGGGTCCAGTGACCGGACCCTAGGACGAGGCTCTTTTCCAGATCAGAGCAATACTTGCCCATATTATCGGCCATGGAGGGCGGTAAGACAGCATCTTGCTCGGCCATGATCATCAGGCTTGGCAGGTCAATCCGCCCGGGCAGGTCAGCACTGTCGCGCCAGTTGCGGGTAAAATTGCGATACCAGTTGATGCCGCCGCGAAATCCGGAGCGTTCAAACATCTGGACATAGACGGCCAATTCCTCTGGACTAAGAAACTGGCGGTCATCCGTAGCGGGATCAAAATGGGCCAGGGCCAGATAGCTGGGCAGGCTGGCTTCTTGCGGGCTTGGCGGCCCAGGTTTGCGCAGGGTGAAGCGGAAGGTCTTGTCGAGATCCGCCTCGAAAATCGCCTCGGCCGCACCGGGCTTTTGGAAGAAGACCAGATACATGTCCTCGCCCAGTTTTTCGCGATAAAGCTCAACCGGGTCGCGTGATAGGCGCGGAATATAGGGGGTATTGAGGCCGATTACCCCGGCTGTACGATCGGGATGGCGCAGCGGCATCTGCCAGGCGATCAGGCCGCCCCAGTCATGGCCGCACCAGATGGCTTTTTCCGCGCCCAAATGGTCCAGCAGCCCGATCAAATCGTCGGTCAGATGCTGCATATCGAAGTCTTCGATCGCGGCAGGAGAGTCGCTGAGGCCGTAGCCGCGTTGATCGGGGGCTAAGGCCCAACGCCCGGCCTCGCCCATGGCCTTGAGCTGATGACGCCAAGAAAATGCCAGTTCCGGCCAGCCATGACAGAAGATTACGGGTATGCCTTGGCGCGGACCTGTCTCGTAATAAGCTAGGTTAACACCATTGGTTTGGAGGTACTGAACCGGTGGCATATGGGGCAGGGGCTTGGTCATGGCTTGATCTTAGCCTTGCGCATCCCTCGTCGTCTAGTTGCGTCTATAGGCTTGCCACGCCAAACTTGCCCAGCCGCCTAACAGGCTTAAACCGCCTATTGGGGTAATCGCCCCCAGCCAATGGGGCGCGCCAAGGGCCATGGCATAGAGGGTTGACGCAAACACCAGTCCGCCGCCGAGAAATAGGCTGACCACCTGACCCGGCCGCTTGAGACCGAGGCCTAGAACCGCCAAGCTGGCGACGGCATGGATCAATTGATAATTGGCGCCGGTCCGAACCCAGTCGCGCGCCTGGGGGTCTGTCAGGCCGTGGGCACCAAAGGCTCCGGCTGCAACCGCGACGAGGCCACTTATTGCGGCCACGACCAGAATGGATTTGTATTGCTGTGACATACTTGCCCCATGGTCACCGTTGCATTGCGGCCAAAGCACCGTAACGTGGTTGGTATAGAAGGGAAACGGCCCCGTCAGAGGGCCGGTCTCGGTTTAGGAAGCTCTAGAAGAGGAATAACGGTCATGACCCTAACGCGCGGCGATGATTACCCCATCCACCAGACGCCTGAACCGATTGCCTATTCGGGTACGGACCGAAACTTCTATGATCGCTATTTCTTTAATGGCTATGCCGATCAGGGCGACCGCATGTTCGCCGTGGCCTTTGGTGTCTATCCGCACCTTAATATTGTCGATGCGCATTTCAGCGTTGTGCGCGATGGGGTTCAGGTCAATCTGCATGCCAGTGCCTGGCTGAATATGGAGCGCATGGCCCTGGTGGCTGGCCCTATTTCCATCCAGGTATTGGAGCCGTTACAAAGGCTTCGGGTGCTGGTTGATGATCCAAATACTGGCATCAAGGCCGACATCACTTTTGAGGGCCGCTCCTTCCCGATTGAAGAGCCGCGTTTTATGCGCCGGATCGGGCCGCGGGCCTTTATGGACTATACGCGCCTGACCCAGAACGGCCACTATTCGGGCTGGATTGAGGTCGATGGCAAGCGCGAGTCTATCGACGGCTTTAGCGGCACACGCGACCGGTCCTGGGGTGTTCGCCCCGTCGGTGCGCGCGATCCGCAAGAGGCGGTGCCGCCTGTGCCCATGCAGTTTTTCTGGCTGTGGTCACCAACCAGTTTTGACGATGGCAGCTTCTTTTTCCATACGAATGATGATGCGCATGGCCGGCCCTGGAATACGCGCGCGGTCTGGGCCTCGGACCAGTCCAGTGCTGAGGCGCATGTGCATTTCGAATCGGCGATTGCCAAGGTCGAGTGGAAAAAAGGCACGCGCCACGCGACCCGTGCGGTTATCGATCTGGTCGATGAAAATGGCGGTGGTGGCACAGTGACTTTTGAGCCCGAGCATACGTTTTTCATGCTCGGCATAGGCTATGGCCACCCCAAATGGGGTCACGGCTTTGCCCATGGTGAGCGCGTGGTCGAGCGCGAAGACTTTGTGCTGGCCGATATGAATGTTTGTCTGCCGCACCATCTGCATATCCAGGCCGTGTCCAAGGTCACCTATGTCGATGCGGTCGGCAAGGTCAGGATCGGGCGCGGGGTTTTGGAACAGCTAGTGCTTGGCCCCCATGCCCCGTCTGGCTTTAAAGACATTCTGGATTTTGCGTCATGAGCCTGTCGGAAAACATCGCCGCCTATTTGGGGCGGTTGTGGGGCGAGGCGGTCGAGGTCGAGAACTTGTCTCGTATCCCTGGCGGGGCCAGCCGCGAGACCTATCGGTTTGATGCCAAATTGGGCAGCCAGACCAAGGCCCTGATCCTGCGCCGCGACCCGGTCGGCAGCCTGATCGATACGGATCGGCGGCTAGAATTTTTGGCCTATCAGTCGTTTTATGATCTGGGCATTCCCGTGCCAGAGCCGGTCGCGCTGGAAATGGCTGAAACTGAGCTTGAACGGCCTTTCTTCATTATGGGCCGGATCGATATTGGCAAGGCGGCCAGCCCGTTTACGGTCGAGGCCTATGGCGACCATGCCGCCGCCATTGGCCATCAGTTCTTTTCCTATCTGGGCCAGATCGCCAAGGCGGACCCAAAGGGCATGCCGATCAGTACGGTGGCCCCAGCGCCTAGCCTTGATACCTGCTGGTCTGTGGCTTTGGACTATTGGGCCGGGGTGATTGAGGCCGATCTGCTTCACCCCCAACCGATCGTCTATGCTGCCATTCGCAAGCTGCGCCGTAACCCGCCGCCGCCCGCACAGAAGCTCAGCGTGGTGCATGGTGATTATCGGACCGGCAATTTTCTGCATGATGGACTTGGCAAGATCACGGCCATACTCGATTGGGAAATGGCGCATCTGGGCGACCCGCTAGAGGACCTTGGTTGGGCGCTGGACCCGCTTTGGGGGCATTATGATCCAACCCAGGTCAGTGGCATGTTGCCGCGCGACGAGGCCCTGGCCCTTTGGCAGGCGCAGAGCGGCCTTGAGATTGACCAAAGGGCGCTGGACTGGTGGTCCTTGTTCAATGCGGTCAAGGGTCAGGCGATCTGGACCTCGGCCGCTAAGGAGTTTCGCACAGGCGGCGGAACCGATCCCGTGCTGGGCTTTTCCGGCTGGTATACAGCCAGACGCCACGACAAGATTATTGCGGACCGCCTAGCGAGCCTGGAGGGCTGGAAATGACTCCGACCACAAACGAGCTTTTAGTCGGCAATTTTATGGCCTTTGCCGTGCCGCCGCCGCCAGAATCCATGGGCGAATTCCTCAGTGGCCGTGTCAGTGTGGTGGGCCTGATCTCGCTCCTCGCAGCCCAAGAAGCCGAAACCGGCGTGGCTGTGCGGGTTTGGGAAAATGGTGCGATTGCTGAACTGCTGGCCAGGGCCGGGGCAACTGTGCCAGGCGCGGCCGATGCGTCGGACCTGTCGGTTGCCGCGCTTGATGCCCATAATGCGCAACTGCGCCTCCTCTTGATTTCTGTACACGCGTCAGCCGAGCTTGAGGGCAATCTCGCCTTGGACCGCGAAATCTTGAGCCTCTATCAGGCCATGGCCGACCGGCGCATGTTGGTCCTGCCGGCCCTGCCGGGCGCTTGAGTTTGCAGGACTCGGCAGCGCGGCTCGGCTAAGGCGTCGACATGTCGCGCTGGCTTCCTCTTGGTCTGTTCTATTGCCTCGTCTATCTGGGGACCGGCGTTAGTGTGCCCTTCATGCCAGCCTGGTTTGGCAGTCATGGCCTAACGGGCGCACAGATTGGCTTGATCTTGTCAGCCCCTATGTTGGCGCGCACCATCTCGGGTCCCTTGATAGCGCTATGGGCCGATGGCTTTAAGCTCAGACGTACGCCGATCATGTTTTTGGCCATGGGCGCGACCTTTGCCTATGCGAGCCTTTCCCTAGTTAATGGGTTCTGGTTCTGGTTTTTGGCCTGGTTTATCGCCTCGTCCTTGTTTTCCACCCTGCCGCCGCTCACCGATGTCCTAGCCTTGCGACGCGCGCGCCTAGACGGGTTTGGTTTTGGCTGGCCAAGGGGACTGGGCTCGGTCGCCTTTATCATTAGCAATCTGGTTATGGGCTATTTGCTGACCCGCCTTTCCAAAGATCTGGTCTTGATCTGGACGATTGCAGCGGCCCTCGCCACGGGTCTAGCCGCGCTAGTGCTCTTGCCCGGTGACCGTGTTTCGGAAGAGGGTTCAAGGCTGCAAAGTCGCGATCGCTGGCACGGGCTGGGCGATCTTTTGCAACGGCCCCTGTTTTTGTGGTCGATCACGGCTTCGGGCCTGATTCAGGCTGCCCATGCCTTCTATTATGGCTTTTCAACCCTGGTCTGGCAGGCTCAAGGCCTGCCTGCAGCGACCATTGGTATGCTGTGGGGTTTTGGTGTTGCCGCCGAAGTGGCCTTTATGTGGTTTGCCGAAGGCTGGCGCCGCCGGTTAGGGCCTGAGATCATGTTGGTACTCGGCAGTCTGGGCGCAATTGTACGCTGGATTGCCATGGCGTTTTCGCCGCCCGTGCCGATCTTGTTTGGCTTACAGGTCCTGCATGCCTTTAGCTTTGCCGCCACCTTTATGGCCGTCTTGCCCTTGATTGAGCGCTATAGCCCACCAAGAGCCGCATCGGCGGCCCAGGTGCTGAACTCGGCCCTGTCGGGCGGCTTGCTGATTGGGTTGGCCATGATCGTGTCGGGTCCGCTTTATGATGGGTTTGGCGCGCGGGGCTATCTGGCCATGGCCCTGATCGCTGGACTGGGTTTTGTCGCCGCTGTGCAGGTCCTGCGTCAGGGGCGTCTAGCCCCACAGGGCCTCTGATCCAGGCTCGATCATTGACCCAATATAGGTCAGGCCCGGTTCCCGATCCTTTGCCAACAAAAGCGGCCCATCAAGATCGACTATGGCCGCGCCCTGGGCAATGATCATAGCCGGGGCCATGGACAGGGAGGTGGCGACCATGCAGCCGGCCATGATCTCTAGCCCCAGCACCTCGGCCTCGTGCTTGAGCGCCAAGGCCTCGGTCAGACCACCCGCCTTGTCCAGCTTGATATTGATCGCGCCATAGCGCCGCGCGCATTGGGCAAGCTCTTGGCGTGTATGCAGGCTCTCATCGGCGCAGAGCATGACTGGGCTGTGATAGCCCTCTAGCGCCTCGTCCTCGCCCGCGCTTAGGGGCTGTTCGATCAACTGGACCTTTAGCCGCGCAAAGTCTGGGGCTAGCCGGACAAGGTCATCAAAACTTAGGGCCTCATTGGCATCGACAACCAGGCGAGCCTTGGGCGCCGCTAGGCGCACCGCCTCGACCCGGTCCAGATCATCGGGGCCGCCAATCTTAAGCTTGAGCATGGGTCGCTTGGCCGCCGTTCTGGCGGCACTGGACATGGCTTTCGGCGTGCCCAAGCTAATCGTATAGGCGGTCTTAACCGGCTCAAGCTGCGCATAACCGGCAAGGATATGGGCCCGTATGCCCGACCGTTTGGCCTCTAGATCCCAAAGCGCGCAGTCTATGGCATTTCGTGCGGCCCCTGCGGGCAGGATGTCCATGAGCTTGGTACGATCCATACCGGCCGCTACAGCATCGCTGACCTGGTCGATCTGCGCCAGCACACTGTCGATGGTCTCGCCATAGCGGCCATAGGGAACGGACTCGCCGCGCCCGCTAAAACCGTCTTGGGCCAGCTCGACCACAATGACCTTGGCCTCCGTCTTGGCACCGCGCGCTATGACAAAGCTGCCGGCAATTGGCCAGACCTCTTGCCGCGCCGTGATTTGGCGCATTAGCCCAGTTCGCTCAAGGCCGCGTCCATCAGCAGGAATATCCTGCCCTGTTCATTAGCCAATAGGGTGGCGGTCAAGAAGCCATCGCGGTCGCGCGAGGCTGCGCCGGCCAAGACCGCCGTTTGGCGCGAGACAAACCGCCGAACCTTATTGGCCAGGCTTGGATTACTGGCTAGGCGGCGTGCCAATTGCTGAACTGCAGGCCCTGCCATCCGCTTGACGCGATTGCGCGCGCCCTTGAGGTCTCCGGCATTGATGCTTGCCGCAATTTCGTCGATACGCGGCCTTGGCAAGACATTTTGGGACTCAAGTTGCATGCCCCGGCCTTCTTGCACCATCAAATCAGCCAATTGGTCATCATCCATGGGCTTGTCATCGATCGAGGTAAGCAGGTCCTTCCAAGAGACCTGATCATCCTTGGGCGCGGTGGGGTATTGGCTGGTTCGGCCAAACACGGTGCTGAGTTCAGCATCACCCTCGGTCGGGGTCAGTCGCAAACGCTGGCGGCTGGGGTCCAGTGGCGCTGGCGCGGGTCGTGAGGTCGGTGATGGGCGCTGTAAGGGCGGCCGCCCTGCTGTGGAGGTCGTAGCTACTGCATCTTTTGCGGCCACCTCAGCTGCGATGGAGGCCTTGGTGACGCTGGCCGCCTGCTCAAGTTGACGCACAGCATCGCCCAAGGCCTGATAATTGCGGCGCACGCGATCTTGGAACCGCGCATCAACCGCCAAGGTCTCCTCAGCCGCCGCCTTGGCCGCATTGGCCATATGGGCAATGCCGCTGGCTATACCTTCGGCCAAGCGTTCGGATGCCGCCTCGGCTTGACGCGCGGCCTCGTTGGGCAGGGCGCCGATCCGGTGTTCGAAATCGGCCAGCAGGTCGGCAAACTGATTCACGGCATCACGGATCGAGCCAAGATTGCGCGACAATTGCTCTGCCGACCGGGCCCCAGCCTCTTCGGTCAGCCGTACAGACTGCTCAATAAGGTTGCGCGCGTCCTCAAGCCTTGCAGCAAACATGGCCTCGGCCTGTTGGCTCGCGCCAAAGGCGGCTTCGCTCATCTGGGCCAAATGGCTATTGGCGGCAGCGATCTGGGCCTGGGCACTATTTTGCGCCTGCTCGGCCGCCATATTCATGGCATCGACCAGATGCTGGGTTTGTTGCAATAACAGGTCCTTGTGTCGGCCCGAGGCGTCGGTGATTGCACCAAGCGATTCAATTGCGGCGCTGGCTAGGGCAGAGCGATGTGATCTGGCCGCCTCATTAAGTTCTTCTGCCCGCTCCTTGCTGATCTGGGACAGGCGTTCAATCTGTTGGCCAGCTTCGCGGGCGGTCTGGTCAACAGCCTCAGCCGCTTCACGGCTTTGAGAAATAAGATCGGACAATTGGCTGCGCCGGGTGACCAGTGCGGCGTCTAGCTGCTCTTGGTCATTGCGCAGGCCCTGGGCCGCGTCATTGAGTACAGTGACTTGCTTAACCAAGCCGTCCTGAACAAAATGCACCTGTTCGTTAAAATTGACCCCCGCATCCTTGAGGCGCTCGACCTCCTTGCCGATATCTTCGCCCGCCGAGCGCGCTGTGGCCGCCGCCTCATTGGCAGCGGCGGATAGGTCGCTGGTACGGGCCGCTAGGGCGCTTTCGGCCTCTCGGATCTGGGCGTCAGCCACTTCAGCGGAATCGACAACCAGGCGGGCCTGACGGCTCACAGCATCATTAATTCGGCCAACCTGATCATCCAGGGTCTTGGTCATGGCGTCGAGGGCCTGACGCTCTTGGGCAAGGCTGCCGCTCATCTCATGAGCCGACTTGGTCGAATTGGCGGCAGCCTCAATCAGGCGCTGGGTTTCGCCGGCCAACACGCGCCCAAGCACGCCAATCTCTTCTTGAGCAAGTTTGGCCGCGGCCGTTGCTGCATCGATTTCTGCACGAATGCCGGTGAGCAAGGCACCCGTATCCCCAATGGCGATTGCTGCGGGCGTAATCATGTGATCGGCGAGGGTCTGGGTGCGGCGGGTCTCTTCGCCAAAGCGGCGACCCTGAGTCAGGGCATAGGCTGCAAAAAATACAAACCCGATTGGCCCCATGGCGAGGAGGGTGAAAACACCAATCAGAAAGGGATCAAAATCGAAAGGCCCAACCCGGGACTGAAAGCCGAGCACAAAGGCAATCAGGCTACCAATCCACAAAAAACTGGCCAGACCAGCAATGGGATAGGCCCAACTTCCCGTTCTTTTGGGCTTTTTGGCTTTTTTGCTGGCTGATCGCGACTTACCCGCCGAGCCGCTAACGAATAGCGACCGCTGGGATCCTGTTGGCGCGCTGTCTGGGCTGGTCGGCATGGCTTCGGCCTTGGCCGTTATGGATTTGGTTGATGCTTTTGCAGCGGCCCGCTTTGGCGCAACCTTGGGCGCGGTCACTGAAGGCTCAGTGGCCGGGGTGTCCGACTCCAAGTTCAGAGGGGAAGACTTCGTGACCTTCATTATCGGCCCAATCCTCGGCGACAAACCGATCCGCATCAAACACACGCCATGCGGCGCAAACCATTTGAAAACTAACGGTGATTGGCCCGGACGCAAACAAACTTTTTGCTTTGAAGGCTAATCAGGGCCTAGATCATGCCCATATTGTGGCAAATCTGGTCAATTTGGCACGGGTACGGACGAGATCGGCGCGATTGGTTTGAAGGGCTGGGGGATTTAAGCCGCGCTTGCGTCTTTAGCCGGCATGGCTGATCGGCCTGGTCGGGCCATGCCGCGTTCGCCTTGCTGGTTAAGCGATAACCGAGATTCCAGATAGGTCCATAGTCTTGCGATCTCGCTTGCGGCAGGCGAGTTTTTTTGGATTTCTGGTGCGGATTGACCTGTGCCAAAAGCGCCCTGATAAACTTGCCGAGTGCGAATGGCGACGGGAGCAAGGTGAATGCCGAGATCAAACAGCAAATTGATGTTTTCGCTGACCATATTCATTTCCCGGCCCAATCTTTGCGGCGGGGCTTGATTCAGCACAAGCGCCGACGAAATCGGCATGGCGCGGACCAGGCCGGCAAGTTCCTTTAAGGCTCTGAAATCGATAATCGTCGGCCGCGAAACCAGCACAATGAGGTCAGACACCCGTGCGGCATCCAAGCTTAGCTCAATCGAAGCGGCTGGCGTATCGACAATCATCACATCAAAGCCAAGCTTACGCGCCTCGCTTTGGGCGTGAAATAGGGCCCCTGGCTTGAAACTTCGGGTTACAGGACCAGGTGTTGTTCGGCACCGCGACCAGTCAAATGAAGACTTTTGCGGGTCCAGATCAACCAGAAAGACCTTATAGCCGAGGCTGTGGGCTATTGTGGCCATATGAACGCTTAGGGTGGTTTTACCCGTGCCACCTTTCTGCGATATGAATGAAATGGTCTTCATGGATAATTGGCCCTGAGTATTGTTTGTATTTTGTCTGTTAAAATCGTCACAAAAACTTATTTGTACGAAACTTTGAACAGACTTTTTCTTTATTGCAATGACTTTTCAGCTTTGCGGTCGACATAAAATCATCGATCTATGAACTTTTTCCCTTAAACACTCTAGGTTAACTATCGATATTGTTCAGTCTAACCTTGGCGGCGGCCTTGATCATAGCCGTTACACGTAATCCTGTCCTGAGCCCAAGATTACGAACAGCTTGTAACGTTACAATTGCTTTAACTTTGTACCCATAACCTGAAAGTGTGACAAGTAAAGTGCCATCGCTAAACGGTTCGATGGCGTCAATTTCTACGGCCAGACGGTTTTGCACACTCGTATCGGTCGGGTTGGTTAAGGCGATGGCAATATCGCTGGCCTCGATGAAAAACCGCACAGGCTGGCCGGGCTTGGCGTTTATGCTTGGCAGGGTAAAGATCGCCCGCTGCCCTAGATCTGGTTTTGAGCCGAGCAATAGCCGGGATCTGCCCTCGCCATGGTCCAAAACAGTGCCGATAAGAATCGAGATTGGAGCCTTTAGGCCGGCGGCCAGTCCGGTTTCAGGATGTTCGAAAACCTGCTCAAGCGGCCGCGTCGTCAGGGTCTTACCGCCCGCCATTAGGGTGACATGGTCGGCCAGCCGAATAATTTCATCCAGATTATGACTGATATAGAGGATAGATGGGCCGCCGGTGATCTTGATCTGTTCAAGGCAGTCGAGCAGGCGCGAACGCCGAGCACCGTCTAGACCGCTGAGTGGCTCGTCTAGGATCAAGAGCCGCGGCTGGCTAAGCAGGGCGCGGCCAATGGCCACCCGCCGCGCTTCGCCGCCCGACAGCCCGCTAGGCGATCGCGGCAACAGGGCTTCTAGGCCCAATAGGGCAATGGTCTGGTCAAGGCCTGACTGGATTGGACCCGAACCATAGGTCAAGTTTTGTCTAACGCTCAGATGCGGAAACAGACGCGCGTCTTGAAACACATAACCGATTTGACGTTTCCAAGGCGGCACATGAATGCGGGTCTTGGCATCGAAAAGCGTTTCCCCATCTAGCCGGATATGGCCCGACAGGGGCCGTTCAAGGCCAGCAATGGCCTTGGCGAGGCTCGACTTGCCCGCGCCAGAGCGACCAAACAGGGCGGTTACCTGGCCTTGGGTCTCGAGTTGAGCGTCTAGCTTAAACCCGCCCAGTCGGGCGCAAATGGCAATATCGAGGCTCATGCCGCGCCGACCTTTTGACGCCGATGCAACAGCTGGCGCGAAGCGGCTTCGGCCAAGATCAAGGCGAGTATGGAAATGCCTGCCGACAGGGCGGCTAGCCGCATGGCCATGGCATCGCCCCCGGGGGTCTGGATGGCATTATAAATGGCTGAGGACAGGGTTCGGGTCTGGCCCGGAATACTGGCGACAAAGGTTACAGTTGCACCAAACTCGCCCATGGCCTTGGCAAAGCCAAGCAAGGCACCCGCAATCAGGCCTGGTGCGGCGAGCGGCAGGGTAATGGTGGCAAATACCCGCAGGGGCGGCGCACCGAGGCTAGCGGCGGCCTGTTCTAGGCCCGGATCTATGGCCTCGAAGCCAAGCTGTATGGCTCGCACCATCAAGGGAAAGGCCATTAGGCCAGCGGCAAGGGCTGCACCCGTCCAGTCAAAGGCAAATACAATCCCGACCTTGGCCAAGGCGCTGCCAATCGGCCCCATACGGCCAAATAGGCCAAGCAGCACATAGCCCGTGACCACAGGTGGCAGGATCAGCGGCAGATAGACAAGCCCATTAATCAGGGCCATGACCCAGCCGCCCAGCCATGTCCTCCCCCTCGCTAGGGCAAGGGCTGTGGCCGCCGCCAAGGGCAGGGCAATCACTGTGGCGACGCAAGAGACCTTGAGCGATAGGCGCAGGGCATCGAATTCGTCGGGGGTCAGGGCAGGGGTCATTCAAAAATCGGTCTCAAGAATGGGGTGTCCGCATTCTAGACCATGATCGCCAAGGCTTGGCGAGACCCCGCGCCCGGTATGAGCCGGACGCGGGGCTATTGCCTATTTGTTCGTTGCCATGGCCGCGGCGTCTTCTGCCTTGGCCTTGACCGCTTCGCTCAGGACATAGGCCCGGATGGACTCTGCCTGGGCGGGGGTGAGGAATTGCTTGAAGCTGATCATGCCCATGGGCTGACGAGCACCATCAATCACAACCGACTTCCAATTGTCTTCGGTCAGCAGCATCTGCGAGGTTTTCAGGTTCGGCAGATAGGTGCCTGAGGCATTGGGCCCGTGACAGACCGCACAGTTCTGGTGATAGAGCGCAAAGCCTTCCTTGGCCGAGCCCTTGGAACTGACGCCCGCAAGATCAATGGTCATTTTTTCTGGGGCCGGGAAGGCCGCAACCTTGTCCGTGCCGCCGATCTTGAACACCAGCAAACGGCCAGGCAGACGTGGACGGTCGGGCAGGGCGAAATTGGCCGCCAGAGGGGCCGCCCCGCCATAACCCACCATAATGGCCACATACTGCTCACCATCGATCGAATAGGTCGAGGGCGCGGCAATAATGCCATTGCCAGCCTGATAGCTCCAAACCTTGGCGCCGGTCTTGGCATTATAGGCGACAAATTCGCCGCCCGCTGAGCCCTGGAACACCAGATCACCGGCCGTGGCCAAGACGCCCGCATTCCAGAAATAGGGATGCTCAACCGTCCAGCGCGCCTTTTTGGCTACGGGATCCCAAGCAATCAGATGGCCCTTCATCATGGCCTTGATCGCCGCCTTGGCAGCATTGCCGTCCGGCAGGGCGGTCGCCAGGGTATCAATGCCAACATTCCAAGCGCCCTGTTTATGGATGTATTTGGTATCATTGACATAGCCAAACGGCACCGACATGGCCGGGATATAGACGAGGCCTTCCTTGGGGCTATAGGCCATGGGCTGCCAGTTATGGCCGCCGTAAGGGGCTGGGATCGCCAGGGCTGGATTGGTTTCATAGCGCGCGCCGGGGGTCTCAATCGGACGGCCAGTCTTCAAATCCACACCGGTTGCCCAGGTGATCGGGATATATTTGTCAGCGGAGAGAAGTTCACCGCTTGCCCGGTCGAGCACATAGAAGAAGCCATTCTTGGGGGCCTGCATGACCACCTTGCGGGCCTTGCCGCCTATGTTTAGCTCAGCCAGCATAATGTGCTGGGTCGCGGTATAGTCCCAGCTCTCGCCCGGCGTGGTCTGATAGTGCCAGACATAGGCACCCGTATCAGGCTTGAGCGCGACGATGGAGGACAGGAATAGATTATCGCCCTTGCCATCTGAACGCTTGATACGGTTCCAAGGCGAGCCATTGCCGGTGCCGATATAGAGAATATCGAGATCGGGGTCATAGGCCATGGCATCCCAAACCGTGCCGCCGCCGCCGGTCTTTTTCCAGCCCTCGCCAAACCAGGTCTTATTGGCCTTTTCCGCCAGCACCTTGTCCGATGCGGCGCCATCGGGCTTACCCTCTGGATTTGGGGTCGTATAGAAGCGCCAGGCCAGCTTGCCGCTGGCGGCGTCATAGGCCGATATATAACCGCGCACGCCATATTCTGCGCCGCCATTGCCGATCAGGACCTTGCCCTTGATCACGCGCGGTGCGCCGGTGATGGTATAGGGCTTGGACTGGTCGAACGTTACAGTGGACCACTTGACCTTGCCGGTGGCAGCATCAAGCGCGATCAGGCGGCCATCCAGCGCGCCAACAAACACCGTGCCATTCCAGACCGCAACGCCGCGATTGACCACGTCGCAACACGCGCTAAAGCCGCGCTTGCCATCGACCTTGGGGTCATAAGACCATTTCAAGGCCCCGGTCTTGGCGTCAAAGGCAAACACCTTTGACCAGCTAGTCGTGGTATAGACTGTGCCATCGACCATGAGCGGCGTGGCTTCCTGACCGCGATCCGTATCGAATTCATAATGCCAGGCCACGCCCAGCTTGCCGACGGTTTCGGTATTGACCTTAGTCAATGGGCTATAACGCTGCTCCGAATAGGTGCGGCCATAGCTCATCCAATTGCCTGTATCAGTTTCGGCCGCGATCAGGCGTGCGGCATCAACCTTGCCCGCCTTGGGGCCCGGCTGACACGCAGTCAGCAATAAAGCCGCCGCTATGGTTCCGAGGATGGACGTAATTTTCATGGTTTCCTGCCCTAACTTTTTTGATTTTCGTCTAGGTTGACGATGATAATGTTGTAAATGCGCGCTGAAGGCAACGGTCCCTTGTCAAGAAGCCTGTAGGACCCGCGCGGTTTTTTAGCTGTGAGCGCGATTTTGATGATCTCCGATGTCCCTGCCGTAGAAACCGTTGTGGTTCGTGCTGCCCGCTTGGCGCCTTCGCCCTCGGAAAAGGTGTTTTCAATTGTGCGCCTAGGCACGGCAGAATTGGCGGGCGCGCCGCGTCTGGATGAGGCGCTTAAACAGGTGCCAGGCGCCTCCTTGTTTCGCCGCACCTCCAGCCTGTCGGCCAATCCAACCTCTCAAGGCCTGTCCTTGCGGGCGATTGCGCCATCGGGGGCTGGTCGGGCGTTGGTGACCCTAGACGGTGTGCCGCAGAATGATCCTTTTGGCGGTTGGGTGATCTGGTCAGCCCTGCCACCCGAAGGCCTGTCGGGGGCCTCGGTCGTGCGCGGTGCCGGGGCCGGGGCCTATGGCGCGGGGGCCCTGACCGGTGTGGTCGCCCTAGAGGAGGCCACAGGTTCGACCCGTAATCTGGATGTTTCGGCGGGTGAGTTTGGGTCGGCGCGGCTGGGCCTTGCCTTTGGCGAGGGGCCGGTCTTGATCGCGGCCAGCCGCGAAACCTCGCGCGGCTATGTGCCTGTGCGCGGGGCTCGCGCAGGGCTTGCCGATACCCGCACCGATCTGGAAACTTGGAGCGCTTCGGCCCGATTCCAACACGATATTGGCCCAGCAGTCATGGCCCTGCGGCTTGGGTCCTATCAGGAAGATCGCGGCGCGGGCCTTAAGGGTGCAAATTCCCGGGCCGAGGGCCAACAGGCCAGTCTGACCCTGGCCCAGACGTCTGATGCCGATCCCAGCGGCTGGCGGGCCCAGGCCTGGGTGCGGCGCTCCAACCTGTCCAATAGCTCTGTGGCCGCAGCCTCAAATCGCGCCACTGCAACCCCTGCTAATAATCAATATGCCACCCCGGCCACGGGCTATGGCCTCAATGCCGCCTGGCGCTGGGCGGGCCCGGGCTGGGCCAGTGAGATCGGGGCCGATGGCCGCCTAGCCGATGGCGAAGAGCATGAGCTGTTTCGGTATATGGGCGGGGCCTTTACCCGTGACCGCCGCGCCGGTGGCAGCACGCGTGTCATGGGGGCCTATTGGGAGGGCTCGCGCCAATCGGGCCCCTGGCTGCTGGCCGGTGGCGCGCGCCTCGATGCCTGGCAGGCGACGGATGGTTTTCGGCGTGAGACCAATGCCCAGACCGGGGCTGTGACCCTGAACCAGACCTTTGCCAAGACCCACGGGCTTGAGCCAACCGCGAGGCTTGGCCTGCGGCGTGACCTCGGCGACGGGGTCTATTGGCGTAGCGCCGTCTATTCGGGTTTCCGCACCCCCACCCTCAATGAGCTTTATCGCCCGTTTCGCGTTGGCAATGACATTACCGAAGCCAACCCGGCCCTGAAGCCAGAGCATCTGGCCGGTCTTGATCTGAGCCTTGGGGGTGAGGGCGCATGGCGCTGGAGCCTGGGCGGCTTTGCCAACCGCCTAAGTGATCCAGTGACCAATGTGACCTTGGGCTCTGGTCCCGGCGTGCTGCCGATCTTGCCGAGCGCAGGCTTTATTCCGGCGGGCGGTGTCCTGCGTCAGCGGCAAAATGCCGGGCAGATTATGGCCTATGGGCTTGAGGCCGAGGCCTCGCGCGATCTAACGTCTAACCTCAATGTTCGCGCTGCCTTGTCCGCAACCCATGCGCGGGTTGAAGGGGCTGATACGGCGCCGCAACTGAACGGTAAGCGCCCGGCCCAGACCCCTGAGCTGACACTGGTCGGGCAAGTGCGTTGGAGCCCGGTCCAGCGCCTTAGCTTGAACGCCAATATGCGGTTCGAAACTGCCCGCTTTGAGGATGATCTCAATACAAGACGTCTTGCCCCCGCCACCAGCCTCGATGCGCGGGCAGGCTGGCAGCTTGCCAAGGGCCTAGACGTCTATCTGGCCGCCGATAATGTCACCAATGCCAAGATTGCCGTGGCCCAGTCCGCCGACGGCACCACCGGCTATGGCGCGCCGCGTCTGGTGCGATTGGGCTTAAGTCTCAGACGTTAGCGGCCGCAGCCGGCCTCTTTGCACGATGCGTCGTCGGACCAGCTGATCAGACGCACCAGCATGGCGCCAATCTCGTGCAGCGGCGAGGTGGCGAGTGACAGAACCTGGCCGTCCAAAGGCGCTGTGACCGTGGCCGTGACCTGGCCGAACGGGTTGCTGATCGTGGCCAGAACCTGGCCGGACTTGACCTTGTCGCCAAGCTTGACCTTCAGCCGCGCATAGCCGCCGCGCGGGGCTGAGACATTGGTGGTCAGATTGCCGATATAGGGCTCCGGCCCAGACTTGCTGACCTGTCCGGCCACCATGCCCTGGTCGATCATTAGGTTCTTGATACCGGTAAGGGCGCGGCCGATCATGACCGGATCAAACACTTCCGGTGCGCCCAGCTCCAAGGTCACAGCCGTCATGCCCGCCGCATTGAGCATGTTCTCTATGGCACCGTTCACGCCGGGATCGAGCTTGATCACATCGGGCCGGATCACCTCGGCCATATGCTTGGCGCCCGGGGTCTGGGCGAAGATGTACATTGGGTAAAGTGTGCCGCGCGACTGGGTGTGCAGATCGACAGCGAGGTCGGCATTGCCCAAGAACAGGCCCGTCCAAAGGCGTCCGGCATAGACATCGGCAATGTCATCGGTGTTCAGATCGCCCGGCATTTTGCGGTTCAGATTGCTCGTCCCCGCACCCTCGCTAGGGTGAAAGCCACGCGCCGCCTGCAAGAGGCCGGGCTGGTTCAGACCCGGTACACCGATGACGACCCCGCTTAGCTGTTTGGGATCCAGATCTTTGAACAGGTCCTGGATGACGGCAATGCCGTTTAATTCGTCGCCATGGACAGCGGCGGTGAGCAAAAGCCGTTTGCCGGGCGTGGCCCCCTTGGCCACCAGAACCGGCACATACCAGCCTAGCCCGGTCGTCTGGTCGGTGACCCGAAAATAGAAGCGCGATAGGCTGGCGTTTGGCAGGTCGCTGACATCGAGGGCGGAAATCACCGGCACACCCTCCATCCTGTCGCCGGTCAAGACCGTGGCTGCGCGCGCGGGCGCCGTGCCTAGGGCAAGGCCAAGGCTGGCGATCAGGAGGGTAGCAAGTCGCTTCATGATCAGGGGCGCTCGAATATGGCTGCCAGACCCTGGCCGCCGCCAACGCACATGGTCTCGAGGCCATAGCGGCCCTTTCGACGCTCTAGCTCATACATCATGGTCGCCAAGATCCGTCCGCCGGTGGCGGCAATCGGATGGCCGAGTGAAATGCCCGAACCATTGACGTTCAAACGCTCTGGATCATGCCAGTTCCAGCCCTTGAGCACGGCCAGAACCTGACAGGCAAAGGCCTCGTTCAGCTCAACCAGATCCATCTTGTCGACGCACAGGCCCGTCCGGGCCATTAGCTTTTCCACCGCAGGCACTGGGCCATAGCCCATGGTGCCAGGATGGCATCCAGCGGCGGCCCAGCCGACCAGATAGCCCATGGGCTCAAGACCAAGCTCGACGAGCTTGTCCTCAGCCACGATCAGACAGGCGGCGGCCGCATCGTTTTGTTGGCTGGAATTACCGGCGGTGACAACGCCATCCTTCATGATCGGACGCAGGGCCGCCATGCTGGCTAGGGTCGCATCGCTACGCACGCCCTCGTCGCGGCTGACTAGCACAGGATCGCCTTTGCGCTGGGGCACGCTGATCGGCACCAGTTCTTGATCAAACGCGCCCCTAGCCCAGGCCGCGACCGCGCGGGCATGGCTTTGGGCGGCATATTCGTCTGACGCCTCGCGGCTGATATTGTGCTCGCGCGCCAGGTTTTCGGCGGTCTCGATCATGCCAGAAATCTTGCCAAACCGCTCGACGGGCTGGGAGCGCTCGCGCCCGCGCTCTAGCCGGTCATGCAGGGTGACCGAGCCGGCCCGCGCCCCGCCGCGCATGTCGGTCGTATAGTATTCGACATTGCTCATGCTCTCGACACCACCCGCAATCACGACATCGGCAGCCCCGGTCTGGACCATCATGGCGGCATTGACGATGGCTTGCAGCCCGCCGCCGCAGCGCCGATCGACCTGGCTGCCCGGCACCTCGATGGGAAGGTCGGCGGCAAGGGCTGCCCAGCGACCAATACAGGGCGTCTCGCCATTGGCATAGCTTTGGGCAAAGACCACATCCTCAATCCTTGCCGGATCAATGCCGCTGCGGGCCACGACCGCCTTGACCACGGCGGCGGCTAGGGTCTCGACCGGCACAGAGGCCATGGAGCCTAGAAATTTCCCTACAGGGGTGCGGACGGGGGCAATTATGGCTGCGCGGCGCATGGGTGTCTTATCTCCGATCGAGTGGCTTGCCTTTATGAACCGGGCTTTGACTTGACCCAAGGCCAAAATCGGACACCAATCGTGTTTCCAAGCCGCGCAATAGGGGCGGTATTCGGGGGAGCACCAAAATGACACCCATCTTGACCATACTGGCCTGGACTCTCGTCCTCGCCTTTGCCCAAATTCTGGCCTTTGATTTTGCCCGCACCGGTCAATACGGCATTAAGTGGAATACCGGCCCGCGCGATGAGGCCATGCCGCCTCTAAGTGCCGTGGCTGAGCGCCTGCGCCGTGCACAAGACAATCTCTATGAGACCCTGCCGCTGTTTATCGCTGCGGTCTTGATTGCCCATGCTGCGGACAAGGAGAATGCCCAGACCCTGCTAGGTGCGCAAATCTATCTGGTCGGCCGCGTGGTCTATGTGCCGCTCTATGCCTTTGGCGTGCGCCAGGTTCGGTCGCTGGTTTGGCTTGCCAGCACGGCGGGCCTGATCATGATTGTCTGGAACCTGTTGGCCGGCTGATTTGAGCATTTCGGATTTTCAAAGTGGGTCGGGGTCTTCTCAGGCCCCGACCCTGCAGACACGGCGCCTGACCCTGCGCGCGCACAGGGTCGAGGATTTTGCCGACAGCCTGGCCCTCTGGAGCAATGTGCATGTTACCCGCTTTATCGGGGGGCGGCCTGCCAGTTCCTCAGAGGTCTGGGCGCGCCTAATGACCTATGCCGGGCATTGGACCTTGATGGGCTTTGGCTATTGGGCCGTGATCGAGACCCAATCTGGCCGGTTCATTGGCGAGGTTGGACTGGCCTATAATCGCCGCGATATTGACCCGCCCCTGGACCAGTGCCCCGAAAGCGGCTGGGCCTTTACACCCAAGGTCCATGGCCTTGGCTATGCCAGCGAGGCCGTGCGCGCAGCCCTAGCCTGGGCCGACCAGCATTTTGGCCGCACCGACAGTGTCTGTATGATCGATCCCGCCAATGCGCCCTCGATCTGGGTGGCTAAACGCTGTGGCTATCGCCTAAGCGGCGAGGCCCAGTATCGCGGCAGCAAGACCTTGATCTTTGCGCGCTAGGCCTTGGCCGTTTCAGCGATATAGCGATCAATCTCGCGGCCGAGCACGGTTAAGGGCACCGCGCCGGTCTTGACGACCGTGTCATTAAAGGCGCGCAGATCATAGCGCTTGCCGAGCGCCGCCACGGCCCTATCGCGCAGGCGGTTAATCTCGGTATGGCCGACCTTATAGCCGCAGGCCTGGCCTGGGGTGGCGCAATAGCGGTCAATCTCGCTGGTCATGGCCGCACGGGTGCGGCCAGAATTGGCCACGGCCCAGTCTATGGCCTGGTCACGGCTCCAGCGCTTGGCATGCAGGCCCGTATCGACCACTAGCCGCACAGCGCGGAACTTTTGCGCCTGCAAATAACCCAGCTGACCGGCCCAATCATCGTCATACATGCCGATCTCATCGGCCAATTGCTCGGCATAAAGCGCCCAGCCCTCGACATAGGCATTAAAACCGCTGAGCAGGACTCGGATCAGCGGCACATCACCGCTTTCGGTCAGATAGGCACCCTGCCAGGCATGGCCCGGCACGGTCTCATGATAGGTCAGGCTTGGCAGGCTAAAGCGTGGCCAATTGGCCGTGGATTTCAGATTGATATAATAGGTTGAAGGCCGTGTCCCATCGAGCGAGCCAGTATTCATATAGCCTTGGGCCGCGCCGTCCTGAATATCCTCCGGCACACGCTTGACCAGAACAGGCGCTTTCAAGGTCAGGCCAAAGGCGTCCTTCAGCCTTGGCCGTACGGCGGCAATGCGGCCATTGAGATAGGCAATCAGCTGCTCGCGGCCCTGGTCATCATTGGAAAACAGATATTGCGGCTGTTTGCTTAAGGCCGTCATCCGCTCGCCGACCGTGCCCTGGGTTAGGCCCTGCTTGGCCAAGAGCCCGTCCATGCGCGCCTCAATGGCTTGGTTTTGGTCCAGCCCCATCTGGTGGATCTGGTCGGCAGTCAGACCCGTGCTGGTCCCGACCTTGAGGAGCCAGCCATAATAGGCCTCGCCGTCCTTAAGCTTCCAGACCCCAGCATCGCTATTGGCGCTGGCGGCGACCGTTTTGAGGGCATCGGTCTGGCGGGCTAGGGCCGGATAGACCTCGGTCTCGACAATCTTGGCCGCGCGGGCCTCATAATCGCCGACAAGGCCTAGCGCCTTGGCGCGGCTGGACAGGGACTGGGTCATACGCGATTGGGTCGCAGACGGCTGGACCATGCCAGTCAGCTGGCCGATTGCATTTTTGAGCAAAAAGTCAGGCGGCGTCACGCCATGGCCAGCATCGCGGGCAATACGCTGATTTTCCTGGTCCAAAAGCCGAGCAAACCCCGATAGGCGGGCGAGATAGGCCTCGGCATCGGCCTTGGAGGCGATCTGGTGATGGCTATCGAGAAACTCAGGCACACTGGAAAAGCTGGAGGTCATTTGATTGACCAGATAGGGCGTGGCGCTCTCGTCCATGACGGCGTTCAGTGTGTTCTCGCCAAACTCAAACTGGCCACCATCACGGCCGAGTTCGAGCGCATAGGTGACCGCGCCCTTGGACAGCTGGCTGGCCGGCGACAGGTCCTGGTCCTTAAACTTGGCAAGGTCGGAAAGGCTATCAAGGCAAAGCTTGGTGCTCTCGGCTGCCGCGCCGACCGACTGGTCTGTCAGCCTAGACTTAAGGCCTGCCCGTGCACCCTTATCAAGGCCAAGCGAGGTGGCGGTCTCAGGTGCCCCGACCAAGATTGTATTGGCCAATTGCGCCAGCCGCTGATCAAGCGCTGCATCCTGGCCCGCGCCAGCGGCCCATACGGTTTGAGGCAGGGCGCTGGCTAGGCCCAAGGCCCCGGCCGAAAGCATCAGTTCACGACGGTCAAGGCGCATTGTGGTCCATCCCCAAAAATAAGCCGGCAAACTAGGCCTCTCGGACAGCCCGTGGCAAGGCCAGCCTGCCCCATAATTTTGCTTGCTAAGATTATTATGCATATTGCGATCTTGACGTGTTTTCACGCGCCTTGTCATGTGATTGCCGAGGCGTTTGGGGGAGCAGGCAATGCGCATAATCGGGTTGGTGATTGGGGCCATGTTTGCCGTGCTAGTGGCTGCGGCTGGCGCTGGGGCGGCGCAGTCCGGTGAGTCTGTGCCCCTGTCCGTCTATGGCCGATTGCCCACCGTCCAGAACCTGGCTCTGTCGCCGAGTGGCAAGCTTATGATGGCCCAAGTGTCCGACAATGGGACAGCCACCCTGCAGATTCGGGATGCCGAGACCTTAAAGACGATCCGCAAGATCGCCTTGCCGGCTTCGAAATTGCGCCGGCTTCAATGGGCCGATGATACGCACATCCTTTTGACCTATTCGGTCGCCCAACTGGTCAATGGGCTGAGCGATCCCAAGCGTGAATGGTTTTTGGCATCAGAGTTTGATCTTGAGACCGGCAAGGTGCGCTATCTCTTGGCAAATAATCGCGATGGCCTGAATAGCTTGGCAGCCTGGCCCGTTGTGTATGCGCACCCAAAGACCGGTTATGCCCTGCTGCTCTATGGCATTACTTTTCCCGCAAATCGGGGGGTTTTGACCCTGATCTTGGAACGCAAAGGCCTGTCAAAGGTGGTGGCGGTCGGCAATGAAGACACCACAGACTATGCGATCGCCAAGGACGGCGCCATTCTGGGGCGCATCGATTATGATCGTGTTCGCGGCAATTGGAACGTGCTGGTCGGCCCGGATCATTTTCATATCAAGTCATCGCAAAAGGGTAGCGACCTATTAAATCCACCCGTGTTTGCAGGCGTGTCGGCGGATAGCCAGACAGTCTATGTGGCAAAGTCCGATGGCGATACGGGCCATATCTATCCTATTGATGTCGCCTCGGCGACATGGGGCGAACCTATCAAGGATCTGGAGGATCACGGCCTGATCTCAGCCCCCAATGACCAGGTCGTTATTGCGGCGCAAAAGTCCGATCTTGAAGGTACACACTATCGTTTTTTTGATGCCAAGGATGAGGGGCTTTGGCGCGGCATTGTGAAGGCCTTTAAGGGCGCCCAGGTCGATTTTCAGTCCGTCTCCGATGACCGGATGAAGTTCATCGTGCTGGTCGATGGTGCAGATTTTGGCTATGGCTATTTTCTGGTCGATCGCAAGACCGGCGCGGCCAAATGGCTGTATGACGCCTATTCTGGCCTCGGCCCAGACCAGATCGCCCCGGTCAGCCTGATCCATTACAAGGCCGCAGACGGCTTTGACATTCCCGCCTATCTGACCCTGCCCAAGGTTGGGGCGAAGAACCTGCCCTTGATCGTCTTGCCGCATGGCGGCCCGTTTGCGCGCGATTATGCCGGTTTTGATTGGTGGTCACAGGCCTATGCCTCGCTTGGCTATGCCGTCCTGCAACCCCAGTTTAGGGGGTCAGATGGACTGGGGGTCGATCACCTAAAGGCGGGTTATGGCGAATATGGCCGCAAGATGCAGACCGACCTGTCGGATGGGGTCGCAGACCTAGCCAAACAGGGCGTGATTGATCCGGCGCGGGTGGCGATTGTCGGGGCCTCGTATGGCGGATACGCGGCCTTGGCGGGTGTTACCCTGCAATCTGGCATTTTTCGCTGTGCGGTTTCGGTCGCTGGCCCCGCCGACATGCGTCGCCAGCTGGACTATTTCAAGTTACAAAACCATGGGCCTTGGACGCCAGCGACGCGCTATTGGCGCGAATATCTGGATATCAAAAAGGAGTCTGATCCCATCCTTGAGGTGATCTCTCCGGTCTTCCATGCTGACAAGGCCTCGGTGCCTATCTTGCTGATCCATGGCTCAGACGACACCGTGGTGCCGCCTGAACAGAGCCGCCGGATGGCCGATGCGCTTAAGCGGGCCGGGAAGTCGGTCGAACTATTGGAGATGAAGGGTGAAGACCATTGGCTTTCGGTTGCCGATACCCGTCAACAGATGCTGACCCGGTCAGCGCAGTTTCTGGGCCAGTGTAACCCTGCAGGGTGATCAGGGTCTTGTCAGCAGGGGCGCCGGCCCGTGCCTCGGTGGTCGCGAACGGATTGCGCGATGTAATGCGCCAGATCCGCTCTTTGAGCACCTCCTTGATCAAGGCAACCCGCGCCAGGATGTTTTTCAGCGCCGCAAACATGAACATGGACGTGACCAGATAATACAGGAACCAGCCCTTATTCTTTTTGATCTCGGGATCGGCATTGTGCCAGGTGAAAATCAATTGCCCGGGCCCTGAGGCCATGATGAACAGGGTAAAAAACACAAAGATCGGGACCAGCCAGTCGAGCTTAAAAATGCCGCCCGCACGAACCGACCAGAAGGCGACAAGGGGCACCATCTGCATGGAGATCCAAGGAAACACTTCGCGCCAAGCCAGCAGGTGAAGTGTGCCAAGCTTTTGCTGAGCCGTGAGCTTTTTCGAGCGCAACATGGGCCACATATCGCGCACCGAGGCCTGCAGCCAGCCCTGAGCCCATCTCAGCCTTTGGTTCACCAGGCAGCGAAAGGTCAGCGGCGATAGCTCGCGCGAAATCAGCCATGGGTCGTTGACGATGCAGCCACCTTGTTCAATCACCCGCAAGGACGAGTCGATGTCCTCGGTCATCATGAAGCCAAGCATGCGGGTTTGTCGCAGAAGGTCGGTTTTCCAATAGCCGTTACTGCCGCCAAATATGCCAAAGCCGTGCATACGGGCCCGGCCGGGATGGCTGACGGCATAGATTTGCTCGAACTCTACCGCCACCATCTTGGCGACCCAAGAGGCCTTGCCATTGCGGATCAGGCAGCGGCCTTGAACCACATCTGCCTTGCTCGATAACCACCGCCACGCCCGGGCAAAACTACCCATGTCTGGGTGATGGTCGGCATCGAATATGCCGGTGAATTCGCCTGTGGTCAGGGATAGGGCCGCATTGACATTCTGGGCCTTGGAATGGCTATCCTTGACCCGGATCATGACAAACCTAGGATCGCGGGCGTTGATCGCGCGCAACTCGGCCTCAATGGCCAGATCGCGCGGCGTATTATAGGCCAAGATCACCTGTAAGGGCCCAGGATAGTCCTGTTTCAAGAAGCATTCGACGGTATCAATAATGGTCTGCGCCTCATTGGGCAGATAGGCGGCAATAATCGCGCTGGCCGCAGGATAGGGCGAGTGCGGCTCTGCCGGTGGGTCAATGCGCTCCAGCGACAAGACGCCCTCGACCCAGATCAAGGATGCGGTCACAAACAGCATGGCGACCAAGACCAGATAGACAATGCCACTAATATCCACCGCCGCCGATCGTGTGCTCATATAGAACAAGAATGGCAGGGCCCAGCCGATGGCAAAGGTCGCGATCACTTGAAGCGGTAGCCGCAGCCGTTCAAAAACACCCACTAGGGGCAGGGTTTGACGGTGCTTTGGATTACGCTTGAGCATGTCGGGCTGAAACATGACCGGCTCAAGATCCAGATGCGGCAGCGCAATTTCTAGCGCTAGCGCCGCCTCATCGAGTACGGCCTGGGCCTTTTGGCTCTTGGTCAGGAGTGAATAACCAACCACCGGCGTGATCCGCGCAACAAAGTGGTCGGCATAAAAGGGCGCATTGACCAAGACCCTAGACAGGTCATGCAGTTCTTGTCGGGCCTCAGCGGTTGAGCGTCCGGTTAGCATCAGCAGAAAATCGCCATCCGGACTGCGGGCCGCCAGGTCCAGTGGCCTCAGTCGGGCAGAGAGGAATTCACCCACTTGACGCGCCAAGGCAATATCGACTTGAGCGCCATAACGGCGGTGAAGATCTGGCAATTCCTTCAGGCGGATATGGGCAATAATCGCTGGTTGACCCAGAAGCATGATGCGTTGCTGCTCGGCACCGACCTCGCTCAAAAAGGTTTTGATACTGAGTAGGCCGCTTGGCCGGTCTTCGCGCAACTGGTCAGCCGGTGTGGTTGGTCGCTCAAGCCGTGCCCTGATCCGGGCCAATAATTCATCACTGTTTACCGGCTGAAGCAGATAGTCATCGGCCCCGAGGCTAAGGCTTCGGATACTGTCACTGATGCGGGTGTCTGGCGCCATAAAGATCAGCGGAATACTGCGGGTCGTGCGATCCGAGCGCACGTGGCCCAAAAGTTCGAGGCCATCCATTTCTGGAATTTCTAAATCTGAAACGATCAGGTCTGGCGTCGCTTGTTGCAGATAGCGCAGCGCGTCCTTGCCCGTATCCGCGCGCAATATGATCAAGCCGGCGGTTTCCAGATCGGTGGTCAAGGCCCCATCTGCGCCCGAATGATCGCCAACAATCAATACGGTCTTTTGAACGGCCGAGATGGGGACGCTGCGGGGCATTGCACCCATTGGGTTTTCTGAATGAAGGGTCACCAGCGATACCTCACACCTAAGGACACAGTCGTGCGTTCAAAGCCGGTTGGCTCCTGGGCACGGGACGAAAAGGTTGACACGATGGCTTCAAGATCGACCGCTTGGGTCAGGGCGCGGCTAAGGCGGGCCGAGGCGCTATAAACCATCTTTCCACCGCCCGGATCAGCGTCTTCATGTCCGATCGCACCGGCCAGATCATACCAAAGCACGCCCTTGGCCTTGCCCCAAAGATGGCCAGTCACCTCTGCCGAGGTCAGGGATTTTGGATTGAAATAGCCATGATCAAAAGTCTTGTCGAAGCTGAAGCGGGTAAGGCGTCCGCCCAAAAACAGGTTGGGGGATCTTAGCAGTTGCTGCTCGGCTTCAATCTGGCCAAGCCAGCGCTTATTGCCGTCCGAATAGTCGCCATAGGAGGTGCGGGCGGTGAGCCGGGTCCGGGGCTGCGGGTACCAGTCAACCGAGGCGGAGCCGTAATTGGCGTAATAGTTTGAACCGATCACACTGTCGAAACTTGAGCGGCTTGCGCCGAAATCAAGTCGCATCGCATCACTGGGCCACAGGGTCAGATAGGCCTCGCCGGTGGTTAGGGACTTGTCGGGACCGGGGCCATTTGTGCGCTGATCTTGCAGGCGCAGGCTGATCTGGGCATCGTCAGAAAACCGACTGCGCAGGTGCAGGCCAAGGCGGCTGATCCGGATACCATCGCCAGTATTGGGATCGAGGGACTGATGCTCGAAATCGGGTCCAAATTCCAGCGTGCCCGTATTCCAAAAAAAGCTCTGGCTTAGGCGCACAGTCGTGATGTCGAGACTGTTGGACTGGCCAGAGCGTTCGAGCGTGGCGCGGAATAAGGGGCGCTGGTCCCGCTCGATATCAGCCCGCAGCGCGTGGGCGTCATGATGGGCAGGGTTACGTTGTAGCAAAGCGGTTAGGATGGGATTAGCTAGGTCTGGTCGCCCTAGCCAGGTCATGGTCCTTGCGCGCAGATAGAGCGCCTCGTCGGTCTGATTGTCCGGTGATTTCAGCGTGTCCAGAGCGGCAAGCGCGGTGCGGTGCTGGCCCATTGCACTATCGGCCCGCGCCAGGCCTTCGGCGGCAGCGGCATTGTTTGGGTCTGTGACAAGAATCTGCTGATACTGTACCTTGGCAGCTTCGTGTTGCTCCATCCAAGTTAAGACCCGAGCCCGATCAAGCCTAAGATCAATATTGTCCGGTTGATCTGTGATCAGCGCCTCATAGGCACCAAGGGCTGCGGGTAATTGTCCGCTCCAAGACAGGGCGAGCGCTTGGCCCTTGCGCGCCGTCAGGCGGTCTTGGACGCTTAGGTCTGGCTGAGCGAGATAGGCACTATAAACACCAATGGCCTGGTCCGGGTGACCGGAATAGGTCAATTGATCGGCATATTCGCGCAGCAGAAATCCGGTTTCCCCTCGATTTGCGGCAATCGCCTTGGCGAACAAGGCCGCTGAGTCTGTATTGCGATCTTCGTGGGCGGCGGCGCGGGCCGAGGCAATGAGGGCGGCTTGATCGGGCTCGACATCAATCCGTGTGACTGCGACCGATGGCCCTGAAGCCTCAGAACAAGCCAAGCTCGTTGTGATTTTGCTCAATTGATATGCATCAATAGAGCCTAAGGTTTGCGTTGCGCCATCAATGTTAAATAACAATAGTGGTGCAGCCACTTGAAGAACTGCCAGTCCCATGCCCATGCCAAGCTCCCAATTGGAGCCACACAAATACGCAGATTGGGATTAGTCGTACTAATTTGGATTAGCCGACTTCATATTTTGGTAATAAAGATTACAATTCAATAAGGTAATAATCTCTACAGATCGCGCCTGTTACAACCTGTCGCGCCTGGGGTTCAGGTCGTGGCATCCATCAGGTCGGCAAAGCGCTGGAACAGGTAAAGGGAATCTGTGGGTCCGGGCGAGGCTTCGGGGTGATGTTGGACGCTGAAAACCGGTTTGCCATTCAGGCTGATGCCGGCATTACTGCCGTCAAATAGTGATATATGGGTCTCTTCAACACCCTCTGGCAGGCTGGCGCGGTCAACTGTAAAGCCGTGATTCATAGATACAATCTCGACCTTGCCTGTGGTCAAGTCCTTGACCGGATGATTGGCACCGTGATGGCCTTGATCCATCTTGGCGGTCTTGGCCCCAAGCGCCAAGGCCAGCATCTGGTGGCCCAGGCAAATCCCAAATACCGGCTTGCCGCTTTCGACCAGGACCTTGATCTGGGGCACCGAATAGATGCCGGTCGCCGCTGGGTCGCCAGGCCCATTGGACAACATAATGCCATCGGGATTGCGGGCCAAAATCTCAGCAGCCGAGGTCGAGGCGGGCACGACCGTAACATGGGCGCCCATGCCGGTTAGGGCGCGCAATATGTTGCGCTTGACGCCATAATCAATCACCACGACCTGGTATTTGGGCTTGCCGGCCTTGGCATAGCCCTCAGGCCAGGTCCAAAGCCCTTCGGCAAAATCAAAGGCCTGGGTGCAAGAAGCATCCTTGGCCAAGTCTAGGCCTACCAGACCGCTCCAGGCCTTGGCCTTGGCCACCAGGGCCTCCAGATCAAATGTGCCGTCTGGGCTATGGGCAATCACGCCGTGCGGCATGCCCTTTTCGCGGATGATCCGGGTCAGGGCGCGGGTATCGACCCCGGCTAGACCCACAACCCCGCGCTTTGTCATCCAGTGGTTCAGACTATCCGAAGCGCGCCAATTGGCCGGCTCTGTCGGCACATCGCGGAAAATCGCGCCGCGGGCAGCCGTGGCTGCGCCCTGGCCAAACTCCTCAACATCCTCGCCATTGACCCCGACATTGCCAATATGGGGAAAGGTAAAGGCGATGATCTGGGCCATATAGGACGGGTCGGTCAGGATTTCCTGATAGCCGGTCATGGCGGTATTGAAACAGACCTCGCCAATCGCATCCCCGACCGCGCCAACCCCGATCCCTTGCAAAATCGTTCCATCGGCTAGGGCTAGAACACCGGTTGCGCCAGACATCAGTTTTGCGGTCATCAAAGCGCCTCCGGTTAAGACTGGGCATGGCTTTGGACGGCCTGAAGGTCGCCCTGTCGTGCACCATGTCATGGAATCGACGAGAACGCGCCCCGTCAAACAAACGGAGGCGTGTTTAGGGGGGTGCAGCCAAGGGGTCAAGCCATGACGACCGCTGCGGTGGTGACTATAACAGGATTATGGAATCAAGGGCGCGAAGATGAGCATCACCACGATTGGCATAGATGCCGATGATACGCTTTGGCACAATGAGACGATTTTTCGCCTGACCCAGACGCGGTTTGGCCAATTGCTCGCGCCCTGGGCCCAAATGGACCATCTCAGCGAACGTCTCGCGGCGACCGAGGCGCGGAATCTTCGGCTTTATGGGTATGGCGTTAAGGGGTTTACCCTGTCCATGCTGGAGACGGCGATGGAGTTAACCGGCGGTGATCTGCCCGGTTCGGTCACGCGCGAGATTCTAGCCGCCGGACGCGAAATGCTGTCACATCCGGTCGAGCCCTTGGCCGGGGTAGAGCAGGCCCTGCATCGCCTTTCCCAGCGCTGGCGGCTCGTCCTGATCACCAAGGGCGATTTGTTTGACCAGGAAAACAAGCTGGCCCGGTCTGGCCTTGGCGACCTGTTTCACGCGGTCGAGATCGTGTCCGAAAAGACCGCAGCCAGCTATGCGACCATTTTCGAGCGTCACGGTCAGGGGGCGGACCATTCGGCCATGATCGGCAATTCGGTGCGTTCCGATATCTTGCCTGCGCTCGAGGCTGGGGCCTGGGCGGCCTATATTCCCTATGCCGTGACCTGGGCGCACGAGGTGGCCGAGCCGCCGGTCGAGCATCCGCGCTATCAGCAATTAGGCAATATCGCCCAGGTTCATGACTGGCTGATCATGGCCGAGCGCCTAATGGCGGGGGACTGAAGACGAGACATTACACCCAAGGGCCGTAAACTTGATTTTTATCATTTTAAATGCAATTTGATAATTGAGACCTGTTAGTGTGTTAATTCAATAGTTTAAATAATCTAAACCATGAGGTTTCGGTTTGGATTTTCGGCATGGGGGATGGGATGCGTGTGAAGCATATCGGGATTTTCGGTTTTGTGGCTGGCTTGGGTTTGATGACGGCAAACGCGGCCCTAGCCGCCGAAACGTTCGAATCTCAGCATATCGGGATCACGATTGGTGGGCTCTCAAGCCAGGGCTCAGATGCACGCACTACAGGAACACCGGCATTTTTGGCGCTCGGCGCGACCGTTATTCCTAAAGACCTGTCGATGGAAGAGCAGGCCATTATTGCCAGCCTTGCTTACGGCTTTGACACCAAATTGTCGGATCACTGGGTCGTTGGGGCTGAAATCGACGCGAGCTATTCCAATCTCGACCAAAAAAAGACCTTTTCCGGCGCACCCATTGCCGGTTTGGCCCCGACGGGTCTGAAGACGAGCGCCAGCGAAAAGCTAGACTATATGGCCACACTGCGTGGGCGGGTTGGGTTTATGCCCAATGATAATACATTGTTTTACCTGACTGGCGGGCTTGCGGCTGGTCATTTTGAGGCCAAGGCCGATGTCGGGGTCAATGGATCCCCCACGCTCGCCTGGAGTGGCAAGGATGTTGGCGCAAAGGTCGGCTGGACGGTGGGGGCCGGGGTTGAATATGCGGTTTCTGAAAGCCTAAGCTTAAAGGGCGAGGCGCTCTATTATGATCTCGGGGATATCTCGGTTACCGCCAAGGGTAATGCCGCTGTGCGCGGTGTGGCGGCGCTGAACGGGGTTGACTATGCCTATAAGACCGACCTCAAGGGCATGATTGCGCGGATTGGCCTGAATTATCGCTTCTAGGCTTTTTGCGCCAAGGGCTGATTTTGGCGATAAATCGCGTATACTATCAGCGTGCGTTTTGATGACCGTTTCCTTGATGAGATAAAGTCCCGCCTTCGCCTGTCCGATGTCATCGGCAAGACGGTGAAGTTGCGGCGGCAGGGGCGTGAGTATGCGGGCTTGTCGCCCTTTACCAAGGAGCGGACGCCATCGTTTTTCGTCAATGACGATAAGGGCTTTTATCACTGCTTTTCCAGCGGCAAGCATGGCGATCTGATCAGTTTTTTACAGGAAACTGAACGGCTTAGCTTTCAGGAGGCGATTGAGCGGCTGGCCGGTGAGGCGGGCCTTGCCCTGCCTGCCCCCGACCCCCAGGCCCAGGCGCGCGAAAAGCAGCAGCAGTCCCTGACCGATTGGCTGGTCCTGGCCCAGGCCTGGTATGAGGCAGAGCTAAGGCGGCCCGTCGGCACCCAGGCCAGGGCCTATCTGGACAAGCGCGCCCTGCCCAAGGACGACTGGCCCCGATTCGGTATTGGCTATGCGCCCGCTGGTCGCACGGCCTTGAAGGATTATCTGGTCGCCAAGGGGGCCAAGCCCGGCGATCTGGTCGAGGCTGGCCTCTTGATCGCGCCAGAAGACGGCGGCGCGCCTTATGATCGTTTTCGCGACCGCATCATGTTCCCGATTACTGATGCCCGCGGCAAGGTGGTCTCGTTTGGCGGCCGGGCCATGGACCCAGAGGCGCGGGCCAAGTATCTGAACGGCCCCGAAACCAGCCTGTTTCACAAGGGTGACCTGCTCTATGGCCTGTTCGAGGCGCGCAAGATCTTGTCAGCAGCCTCGGTCGGCAAGGCCGCGTCCGGCGGCGCCGATCCCGGCCTTGTCGTGGTCGAGGGCTATATGGATGTGATTGCCTGCCAAAGGGCCGGGATTGCCGCTGTGGCGGCCATGGGCACGGCCTTGACCGAGGGCCAGATGGAGCGGCTATGGCGGCTGCACCCTGAACCCACGCTTTGCTTTGATGGTGATGGCGCTGGCCAAAGGGCGGCGGCGCGCTCGATTGAGCGCGCCATGCCCCTGCTAAAAGCTGGCCGGTCCTTCCGCTTTGCCCTGGTAACCGGCGGCAAGGACCCTGATGAC
The DNA here is from genome assembly GCA_947452365.1 of Caulobacteraceae bacterium. Lineage (GTDB taxonomy): Bacteria > Pseudomonadota > Alphaproteobacteria > Caulobacterales > Caulobacteraceae > CAISGS01. The sequence goes on from CANGCO010000014.1 coordinate 40,921, forward strand.
GTGCTGCGCGAACAGGGCCCTGCCGCGCTCAAGGCGCAACTGGCCCTGACCACGCCATTTGTTGAGGCCCTATTTGCCCTGCAAAAGGACGCAGAGCCGCTCGATACGCCAGAGCGGCGGGCGGGCCTCAAGGCGCGCTTGCGCATGGCCGCCAGTGCCATTGCCGATAAGGATCTGGCTCAGGAATATCGCAATGATCTCCTGCGCCGCTTTGATGCTCTGACCGGTCCACCGCCGGGGCAGGCGGCGTCGCAAGGCCCCTATGGCCAGGATCGTCCGCGCGGAAACTTTACGGGCCGCAAGGGGCCGTGGCAGCCGCTTCCCGCCCCCCCAACCCCAGAGGGAAGGGCGGCTGCTCGGCGCTTAGCCGTCTCGCTCGATCCCCTGGTGGCGGCTGTGGCCAAGGGCGCGTTGGACAATCCCGCTTGGTTGGATTCGCATCTTGAGGTGCTTCAAGCCGAGGGATTTGGTGATCTGGCCCTGGATGCCCTTGCAAAGACCATTATTCGACTAAGATTAGACAGTGACCTTCTTGACACAGAGGCCCTCACACGCCATCTGGCAAGTCGTGGATTCGGCGACTTGCTGAGCGAAATTGATAAGGCAGCCCTCAATGCAGGCGCGCCTTTCCTGAAACAGGACGTTTCGCC
>CANGCO010000015.1 GCA_947452365.1 Caulobacteraceae bacterium
CGGCCTGGAGCGGCAATGCCCCCGCCCAGGGCCAATACTAAGCTGGAGCTAAAGCCTATGAGCCTGAAAGTCGCCATCCAGATGGACCCCATTGAGGGGATCAATATCGCCACCGATACCAGCTTCATGATGATGATGGAGGCTCAGGCGCGCGGTCACAGCTTGTGGATCTATCAGCCCGAGCACTTGTCACAACTGGATGGCCGGATTTTTGCGAGGGGCCGATCCGCGGTCCTGCGCGACGAGGTGGGCAATCACTGCCAGATGGGACCGATGCAGACCGTAGATCTGTCGGAAATGGATGTGGTCTTGATGCGTCAAGATCCGCCCTTTGACATGGCCTATATTACCGCCACCCATTTCCTAGAGCGGATTCACCCCAAGACCCTAGTGGTCAATAATCCGGCCGAGGTGCGTAATGCCCCGGAGAAATTGTTTGTCACCGGGTTTGAAGGCCTGCAGCCCCCGACCCTGATCACCAGTGATGAAGAAGCCATCTTTGCCTTTCGTGATCAGCACAAGGACATTGTCCTAAAGCCCCTTTATGGCGGCGGTGGCTCGGGCGTGGCGCGGCTGCGGGCAGATGACCAAAACCTCGAAGCCTTGCTGGAACTGCATCAGGCCATTAGCCGCGAGCCAGTGATTGCTCAGGCGTTTTTGCCCGCCGTGGAAAAGGGCGATAAGCGGGTCTTGCTGGTCGATGGCGAGCCGGTGGGCGCGATCAATCGGGTCCCCGCCGAAGGTCAGGTGCGCTCCAATCTTCGCGTCGGCGGCCGGGCGGAGGCTGTGGAACTGACCAAGCGCGATCTGGAAATTTGCGCCATGATTGGACCGGAATTAAAACGCCGTGGACTGATCTTTGTAGGCATAGACGTCATCGGATCTTATCTGACAGAGATAAACGTCACCTCGCCAACCGGCGCACAGCAATTGAAGAGATTTGGCGGCGCAGATGCAGCGAGTTTGCTGTGGGACAGGATTGCCTTAATCAAAAATTAACCTTATCTAGAAGCTTATCAGCCGGTTAATAAGAATAGCTATAGTTATCTTCACTTTCTGTTCGTAATTTGTTCTTGCTCTGATCTGTAAATTCTGCGCAACCTGTGGATAAGTGGGGGTGCTATGCCATGGTTGCGCGCGTTGTGACGGTTGCGTTTGAAGGGGTCGAGGCCAGACGGGTGGATGTCGAGGTCCAGATGACCAGTGGCCAGCCCTTCTTCATTATTGTTGGTCTTGGTGACAAGGCGGTGGGCGAAAGTCGTGAGCGGGTGCGGGCCGCTTTTGCTGGCCTCGGCCTCGCCCTGCCAGCCCGGCGCATCGTCGTTAACCTGGCCCCAGCGGACCTACCCAAGGAGGGCAGTCACTATGACCTGCCCATTGCCCTAGCCGTCATGGCCGCCATGGGGGTTGTGCCACCCGACAGCCTAAATGGCTGGGCCGTGGTTGGCGAATTGGGCCTTGATGGTCAGATCGCCCCAATCACCGGCGCCCTGCCCGCCGCGGTCGCGGCCAATACCATGGGGCTGGGGCTGATTTGTCCCGAAGCCTCGGGGCCAGAAGCGGCTTGGGCCGGAGATGTGGCCATTTTGGCGCCAAGGTCCTTGATTGCCCTGATCAATCATTTTCGCGGCACCCAGGTCCTGGGCGCACCGCAACCTGGACCCATGCTCGATGGCCCCGGCGTGCCCGACCTGAAAGACGTTAAGGGCCAGGAAGGGGCCAAGCGCGCGCTCGAAATTGCCGCGGCCGGCGGGCATAATCTGTGCTTTGTCGGGCCGCCCGGTTCGGGCAAGTCCATGCTGGCCCAGCGTCTGCCGGGCCTATTGCCGCTACTTTCACCGGCCGAGCTTTTAGAGACCTCCATGGTGCATTCAGTGGCGGGGCTGATCGCCAAGGGCGGATTGACGCGGGCTAGGCCGTTTAGGGCGCCGCACCATTCAGCCTCCATGGCCGCCTTAACCGGCGGCGGGATCAAGGCCAAGCCCGGCGAGGTGTCGCTAGCGCATAATGGCGTCCTCTTTCTCGACGAACTGCCCGAGTTTAGCGTCCAGGCGCTCGACAGCCTGCGTCAGCCGCTCGAGACCGGCGAGGTGATGGTGGCCCGCGCCAATGCCCATATCCGCTACCCCGCCAAGGTTCAGCTTGTTGCCGCTATGAACCCATGCCGCTGCGGCGTCGGCGGGCTGGGGCGCGGGGCGTGTGGGCGCGCACCCAAGTGTCAGAAGGACTATCAGGGGCGGGTGTCTGGTCCGCTGATGGACCGGATTGACCTGCAGATTGAAATGCCGCCGGTCACAGCCGCCGATCTTGCCCTGCCACCACCGTCAGAGGGCTCTGCCGAGGCAGCGGCGCGGGTTGCGCGGGCGCGCGATATCCAAGCCAGCCGGGCGGCGAGCCTTGATCCAGACACCAGCGGCCGCGGCCTTAATGCCCAGGCGCAAGGCGGCCTATTGGAAAAAATCGCGGCCCTAGATGAGCCTAGCCGCGCCCTATTGACCCGCGCGGCCGAGGCTGGCGGCCTGACCGCCCGGGGCTGGACCCGAACCCTTAGGCTAGCGCGCACCATTGCCGATCTGGACGGCAGCGATTTGGTGCGCCGCATCCATGTGGCCGAGGCCCTGATCTATCGCAGAAGTTCCGGTGAAGCCGCGCCGCCCGCGCATCAGGCTCTGGACGTCGCCGCTGCCAAAGGCCAAGGTCGCGCTTAAGCTCTGGCCAGAATCGCTGGGGCCATTTGCGGGGGCGCCGTCATGAGCAGTCAGTCCAACCCAGCTTCAGCCAAAAAGCTGGGCATGCGCCATGTAATGGCCAGCCTGCGCCAGCCAAAAGTCCTGGTCATGCTGTTATTGGGCTTTTCCTCGGGCCTGCCCTTCTTGCTGACCGGCAATACATTAGGGTTTTGGCTGCGCGATGAGGGCACCAGCCTCAAGGCTATTGGATTTTTGTCTTGGGTGGGCATGGCCTATTCGCTGAAATTTCTTTGGGCGCCGTTTATTGACCGGCTGGATGCGCCCTTGTTGGGCAGGCTGGGACGGCGGCGCGGCTGGATGGTCTTGTCCCAGGTCCTGATTGGACTGGCCCTGCTCGCTATGGCCATGATCGGACCCGGCGGCGGCCTAACGGCACTGGGCATATTTGCCCTGATCGCCGCCTTTGCGTCAGCCACCCAAGACATTGTCATCGATGCCTGGCGCATTGAGGCGGCAGACGATGTCGAGGAGATGGCGCTTTTGTCTTCTGCCTTGCAACTGGGCTATCGCGCCGCGCTTTTAGCGACGGATGCCCTGATCTTGGTCAGTGCCCAGCATCTGGGTTGGCCCTTGTCCTATGGTCTGGCCGCCGCGGCCATGACCATTGGTCTGGTGGCAAGCTTGGCCTCAAGCGAGCCAAGGCGCGATGCCGGAACCGTAGCGCGCGATGCGGCGGCGGCCCCGCTCTGGACCCTGACCGGGATTCAAGAGGCGATTATTGGCCCGTTCAGCGCCTTTTTCCGCACCCACGGCGTCGCGGCCTTTTTAATGTTGGCCATGATCAGCCTTTATAGGCTGCCAGACTTCATCATGGGGCCCATGGCCAATCCGTTTTATCATGATTTGGGCATAGGCAAGGACATGGTCGGTGCGGTGCGCGGCTCGGTCGGTCTGGCGGCCTCGATCCTAGGCATTGCCGCAGGCGGCCTGTTTGCCCTGCGCTTTGGCCAGGTCAAAACCTTGATTGCCGGGGCCCTATTACAGCCGATCGCTGTGGCCAGTTTTGCGCTTTTGGCCCTGAAAGGCGGGCACCTGCCGCTGTTTAGTGCGATCATGGGCCTAGATAGTTTTGCCATGAGTTTTGCTGGCGTGGCCCTGGTCGCCTATATGTCCAGCCTAACCAGCCTTGGCTATACGGCCACCCAATACGCGCTGCTGACCTCGACCTATGCCTGGATAGGCAAGTTCTTAAAGGGGTTTTCCGGCGCAGCGGTTGAGGGGCTGGAACAGGGTCACGGCCTGATGGGGGCCTATGCGATCTTTTTTGTCGCGGCCGGGGCGATTGGCATTCCTGCCCTAGTCCTCTGCCTAGTCTTGGTTAGGCGGCCTCAAAACTAAGCGGCGCGCCCCAAAAGGCCTCGATCAAGGCGTTTTGCGGGCCCGGCATGCCCGTGGTCAGGAACCGGCGCGTGCCGCCGCATCCTGGATCATATTCTGGGTGCTGAACAAGATAGCGGGCTATGGCCTCGGCCGTCGCCGTGCCCTGATGAATAAGCGGCGTGCCTGCAGGCAGGGCATCGCGAAAAAGATCGGCCGTAATCTCATAATGGGTACAGCCCAAGATCGCCCGGTCAGGCGCGCGGCCAATGCGCTTGCTTAAGGTCTCAACATGCCCGGCAATCACCTTGGCAAGCGCGTCGCGCGGGGCATTGTCCTCGATCAAGCCGGCCAGACTTGGGCAGGCTTCCGAAAACACAGCCACGTCCTGACGGCGCTTATCAATCTCGATCTCATAGACCCGGCTGCGGGCCGTGCCAGGGGTTGAAAACACGCCCAAGACATCGAGCCGCTCAACCTTGTCACCGCGCCGCTCAGCCTCATGCTCCCAGGGCAGGCCCGTGGCTGCCTCAATTGTCGGCACAATAATACCAAGTACATTCACCGCCCGGCCAAGCTGTTTGCGATAGCTGGGCAGCCAGGTCTGTTGCAGGCGGCGCAGCGCAATGGCCGAAGCGGTATTACAGGCCAAGATTACCAGACTGGCCCCGGCCTCAAACAGGCGCATACAGCCCGCGCGCGTAAGCTCAACAATCTCCTCACCGCCCTTGCCGCCATACGGCGCATGGGCCTGGTCAGCCAGATAGATGAAATCTGCCCCGGGCAGCTTGTCCACCAAGGCGCGATGCACGGACAAGCCGCCAATACCGGAATCAAATACCCCAATCACCATGGTGCTTGGTTTAACCCCACAAGATCGCGGCGTCCATGGTCGGCTTGACCCCTATTCATCCGCAATCAGCCGCGAAGGATCTTCAGGGGCCTGAATCTCGAATAGGCCAATATCTAGCCCCTTTTGCAGCCTTTGAGCCCGCAAGGGCTGCTGGGCCATGGCGCGAAGCGCAGCGGCATCAAGTTGATCGGCCTTTGGGTCGCGACGCGCCTTGCGGGCCTGGTCCAGGTTTTCGGTCAAGATTGGCTCTGCTTTCAGGCCGACGGGCCGCCAATAGGTCACGCACAGGTGCCAGACGGTCTTGGGCCGCGGCGGCGGCGTGGGCCAGCGCCGCCCTTCACGGTGGCTGGGCTGGATCGGCAACAAGACCGGCATGCGCCCAGATACGGGGGCCACGGTCTCGCGCAGGCTGCACCAGGTCTGGTCCGGATTGAGCATGTGACGCCAGGCCTCTAGCGCCGCGTCGCGGGTTTCAAACGCAGCCCCCAGCGACTCGCTGACAAATTCAACCGCCCCGCCCGCCAGATGCGCGGCGTCACTGGCCCGCTCGGCCGCCCCCATGGGGGCAGACAAGGCGATCTGCGGAGAGTCAGCAACGGGATAGCGAACCAGGCTCATTAATGTATTCTGCCTGAAAATAGAAAAATATGGGAGAGGCGAGATGGATCTGCACACATCACCCGGCACGGCCGATCAGGGCGGCACAATCGATCTGAAAAATCCAGACCTCTATGTGCAGGGCGTACCGCACGAAACCTTTGCCTGGCTCAGGGCCAATGACCCGGTCCACTGGAACCCAGAAGTCGATGGCGCAGGCTTTTGGGCCCTGACCCGGCATGAAGATATTGTCCAGGTCTCAACCGATCCAGAGACCTTTTCATCGGCCCGGGCCAATGGCGGCCACCGGATTTTTAACGAGGACGAGGCTGCCGATCCAAGTGTCGAGGCCTCAATGATCTCGATGGACCCGCCGCATCATGTCGATTATCGGCGCATGATCATGGGCGGCTTTACCCCGCCGCGTCTGCGCGACATGGAGGCCGGTATTCGCGCCCGTGCCAATGTCTTGATCGATGCCATGATTGTCGAGCAGGCGGCCAGTGGCGAACCCATTGATTTTGTCGCCAGCTTTTCCGCCCCCTATGCGATCCAGACCCTAGCCGAACTGTTTGGGGTTAGCGCCGCCGATGGCGACAAGCTGTTTGAATGGTCCAATGCCGTGGTCGGCGAGGATGATCCCGAACTGCGCTCCAGCCAGGACTATATCAATGCCTGTATCCAGGAGATGGCGATCTATTCCATGGGGCTTTGGCAATTGCGCGAGCAGACGCCGGGCGACGACCTAATCTCCATGCTGGTGCGCTCGGCCAAGGATGGCACCGACCTGCCTATGCAGCGCTATTTGGCCACCTTTATCCTGCTGGTGGTGGCCGGCAATGAGACGACGCGCAATTCGATCACGGGCGGCCTGATTGCGCTTGACCAAAATCCCGACCAACGCGCCGCCCTGATCGCCGATGCCAGCCTATTGCCGCACGCAGCCCAAGAAATTGTCCGCTATATCAGCCCGGTCATGCATATGCGCCGCACCGCGACGCGCGACGTGGCCATAGGCGGCAAGACCATTCGCGCCGGTGACAAGGTGGTGATGTGGTATGGTTCTGGCAATCGCGACGAGGCCGTATTTGACGCCCCCGACCAGTTTGACATTCGCCGCACCGCGCCAAGGAACGGCGCGCCCGCAGCGGCTGGCCGTCATCTAGGTTTTGGCTTTGGCCAGCATGTGTGTCTGGGCCAGCGTCTGGCCGAGCTTCAGCTCAAGGTCGCGTTTGAAACCCTATTTCAGCGCCTGCCTAATCTTAAGCCCGTCAATGCCCCCCGCCGCCTGAGATCAAACTTTATCAATGGCATTAAGAGCCAGATGGTGACCTTCTGAGCGGCTATTTCAGGCCCGCGACCCCGGCGGCCAAGACGGTTAAGATAGTCTTCTTGATTCGCCGCTAGCATAAGCTGCGAATGGAAATGGGACTTGATGGCGGGTCTTGATCTGGTCTTGGTAGCGGCCCTTGTTGGTTTGGGTCTGGCGGTTGGCGCCGTGCTGTGGGGAGCCTCCTTGCGGCGAAACTTGACTACGCGCCTTGCTGAATTGACGCGCCAGCGCGACCGCGCCCAGATCGCTCTCCGTAGCCGTGATGCGGCCATGGCTGCGTTTGATAGTGCCGTCCTGTCGATCCGCGACCATGAGGCCAGGCTCGTGTTTGGCGAGGTGGGCCTCATGCATTGCGCCCAGAGCCTTGGGCTCGATACGGCCGCGCAAATCCCCGATGCCCAGGCTCTGCTCAAGGCCTTAGGCGCTGCCAGCCCCGATGGCGGCGAGGCGCTGGAAGCCTTGTTTACGGCGGGAAAGGCCTGCCAGTATGAGGTCCAGGGACAAGCCGGCGTCATTGCGGTTGAAGGCCGGATCACTGGCGCCATGGCCTGGCTGCGCCTGACCCCCCTGGCCCGCGCCCAGATGGCATTGCCAACCGCGTCCCGGTTTGCCGCACTTTTGGATGATCAGGCCTTTCCAGTCTGGATGACCCATAAGGATTCGAGTCTGGCCTGGGGCAATCGCGCCTGGCTGGCGGCGGCCGATGCTCAGGATCTGGGTGATGCCGCTGCGCGCGGCCTTGGCCTTGATTTAGAAACCGAGACCCAGATCGCCAAGGCCGCCGAGGCCGGCGAGGCTCATTCCGCCCTACGCTGGATCACCCTGGCCGGGCAGAGACGCGCGCTAGGCATTAGCGCCAAGCCCATGCCCGGCGGGGGTATGGGGGCGCTTGGCCTAGACATGACCGAGGCCGAGACCCTGCGCGAGGCCTTAAAGCGCCATATTGCCGCCCATGACCAGACCCTAGACCACCTGGCCGATGCCGTGGCGATCTTTAGCCCAGATAAGCGTCTGTCCTTTCATAATACGGCCTTTGCCCAGCTCTGGGGCCTTGAGCCGGCCTGGTTGGCCGAGCGGCCGAGCCATGGCGAAGTGCTCGACCGCCTGCGTCGTCGTCGTCGCCTGCCCGAAACCGTCGATTATAGCCAGTGGCGGGCCGAGGAATTGCGTCATTATGAGGCGCTAGAGGCCAGTCCAGACGAGCTCTGGACCCTGCCCGATGGCCGCACCCTGCGCATTGTCCGCCAACCGCACCCCTTGGGCGGCCTATTGCTGCTCTATTCGGACATTACCGGCGAGATGCGGCTTAAGGCGCAATATAATGCTCAGATCCAGGTGCAGCAGGCGACGCTGGACAAGCTCAGTGATGCTGTGGCTGTGTTTGGCTCTGACGGGCGGCTGCGGCTGCATAATGAAGCCTTTGAGACCTTTTGGAACCTGACCAGTGCGCGGCTAGCGGCAGCGGGCGATTTTGACGGTGTGGTCGAGCTATGCGTGCCCAAGCTGCATGACCAGCAATTTTGGCGTGAAATGAAGGGCCGGGTCGCCGATCCAGACCCTCAGGCTCGCATTGCGGTCAGTGGTGAGGCCAAGACCTCGGATGGGCGGATTATTGCCTATCAGTCCCGGCCCCTGCCCGATGGCGCAACCTTGATCGCCTTTGCCGATGTCACTGACGCGCGGCGGCTTGAACGGGCGCTAGCCGACCGGTCGTCGGCGCTCGAAGAGGCCGAGCGGCTGAAACGCGATTTTGTCGGCAATGTCTCGTATGAATTACGCACGCCCTTGACCACAATTATCGGCTATTCCGAGCTCTTGACTCAAGGCGGCGAGACCCTGCCACCAAGGGCGCAGGGCTATGTCGGCTGGGTGCTGGCCGCCGCCATTCAGCTCGCTCGATCGATCGATAATGTGCTCGATATGGCCTTGATGGATGCGGGCGAGCTATCGCTTAATCTTGGTGATGTGCGGGTCGATAGCCTGCTCGAAGAGACCCGCGAGCGCTGGCGCAGCCGAGCCGAGGGCGAGGGCCTAAAGATTGCGATTGATTGCCCGGGCAATATTGGCCTGATCCGGGCTGACATGACCCGATTGCAAGAAGTGCTCGACCATTTGGTGGAAAACGCCTTGCGTCAGACCCCCACGGGCGGGGTTGTTACGCTGGCTGCGGCAAGGGCCCTGGGCGAGGTTCAGATCCAGGTCGCCGATACGGGCCGCGGCATACCGTTTCAGGTCCAGGCCCATATTTTCGACCGCTTTGTTGGCCGCGACCGCGGCGGGCCGGGCCTGGGCCTTGCCCTGGTCAAGGCCTTGGTCGAGCTGCACGGCGGCTGGGTGGCGCTTGAAAGCGAGCCGGGCCAGGGCGCGGTCTTTACCTGCCACCTGCCTGAAATTGCCGGATCAGGCACCCGGCAAAAAGAGCTGGGCTTTTAGCGGACATCCTCATAAGGCGCGACGGCCGAGTGGCGGATAATACCGCGCGTGGAATCGGCTATGCCGCCAATGATAAACTGAACCGCCAAGGCACAAAGGATCAGGCCCAAAACCCGCACCACAATCGTCATGCCAATCTTGCCCAAGGCCCTCGAAATCAAGGGCGTCAGCCAAAAGGCAATCAGTATGCAGGCGGAGACCGCCGCAATCACGCCAAGACCGGTCGCCGCCCCCGCCAGGCCATAACGCTTGGCCTCGCTGGCATAGATGACCACGGTCGAGATCGCGCCGGGGCCGATCAGAAGCGGCATGGCAAAGGGCACGATCAGCCGCTCAAACCGCTTACGCGCATAAGCCCCTGTGCTCAAGGCCGCCTCACCCGGTATTTCCGGCTCGGCAAAAGTCGCAGTAAAATCATCCCGCGCCATTTCAAGACCCAGCAAAAACAGCAAGATCCCGCCCGCAATGCGAAAGGCAGGCAGGGATATGCCAAAAAACGCCAAGAGCTTTAGGCCGGTCAGATAGAAGAACATCAAAAAGCCAAAGGCAAACAGTGAGATATACACCGCCACCCGCCGACGCCCTGCCGGGGTCGCGCCCGTCGTTGCCGCGGCAAACAAGGGCACATTGCCGATCGGGTCGATCAGGGCAAACAGGGCAATGAAAAAGTTGACGGACAGTTCGGCCTGGCTCATTCAAGGGCTCGCTTCTTGACGCAATCGTACCGCATCGGGATTAGGCGGCCGATCTGATCCCTTGTTTAGGGCTGAGCGCGCGCCTTGACCACACCTGACTTGACCCTCGTGAAAGGACTGCGCCCATGACCCGCCTTGCCGATCCGCGCCTGATCGTGGCCCTAGACCTCCCGACGGTGGCGCAGGCCAAGGCCCTGACCAACCAGATCGGTGATGCGGTCAGCTTTTACAAGATTGGCCTGCAATTGTTTGCCAGCGGCGGCATGGGCTTAGCGGCTGAACTTAAGGCTCTGGGCAAACAGGTGTTTTTGGACTGGAAGCTGCACGATATTGGCGCAACCGTTGAAAAGGCCGCCGCCGCCCTAGCCGGGGCGGGCGCTGACCTTTTAACCGTGCATGGCGAGCCACAGGTGATGGCCGCAGCGGTTAAGGGACGCGGCGCCTCAAGCCTCAAAATCCTGGCCGTCACCGTCATGACCAGCCTGACCGATCAGGATCTAGCCGAGATGGGCTATGGCCTGTGCGCGACCGATCTGGTGCAAAGGCGTATTGGCCAGGCGCTGGACCTTGGCTGTGATGGGGTGGTGGCCAGTGCGCTTGAGGCGAACATAGCCCGCGCCATGGCCACCCGGGCCGGTCGGCCAGACTTTTTGGTAGTGACGCCCGGTATCCGGCCCGCCGATGCGGCGCTCGATGATCAGGCCAGAGTTGCGACCCCAGCCGATGCCCTAAGGTCCGGGGCCAGCCATCTGGTGATTGGCCGGCCAATTAGCGCCGCCAAGGACCCAAGGGCCGCAGCCCAAGCGATTGCTGCCGAAATGGCCGCTATCGCTTAGAAATCTACCGCCACGCCCTTGCGCTCCCAATCGCCAAAGCGGGTGGGCTCTGGCCCCTTTGGGCCCTGGTGCTCGGGAGCGGTCTCGATCAGGGCTTGCGCAGCGCGGCGCTGGGCCGCCTCTTCCAAGGCCCGGCGGGCCGCAGGGCTAATCGGCTTGTCGGTGGCAGCACCAAGGGGATCAATCGGGCCTTCAACCTCTGGCAAACCTTGATCGGGGCTCATAATGGTCTCCAAACAGCGAGGATCAGGACTTGCGAAAGATCAAGTTCATCGCCACCTCTAAGGCAGTGATTTGGGCCCTGCCAAGCTTCAATTCAAGGACGCTATTATGAATCCCTTAAAGACCTTCATGCTGCTGGCGGCCATGACCGCCTTGTTCATGGTGTTTGGCTTCATGGTCGGCGGCCCCGGCGGCGCGTTCCTGGCCCTGATATTCGCATCGGCCATGAACCTGTTCACCTATTGGAATGCCGACAAGATTGTCCTGCGCACCTATAATGCCCGGCCGGTTACGGTTGAGGATTCGGATCCGGTTATTCGCGCCTATGTCACTGATGTGATTGGCCTGGCTGAGGGCGCGGGCATGCCCTTGCCGGCCATTTGCGTGATCGATAATGACCAGCCCAATGCCTTTGCCACAGGCCGCGACCCCGACCATGCCGCCGTCTGTGCGACCACGGGTCTGTTGGCGCGGTTGAGCCGCGACGAGATCCGCGCGGTCATGGCGCATGAATTGGCGCATGTGAAGAACCGCGACACCCTGACCATGACTATTACTGCCACATTTGCCGGCGCGATCAGCGCCATTGCCAATATTGGCCTGTTTTTTGGCGGCGATCGCGACCGGCCCGGCGGCATTTTCGGCACCATCGCCCTAGCCATTCTCGCGCCCTTGGCCGCTGCCCTGGTGCAAATGGCGATTAGCCGGACGCGCGAATATGAGGCCGATCGGGTGGGGGCCGAGATTGCCGGCGATCCAGGAGCCTTGGCCCGCGCCCTGCAAAAGATCGAGACCCTGGCGCGCGGCGGCGAGGTCAATCATGAGGCCGAGCGTCACCCAGCCACAGCGCATATGTTCATTATCAACCCCCTGTCCGGTCAGGGCGCCGATAATCTGTTCTCAACCCACCCGGCCACGGCCAATCGGGTTGAGGCCTTGATGAGCCTTGCCGGTGAGATGGGCCGTAAGAGCCCGGCGAGAGGCTCAGCTGTTCCGATCACAGGATCAGACCCAGCCGGGCCGTGGGGCTAAACAGCCCAGATTCTGCCGCCAAACAGACCTGGGTCCTTGCCATGGCCCCTGCAAAGGGGTGAAGAACAGGGCATGACTGTAAAGCCCACCGAAAACACCCCATCTGCCCCCGCCGTCGGCGGCCTGCCTGCCCGCGAGGCGGCGCTTGATATTATTACCGCGGCGCTGGAAAAGCGCTCGGGTCTGGATGAGGCCCTGGCTCGGCCAGGTCTAGGCGCCCTCGCCCCGCGTGACCGCGCCTTTGCCCGCCTTTTGGCCATGACGGTCCTGCGCCAGCTCGGCGCCCTCGACAAGATCCTCGATAGCCGCCTGCGCAAACCCCCGCCCGAAACGGTCAAGACCCTGCTGCGTCTGGGCCTGGCCCAGATCCTGTGGCTGGGCACGCCTGCCTTTGCGGCGGTTTCAACCACCCTAGCCTTGGCCGAGACCCGCAAGGATGGCAGGCCGTTCAAGGCCCTGATCAATGGCGTCTTGCGCGGGTTGGTGCGCGATCCTGCCCCCGAGCCCCGGCCTGAAGACCTGGCGCCCGACTGGCTATTGGCGCGTTGGAGCGCGACCTATGGCCGTGGCCCTGCGCTTCAGATCGCGGCCATGATTGCCCAAGAACCGGCCACCGACCTGACCTTGCGCGATGCATCCACCGCGCCAGACCTGATCGCCGCCTTAAGCACCGAGCCGGGCGAAGCGTCAGAGATAGAGGCCGAGCCAGACGCGCCCGCGCCTGTCCCTTCCACCGCGACCCTATTGGACGGCGGTAGCATCCGCGTGCACCGGCGCGGCGATGTCGCCGAATGGCCAGGTTTTGTGCAGGGCCAATGGTGGGTCCAGGATGCCGCCGCGGCCATTCCGGCTAGGCTGTTTGATCTTAAGCCCGGCGACACCGTGCTGGACCTGTGCGCCGCGCCCGGTGGCAAGACCCTGCAACTGGCGGCCTCGGGCGCCAAGGTCACAGCGCTGGACCGGTCCGAGGCCCGCCTGAAACGCCTGGGTGCCAATCTGGCCCGCACCGGCCTGAACGCCGAGGTGGTGACAGCCGAGGCTGTGGCCTGGGGCGATGAGCGGCCATTTGATGCCATATTGATCGATGCGCCGTGTTCGGCGACCGGCACGTTTCGACGCCAGCCCGATGTGCTCTGGGCCGCCCGCCCCGCCGATATTGCCACCCTCGCGGCGCTTCAATCCAAGCTGCTCGATGCCGCCGCCCGCCGCCTAAAGCCTGGCGGCACATTGATCTATTGTGTCTGTTCGTTGGAACACGAAGAGGGCGAGGCCCAGGCCAGAGCCTTTTTGCGCCGCCGCCCCGACTTTGCCACCGTCCCCATCACCGCCGGCGAAGGCGGTGCCCCCGCCGCCAGCGTTATAGACCGCGGCTGGCTCCGCATCCTGCCGCATCATATCGAGGGCGGCCTGGACGGGTTCTTTATTGCGCGGTTTAGGCGGGCGGATTAGGGGCGAACGACAGGCGTGTTTGGTGGTGGAATTACAAGGGCTTGGCTGCAATCTCTAGCAATTCGGGTATTTGGATTTGCTTTTAGCCATTCAATATCGGGCTTTACGGGGCAGGGAATCGCAAAAAACATCTCTGCACCTTTAAAGTATTTATAATATCCATCGCAATAATATCTATTTGTCGACAGGCCTAAACGACGACGTTGTTCCATGTAATCTGGGAAATCTCGTGTGATGACAGGCTGTTCTATACTAGGCCAGATAACACCCTCACCGTCTGGATAGGTCGTGACCCAAATAGACTTATCATTGTAACACATGAACTCAATCGCCTGCACCACCGGCTTATGCTCACCTGGGCGATACATATCGACCCGTGTTTCATATTTGAGGTCTGGCCACCGGCGCAATATGGCACCATTGGGCATGACAACAGACCCCGTCACATTGGTCAGCTGTACATAAGCCGCATAGGCCAAGCCGAGCCAAAACAGGCCGCGCACCACGCGGGATAGGCCGTCGCTGATCCGTTCGCCGAGCGGGCGTTTAGAGTCGTTGCTACTCGAGGTCACAATAAGCGCCCCGCCAAACACAAACAGTGTCACCGCTTTGCACTTGGGTCCTCGTCTGGCCAGGCCAATGGAAGCGGGGTCGCGTCGCAAGGGTGACCAGGATACCGGCCTGAGGATCGACCTTGCCTAGGAATGCGCGGTATCATGGGACAGAGACCTTCGACCAGAAAGCCGGCGTCTAATGATGTAGGATAGTATCCGTTGCAGGTGTAGTTTTTGGACAATAAGCCCGATTGCTTCAAGGCTTGGAAATAACGCTTTGACGAGGCTGGCAAAGGATCGGCCGCAAGGCTTGGCCAAACATAGGCCTTATAGTCTAGGGTCGAGACCCAAATCGCCTTTTGGTTATAACAAATCTGATCAACAGCATGGACAACGGGGCGAAACTCGCCTGGACGAAACAAGTTTATCGTCATTTGATATGTCAAGTCGGGTCGATAGCCCAAGACTGCGCCATTTGGTAGATTAATGGATTTGGTGGCTTCAAAGAAAACATTCATCGCCACATAAGCCATACCAAGCCAGAAGAGGCCCCGCACCACGCGAGAAAGGCCGTCGCTGAGCCGTTCGCCGAGTGGGCGTTTCGGGGCTGGGCTTGAATGGAACACCTTATGACGCCCACGCATGTGATGAGGCATCAAGGCTTTGCACTTGCCCTATCCATTGGAGGCGCTATCGAATTCGATACTGGACCGCACAAGCTTTCCGCAAATCCCCGTAGGCTTTTCCCATGCAGATTTGGGATGACCGGGCAATCACCACTTACCAGTAATCCCGCGCCTAAGAATCTTCGATAATAGCCATTGCAGTAATATTTTTCAGTATCTAGGCCAGTTCCTGCCAAGACTTGATTAAAGCGCGTTGAGCGAGTCTCAACCGGATCCGCCTCAAGACTTGCCCAAATATAGCCCTTGTCTTCAAATGTCGTTACCCATATGGCCCTGTCATTATAGCATATCTGTTCAATATCGCGGATAACGGGGCGAAACTCATTGGGTCTGAAAAGGTCTCTCCGTATTTCATAGGTCAAGTCTGGCCGATAGGCTAGAATTGCGCCATTGGGCATTTCCACGGACTGCGTATAGCTAGACAAGACCACCCATGTAGTAAAGGCCAAGGCGAGCCAAAACAGGGTCCGCACGATGATGGACAGGCCATCGCTGATCCGTTCAACAATCGGACGGCTAGAGTCAGTGTTTCTTGCGGACATGATAAGCGCTTTTGTACTTGTCCTTGAGGACAAGTGCGTGAAACTGTGCCTGCCAATAGCCGACCACTTCATAAGCTTCACCGCCAAGCTCAGACAGAGACTCTAGCATACTAGGCAACCGTTCCGATCGTGAGCTCGTGCCCGTCAAATTTTGTCGCAAACTGGTCGGATCAGTAAACACGTCGTGAAAACTAAAGCTGCAAATCCCGTCGATCTTTATCATGTCACCCTTGGACACAACCGATCCGAGAAAATCACCCTTTACGGTAGCATAGCCATGGGAATAGGCAACATTCTTGAAAGAATACTTGTCGCCAAAATGATAGATCGGGGTTTTGAGTTCTCTCGCCCAATCAGCGATCTGGCCCTTTAGTCTATGATAGGCACCGTCACCACCAGAGAAATACGCATATTCCTGAACAATTTCGGCAAATTGGCCGATTTCGGACAGGGTGACGGGTCGGCCGCCGCCACGATAGAAGTGCTCGACAAAGTCCAGATCGGTCCAGCGTCTTCCGGTTGAAGCCAGGCTGTCTAAATCAACCAAATAGGCATATTCGGTCTTGCCCTCCTCAAAGGGCAGCGCCAGGCAGCGGCAATTATAGTCCTGGCCGGGATGGCCAGTCGGCGGCGGCGTGTCCCAGCGGAAAATCTTACCCTCATTGCGGCGGTGCGAGAGGCGCACCTTGGCATCGCCGCGCGTTTCCCAGACATATTGCGGGGTCTGACGCGCGTGTTTGAGGCTCAGCTCAATTGGCAGGCCCGTGCGCAGATAGGTGAGATAGGCCGCCCTATAGGCCCTTGTGTGTTCAAGACTCATGCCGCCCTCGCCGCCGGATTAACCTGGCGACTGTAATGGGACCGCGTTGAGCGTGGATAAGTTGGCCGATCGTCCGCTTAAGGCAGGGGCGAAAACCCGGATTTGAGCAAGATGGCCTGGGCGCGGCGGCTTTTAAGCCAGGCCAAAAACGCCTTGGCCTGGTCCGGCACCTTGGAGGCTTGAACCACGGCGCCGGGATAAACAATCAGCGGATGGCTGGTCCGGGGCAGGACGCCAACAATCTTGACCTTGGGCTCGGCCACCGCATCAGAGGCATAGACCAGGCCCAGGGGCGCTTCACCGCGCGCAACAAAGGCAAGAGCACTGCGCACCGAATCCGAGGGGGCAATCTTGCCCTTAACCCCGTCCCATAGCCCAAGCGTAATCAGGCCAGCCTTGCCATAGCGGCCCGCCGGAACCGTATCCGGATCAGCCATGGCCAGACGGCCAGGTCCAAGCGTACGGGCCATGGCCTTTTGCGCGCTGGCCGGCGGGGCCAGGGCCAGAGTCACAGGCGCGGCTACTGGCGCGACCAAAACCAGGCGGTTGGAGATCAGATTCGAGCGGCTGGCCGGATCGATCAGATTGCGGGTCTGGACATAGTCCATCCATTCGCTATCGGCGCTGATCAAGATATCGGCTGGGGCGCCCTGCTCGATCTGTCGGGCAATTGAGGGCGAGCCGCCAAAGGTCAGGCGCACGGCCACGCCAGTTTGGGCCGTATAGACCTTGGCCATATCGCTTAAGGCATTTTGCAGCGAGGCCGCCGCAAACACACTGATGGACTGCGGTTCAGTCGGCGCGGCCTTGGCCAGACTTGAGGCGCCAAGCGCGCAAATCAGAACCAAGCTTTTAAAGAGGGTTTTGCACATTGTCGTTTGTTCGCCGCCTCAGTTGGGCCCATTGACTCATTATATATTGCGGGTGTGTCTGTTGCCAGACCGCGAACAGACAAGGTGGGCCCCATGTTTTACCAAACCGATCAAAGGGCCCCTGGCCTGAAACACGATCCGATCAAGGCCCTGGTTGCGCCGCGCCCGATCGGCTGGATCAGCAGCTTAAGCGCCGATGGGATCGCCAATCTTGCGCCCTATAGCTTTTTCAATCTGGTCGCGACGGGCCCAGCCATGGTCGCCTTTTCCAGCGCCGGGCGCAAAGACTCCCAAACCAATATCGAACAGACTGGCGAATTTGTCTGCAATATTGCTAGCCAGCCCTTGAGCGCGGCGGTCAATGCCAGTGCAGCCAGCGTCGCAGGCGCGGTCGACGAATTTGCCCTAACGGGGCTTGAGACCGCGCCCAGCGTCCTGATCAAGCCGCCCAGGGTCAAGGCCGCGCCTGCCCACCTCGAATGCGTCTATTTGCAGACCCTGCCCCTGATCGATAAGGACGGGGTGCGCAGCCTGTTTGACCTAGTGCTCGGCCAGGTGATCGGGGTGCACATTGATGACCAGTTCATCAAGGACGGCCTGGTCGATACAGCTGCCATGCGGCTTTTGTCTCGGCTGGGCTATCTGGACTATGGCGTCACCGATACGATGTTTGCCATGCCAAGGCCAGACTAGGGGCACAAAAAAGGCGGCACCGAGGTGCCGCCTTTTCAGCCGTCCAGACTAGGTTGGACTAGAAGTTTGCCGAGACGCGAACATATCCAAAGGCACCATTGATGCCAAAAGGACCACCACTACGGGGATAGATCTGACCATCCGCCGTGCTGTTTGTGTCTTTAAAGATGTTATTGTCAGCCGACTGTTTAATCCGATCAGGGCGGGCATTGAACAGATTCGATGCGCCAACCGTGATCTTATAATGCTCAGCGGTTGTATAGCTGACATCCAAGTCGGTGACGAACTTCTTACCAAAGGTTTGACCTGGGTAATCGTTCTCATCACGCCAAGAGCCGTAATAGTTTTCACGAATATTGACGGCCCAGTTATCGCGCGACCAGTTGGCCGATCCAATAATCCGGGTGTTTGGCGCAAGGCGCTTCACACCATCAATCTGGGAGGCGCCGATGGCAAGTTCATCATAATGGGTCACATGACTTTGGTTATAGTTATAGGCCAAGGTCAGGTTAAGCGGGCCACCGGCAAGTTCGTCCTTATAGGTCGAAACGATATCAACACCCACGGTGCGGGTATCATAGCCATTGGTGAAGAAGTTGACCGAGCCACCCTCACCCACCGCCGCTAGGACCGGGAATGCAAGGATTTTGTCGGCCGTCACATCTTGGTTGGCAGCGATACCAATGCGCTTTTTCACATCGATTTGATAGGCATCAACCGTGATCAAGAATTTGGAATCTGGCTTGATTACAAAGCCAAAGCCATAATCCGTTGAGGTCTCAGGCTTAAGAAGTTTGGCATCAAAGGCTTGAGCAATCGGGCTGCTGACCGGGAAGGTGCCGACCTGAACCTGATTACCGGCGACAAAGGTCGTGGTCAGAATCTGGTCATTGGACTGGCCAGGCGACGGCGCGTGATAGCCCGTGCCCGCGGTGCCTCGGAACGATAGAACATCATTGACCTTATAAAGTGCATTCAGCTTGCCCACCGTGGCATCACCAAACGTATTATAATGTTCATAACGGGCGGCTAGGCCGACGCTCAGCTTTTCAGTCAGATCGGTTTCAGCATCACCATAAAGGGCATAATTGGACTGGCTCCAAGACCCTGCGGCCTCTGGGCTGGTCCCACCATAACCACTCGCGGCCGGTGAAAGCTTACCGCGCGATGTCCCATCAGCTGCATACACACCTGGCGAGACCAAGGAATAGAGGTTCTGTGCCAATGCATAAGGACCAGCGCCATAGGACTGCTCGTCGCCAGCCGTCTGGCTATAGGTCTCTTTACGGTATTCAGCGCCGCCGGAAAGGGTCACTGGGCTGGCCAGCCCCTTGACCGTAAGCGGATAGCTCAGGTCCAAGTTAACGTCGGTTTCTTTTTGTCCCAACTGACCAAACTTAAAGCTAGTATGAGACGCAGGTCCATAAGTGGGGCTAAGCGAATTATACATCGACAGGTCGATCGTGTTTTCGCTGGTATTGACCGAGAGATCATAGGTCAGGCCAGAGGCCATCTTGCCCTTATAGCCAACCGCCGCATAGGCCTGCTTAACCTCACCGACAAAGCGCGGGGTAAAGCCTGCTGGATAGAGGCTCGTGAACAAGAAGGTATTGCTGTCTTTCACAAAGCCATTGGCAGGGCAGCCCGTGACGCCGGTGGGGCAAGGGGTCAGATAGAAGGTATTGCGGAACGCCGCATTGGCTGAAACCGATGCTGTACCGCCACCTGCTAGATCAAGCGTTGCGGGTATGGGTGAGCGGTAATTAAAGCTCTGGTCAGCCTTGCTCGACGCGACGTTGGCAAAGAAATACAGCTCGCTATTGGCTGTGACGTCATAGCCAGAGTTTAACAGCAGCTTATAACCATGCGCAGGCGAGGAACCCCAAATCTGCACGGGTCCAGGGTAATTGGGCAGCTTGGACGCGAGGTCTGGATTGAGCGCAGCAAATTTCAAAGCGACCGGACGGGTTGCGCCACGGCTGGTGCCGTCTTCGTCATAATACTCGCCGGTCAGGTTGACAAAGCCAGCATCGCCAAGCGCAAAGCCGAGATTAGCGCCGATCTGCTTGCTCTTGCCATCACCCTGCTTAAGGTATTGGCCGTATTTGGCATCGATTTCGACGCCCGAGCGATTATCCTTCAGGCCATAGTTCAAAACGCCGGCAATGGCATCAGAACCATATTGCGCGGTCGCGCCTTCGCGCAGAACCTGCAGGCTCTTAATCGCCATGGCAGGAATGGCGGAGATGTCAGCACCTTGCGAGCCATAAGACAGGCCCGTATCGCCGCCACTATAGACCTGAACCAGGGCCGAGCGGTTGAAACGCTTGCCATTCAGCATGACCAAGACCTGGTCGCTGGCCTGACCGCGCAAGGACGGCGCCCGCACAAAGGTCGAGGCGTCGGAAATGGTGTTTTGACCGACAAAGAAGGATGGGACGATGCTTTTCAGCGTATCGATTAGGTTGGAAGAGGCCGAGCTCTTGAGCTCTGACGCGCTGATCACGTCCACGGGCGAGGCGGAGTCTGTAACCGTGCGGTCAGTACGGCGCGTACCAATAACCACAATTTCTTCTATGGCGGCGGCCGTCGTGGCCGTGGCTGGGGCTTGCTGTGCAAAGCTGGTGGCGGGAAATGCCATTGCGGCGACACTGGCGCTCGCCAATAATAATTTGCTGGATAGTCTCATAACGCCCCCCTTGGGTTCAAAACTGAGCACCCGACCGAAGCGCAAGCGGCGCCGAGCAGGGTGGTTCAAGTTGAGGAGGATAGTTAATGTTATTGCGTAATCATCAAACTGGTAACTGTGACAAAAATAAAACAAATGTCAGTATGTGGTACAAATGTTACACAATGACCCACACACCCCGAGACGTCCGGGGGCTTCAATTTGATTTCTTAGGCAGACCGCAGCCCTAGGCGCAGAACCTAACCGTCATGGGACCAATCTGGCGGATGGCACCGGAGGCGAGACGCGGAAAATCCCCAACCAGACAGGTCATGGGGGCAAGGCGCGCAATCACGGCCAAGGTCTCTTCCATCTCGGCCCGGGCCAAGGCTTCACCAACGCACCGATGCGCACCGGCTCCGAAAATCGGATGCCAACGCGGATGGTCATTGCGGTGAATATTAAAGCGGTCCGGATCGGCATAGATGTCCGGGTCACGCAGGACCGACAAGAGCGATACGGCCACAGGCGTACCGGCCGGGACAAGATAGCCGTCCATGTCAATATCCTGGATCGCGACCCTAGGAATGCCGGCAACGACGGGATCAAACCGCAGCCCCTCGTCCACTACCGCCTTTTTCAGGCCGTCCGGATCAGCGCAAAAAGCTGCCCACTGGTCTGGGTGCGCCAGCATATGGGCCAGGGTGATGCAGAGCGAGCCGCGCGTAGTGTCTGACCCCGCCAGGATCAGGCCCAGAACCTGGGTGCGGATCTCGATCTCGGTAAGCGCCTCATCCTTGGCCGTCGTGGCCAGATAGTCGGTGATGAAATCTTGGCGCGGATGGACGCGGCGATCGGCAAACAGGTCAGCGACATAGGCATTAAACGCCACGAGGCTGGCCTCAATGGTTTCACGCCGCGCCGGATCGACAAAGCCAAGCGCCTCGGCTGTATCGGCAATCCATTGCAAAAACACCGGCAGATCTGAATTGGGAATGCCCAATATGTCGGCAATAATCCGGGCGGGGATCTGGGCAGCGATCTCGGCGACAAAATCGACCGGCGCACCGTTTAGCCGCGCCATAACCAGCTCAGTTGCAAATTCGCGCGCCTTGGGCCGCATGGCATCCATCAGCTTGAAGGCAAAGGTGCGCGAGACTGGATTACGCCGCCTTTGATGCGCCTCACCATTGGCAAACAACATGGCCGATTCAATAAATTCGAAGATCGGACCCGAATAAATACCCTGCATGAGCTTGGTTTCGGTCTCGATCTGACGGGTCAGATCGCTTGTGACCAGATCAAGGTGGCGGTGGCGCAAGGCGATCACCATGCCAAACATGGCCCGGGCAATCGGTGCCTGCTGGCGCAGACCGCGAATATAGGCATGGGGGTCTGAGCCCGCCTCGGCCTCAAAACTCATTTCCGGGGCATCTTCAAGGCGCAAAACAGGCATGGATAACCCCAGTCTAATCATTCAATAGTAAGAGATGCCTTCGTATCAGTCGCTCGCGCCTAGGCAAAGCCCCCCTAAGCCAAGGATGAAGAGCGTGGGTCACCGATTTACCCAAAGAATGATTAGGCCAGAACCAATACAAGCGCGATGGTGTTGAGGCTGGCCAACAGGGTGGCGCCAAACAGGTTGGTATCCACCAGATGCACCTGACCGCCTATGCGAAAGCGAAAGGGGGGGATGCCATTGACATCCTTTAGCGAGCCTTCAAACCGCTTCATATTGGCCAGGGTCAGGAAGAAGGTCACGATCCAGTTAAAGTTCAAGACCGCGGCCAAAAGTACATGGCCAGAAAACTGCGCCGCCCAGACCAGATAGAGCACAAACAAGGCTATGCCGGCCTGGCACAGCACCTGCCAGACCACATGGAAACGGGCATGTGGCGTCCATAAGGGGTTGGTGGCATGGGTGGCATTAAAATCAGCCCGCATGGGACCAAGGCCGGTCGCGACCGCGACCAGTGTGACCAGGATTTTTGCGGTCAGTTCCATGAACACTTGGCCTCCCCGGGCCCTTATACTGCGCGATGATCGCCGCGAGGCGCGCTCGCGGACTTGCAAAGCCTGACTAAAAATGAGAGTTATGTCAATAAAGCAATGATGGGGGTCGAGCCCACCGGATGGGTCGGCCACCAATATCAAGCTTCTCAAACCCAGCCTGATTTTCTAGATAGTCCTCACGCGGCCATTAGGGCCGCCCTAGCCTTAGGAAAAGACCGCCTAATGACCCAATCCAATGATCTGATCGACCGGATGAACTGGCGCTATGCCACCAAAAAAATGGACCCTGCCAAGTCTGTTGCGGCCGACAAGGTCGAGCGTATCCTTGAAGCGGCCCGCCTTGCCCCCACCTCGAGCGGCCTTCAGCCCTATGAAATCATTGTCGTGACCGACAAGGCTGTGCGCGAACGCATCCAGCCCGCAGCCTGGAACCAGGCCCAGGTCACTGAAGGCTCGCACCTCTTGGTTTTTGCCGCCTGGGACAATTACACCGCCGAGCGCATTAATCACATGTTTGACCTGACCAATCAGATCCGCGGCTTTGAGAACGAGGGCTGGGAAAACTATCGCAAAATGCTGCTCTCGACTTATCCGCAGCGCGACGCCCAGGCCAATTATGAGCACGCGGCACGCCAAGCCTATATCGGCGTCGGCGCCGCCCTGATTGCCGCGGCCTTTGAAGAGGTTGATGCCACGCCGATGGAAGGCTTTAGCAGCGATGCGGTCGACGAGATTTTGGGCCTGCGCACCCGCGGCCTGCGCAGCTTGGTGATTATCCCGCTCGGCTATCGCCAAGAAGACGGCGACTGGTTGGTCAAGCTTGAAAAGGTCCGCCGTCCGCGCGACCAGTTCGTGACCGAAGTCTAGGTCACAAGCCACCGCCCATAGACAATGACCAGCCGGGGTGGGAAAGGGCCCATCCCGGCTGGACGGCATAGCCCTAACCCTTTGATTTATTAGGCTCAGCCTAGGCGCGCCTTGTGCTAGACCTAGCCTAGCTGCACGCGATCGAGATCAAGGCGCATACATGACCTTTAAACATTTGGTCTTAGCAGCGGTCCTCATGGCCGCGCTTACGGGAACCCATGCCATGGCTATCGAGGAACCCGCCTTTAAGGTCGTCCTGCACGAGGGCGCATTTGAGATCCGCGACTATCCGCCCCTAGTGGTCGCCGAGGTGACGGTCACCGGCGATCAGAAGGCCGCCGCTAGTCAGGGCTTTCGTCTATTAGCGGGCTATATATTTGGCGGCAATACAAGGCGTCAAAGCATCGCCATGACCGCGCCGGTCGCTCAAGCCCAGACCAGCGAAAAAATCGCCATGACCGCGCCCGTGACCCAGATCAAGGCCGCAAATGCGTGGGTGGTTCGGTTTAATATGCCCAAGGGCTATAACTTGGCCAACCTGCCCCAGCCCAATGATCCCAAGGTCCAGCTGCGCGCCCTGCCCGCCAGCCGGTTTGCCGTGCTGCAGTTTTCGGGCCTCGCCGGAACAGATGATGTGACCGCCAAGACTGCCGAGCTGCAAAACCGCATCACGACCCACCATCTGCGCCCCACCGGCCCGGTCAGCCTTGCCCGATACAATCCCCCCTGGACCTTGTGGTTCATGCGGCGCAATGAGGTGATGATTGAGGTGGCACGTTAAAGTCAGTGTGCGGTTTATGTCGCACAATCATTGGCGGCTAACCACTTCGGTCTCGATGTTTCCCACATAACCCCCCGCTAGCGGAACGGTAATAGTGGTCTGACCCCCCAAGGCAAGGTTTAGACGCTTGGCCTGGCTAGGCTCAATGCGGACCCGATAGTCGCCTGGCGGCAATTTTTCAAAGAACAAGGTCCCGTCGTATTCGCTGCGTTGTTCCGACCTTACAAGCGTGTCGCCCGTCACAAGCTGCACAATCAGACCGGCCACCCCCGTGCGCTCACCGCCCGATTTATGAAGCGTCAGACGCATCTGGACCTCGCCCACGGGCTTGAGACCGTAGAATATCTGGGTCACCCGTCCCGGTCTGGCATTAATTTGCACGGCATCGGCCGGTGGTACCGTATAGGCCTCATCTAGGGCATCGCTCAGTACACGGATTCGCGCGCCCGAATCGACGCCCAAACCGGTTAGCAGCGCCGCGCCACGGGCATCGGTTGTGACCATGCGGCCCTGACTTTCTAGCGGCAGACCCGCAACAAGTGCCTCGCCGGGCTGTGGGCGACCATCGCCATTGCTGTCGACAAAAGCGGTCAGGACGGCCGCGCCGCCCGATGTCGCGCCCGGCCGGACAAGCCGATAACCCCCGAGGGTGGGATCAAACATCAGGCCAAAGGCCAGTTGAACACCGATGCGGGCGTCGCGCCGATGCGTGTCAAAACCCGCATTGAGACTTAGGCTGGCCTGGTTGAGCCGCCAAACATTGGCGATTTGGAAGACCGTCGCGTTTTTTGCCGACAAGTCCTGGCTCAGCGACAAGTATAGGTTATTGCGCGCGGAGAGGGCGTGGTCATAGCTCGCGAACAAGGACTGTGGCTGCAGGCGGGGCTGTATCTGGTAGCGCAGACCGCCGCGGATCTGCCCGCCGCCGACCAATAGGCGTGAAGCCTCGGTCTGGCCGGAAATTACACTACGGGTTGCGATCATTCGGTTAGAAACTTGTGAAAAGCTAAGGTTCGACGATACGAAATTGCCTCTAGGCGCAAACGAAAAGCGGGCATCGGCAGTCGTGAACACCGAGCCATCTTGCTTGTCTTCTCGCTGGAGGTTCAGCGAAATGGGCAAGCCTGAGCCAGCCCTAAACATCCGCACGACCCCGTCTAGACGAAGCCCGCTAGACTGCCTCAACAAGGCCCCTGCGGTCAGCCCAGATCGGTTGTTTTCATCATAGAATGGGCCGCGATATTCGCCCTGATGCGCCAAAAATGAAACGCCGCGGATCTGGCCGGCAAGATTAACCACCGCAGCCTCCCCACCATCGCGGTCCTTTGCAAGATCGATCTGCATAGCCGTGCCGACCAGCGATGTTCTCAGGCCGCCAATCAAAACATCCCGGCTCTGATTAATAACCGGCGTATAGTGTGAATAGCCGGCCACCAGCGTTAGGCCACGATTAACACCGTATTCCAACACAGCGGCGGTCCGTAGTTTGGGCTGCCCCAGTGCCGGGGCAATCTCGACCAGGTTCGTGCCCGCCTCTATAGCGCCAAAACTGAAGACCAACCCGCCCCTGTCAAGCTGGCCACCGCCGAAATTGAAGTGCCGCACAGTCTGGCTTTGCTCGCCGTGTGGACCATAAAACACAAGCCGTAAGGTGTTCGCCCCATAGGCCAGAGGAATGTCGCGAAATTCATACAGGCCTTGGCGTGCTTCGGTCTGTTGGGCCTGAAGCAGTTCATTCGCATAGAGCTCGACCTGCCAACCCTCTGGCAACTCACCGCGTAGATCCGTATGGCTAAACACACTGCCCGATCCGCGTGAGCCCGCGCTAAAAAACACCCCCCGGCCACCCATACTTCGCGCACCGAGACTGAGACCGGGTGTAAAAGTGTCACCCAATTCGAAAGCCGTTCCGCTCAATGCCCCTAAAATGCGGCCATTAGTGTCCTTCTTAAAGAGTGTAAATCGCACATCATTCAAGCGGCCGGCCTGATCCGAGCTCGCAAACATCTGCATCCCGGCATAACCAATATCGCCCGCCGCGCGCAGATCATATTGGCCCACTGTGCGCGGGCTAATTAGCCCAGCCCCGAGATTGAGCATGACGTCAAAGGATGTCGGCGTGTAGGCAAGATAAGGCGTCTCGACCTTCATGACCGTCAGATGGTCGGACGAGGCCCCAAGTGTGCTGCGCCTTCGCTGTCTTTGCAGGCGCAACTGAAAAGGCAACGGCTCACGCGGTTTCAGATTAAGGCTTAAACCGCGCGCATCAAATGTCAGGTTCACCGGCAATAATTTTTCCATAAGATCAAGCCGGATATAGATATCGTCATAGTATAAGGCCGCCTCATCAAGCCCTATGGCGAAGGTTTTGCCGTTCAAATTTGCAGTGCGATTATTTAGGTCGAAAGACAAGGTGCGGCTCTGATCTAAGATCCAACCGCCAGCCTTCATTTCTGCCGGATAGACTGTGATGGCGAGATCAAGCGCTCGTGCCAATTCGCCGATGGGCAGATAAACCCCCTTGCGTGATGAATAGACCGAAAGCGTCTCAGCCAGTTGATCGGCCCCGACCTTGACCTCCACGAGCAATTGATCTTCGCTGACGAACAGGGCTTGGGCCCGCGCGATCGGGCTTGCTTGGTTCTGTGGTGGCTCGGCATTTTCAAGCGGCGGCTGGGGTATTGCATGCGCGGGTGTTGCCAACACGATACAAAACAGCGCAAGTCTATAGAGATGGGCCGCCATCCTCACGGTGCGATGAATTCACGCCCCATAGATTGACCGCCTCGGTTGAGGTCTTGGTCGCGCCAAGCGATTAATAGGTGTTCGCCAGCGGCTAGCTTGCGCTGAAGTGGCACCTTCAGGCGTAATTGCCCAAGTTCCGGATACACCCCGATCCCATTGACCTCGCCCACCACAGGACCGTTTCGTCCGCCAGACCGCACCACTATGTCGCCATAGAGCGATGCGGCCCCGTCCCGCTCTAGGTCCATCTCGAGTAGGGCATGGCCATCTTGCACCGAACTGGTGATATTCTTGATCTGCCCTTGGGCATCGATTTGGCCCTGACGATAAATGACCGGGATAGCCAGGCTGTAAAGCGCAAGCACACGCACTGACAGCGCCTTGGTTTGGCCAGGCGTACCGACCTGGTCTGCGACAAGACCCGTCTCCTCGGGCGGCAGGGCCGTGATCACAAGATGGGTCCGGTATTCGCCGGGGGCAGCGTCGAGAGGCGGGTGGGCGCGGATTCGAACGGTTTGGCTCTCATGCGGCGCCAACCAAATTCGCCGCGGTGTTACCAGCATCAGGTCGCGGGCGGACTTCAGCTTGGCGATCTTTTCGGCCGCAGACGGATCGGACGCTAGATCCGAAACCTTCTTTATCCGGCCGTCCGCCAGCATAATCTCATCAACCAAATCGACGCTATAATATCCAGACGTCCCGCCTTGGTTAAAGACATAGACCGTCGCCGAACGGGTCTGGGCATCTAGGACGAGGCGCTTGGGCGAGAGGTTGAGATCAGCGCCCAGCGCGCCAACTTCAAGGCTGGGCCCAGCCCCAAGCGGGCCGGCTTGGGCCGCGTTCAGCGTCATTGGGTTAGCAATAAGGGCCAGGCCAAGAATAAGGGACGGCATCCTGCAGCTCATGCTGTTGGGCTTTCGATAAAAATGGCCGGACATTCGCAAACCAGGGCGCGGCCACGCCAAAGCACCGCCGCGCCCTAAGCTTGTTCTGAGATGACTGGGGTTAGGGGTTAGGGATTAAGGATAGTTCACGGCCACCTTATAGGTGCCTGAATACTTGCCAGACTTCGTGCTGCCCGGAATGCTGAGCACGCCCCCCACGGCGAATTCTGCAGACTTTCCCTTCAAATATGTTGGGAGGCTAGAGACCTTGGTCTCACCTTTTATATCGCCCGAAAAACCGGAGATGGAGGAATCCACAAAGACGCTAATCGCCGTATTGGACTCACCCGTGACCTCAAACATGCCGGCTTGGCCAATATTTGCCGCAACAGCCCCGACACCGCCCGCAACCGAGCGAACGCCCTCGCTTGGGTCAATCGCAACCTCACCACCGGCCTCGCCCGACGTGATCGAGCCGAAATCAAGGCCCTGGGTTTGGGTTACAGTGATGGGCGTAAAGATCGTAACGGCGGCAGTACCGGCAGTTGATGCGCCGTTTGCACTGTCTGCAAGCGCCGGCGTCACGGCCCCGACCATAGCGATTATGCCGATACTCATCAGAATAATTTTTTTCATATTTTTGCTCCATTAAGACATTTGACAATCGACCCAAGTACAGCCGCGCGGAACAATTGGCCGTTAGTGTGCGGTCGGGAAATGACATATGTCGAAGCACTAAATTTTAGCCTCGGGCGGCGAGCAATCTGAGCTGAAGAGCGCTTGATTATGATACCAATTACAAGCCAGACACGCTGCATTAGCGCCGGACAAACACCTTGCTGGGGCGGCAAGGCGTTTGCCAAGCCTAGGCCTCGTGTTGATCGCCGAGCGCGTGCGGTATTGGCGACCAGGCTCAGGGCTCAGGCCAATCTCGGCGGGAAATAGGTCGGCCGGGCAAGAGCCCACTAGGCTGGGATGATCATTTACTGTTTCACCTCGGGCCTGGCCTAGCCTAATGTCGCAAGATTGAAATCGTTGCGGGGGATGACCCATGTTTATAGTGCTCGCAGTCGCGGTCGGACTGGCGGCCCAGGCCCCGAATATTGAAGAAAAATCCATTAGTGCGCTTTCAGCTGACCTTCAGGCCGGGCGCTTGAGTGCCGAAACCCTGGTCACAACTTATCTAGAGCGCATTGCCAAGCTCGATAGCGCGGGCCCGGCCTTGCACAGCGTGATCGTCACCAATCCCAACGCCCTAGACCAAGCCCGAACTATTGATGCGCGGCGCAGGCACGGCGAGCCGCTTGGGCCGCTCGCTGGGATACCCATTCTGGTTAAGGATAATATCGAAACGGCCGATGGTATGGCCACGACCGCAGGGTCTCTGGCCTTGAAGGATAATATTACCGGCCGCGACGCCCCCGTAATCATGCGCCTCAAGGCCGCCGGGGCGATTATTCTTGGCAAAACCAACCTGTCGGAATGGGCCAATATCCGATCGACCCATTCCATCAGCGGCTGGTCTGCCATAGGCGGTTTGGTAAAAAACCCCTATGCTCTGGATCGCAATGTGTGCGGCTCGTCCTCTGGAACTGGAGCGGCAATAGCCGCTAGCCTTGCCGCTGGCGGAGTCGGCACAGAGACGGACGGGTCCGTGACCTGCCCAGCCTCGCTCAACGGATTGGTCGGGCTTAAGCCGACCGTCGGACTGGTGTCGCGCCGTCTGATCGTGCCGATTTCCCATAGTCAGGACACGGCTGGCCCAATGACGCGAAGCGTGGCGGACGCGGCACTCCTGCTCGATGCCATGGCGGGGCCGGATAAGGCCGATCCTGCAACACTGGCCGCACCGCTGGGTCATGAAAACTATGCCGCGGCCGCTGCCAAGGGCAGCCTGAAAGGCGCGCGGCTTGGTATTTTGCGCTATGCGACCGGCATTAGTCCGGCCGATGATGCGGTTTTCGAAGACGCACTCAAAACCATGCGTGCGGCAGGCGCTGATCTTGTCGAGATCAAGGACTTCCGTCCCGATCCTGCCGCGGCAGAGGCTGAAGGCCTGGTCCTGACGGTTGAGTTAAAGGCCGATCTTAATGCCTATCTCGCCAATGCGGCGCCAGCGGTCAAGACGCGTAGTCTGGCGGATCTGATTGCCTTTAACGCCCAAAATCCGCGGGAACTGGCCCTGTTCGGACAGGAGTTTTTCGAAGAGGCGCAAAAAACTTCGGGCCTATCAGACCCCGCCTATCTGGCGGCCCTGGCCAAGGAAAAGAAGCTTTCAGGGCCAGATGGCATCGATGCCTTGGTTGCGACCTATAATCTCGACGCCCTAATCGCGCCTAGCTATGGCCCGGCATGGCGCACCGATATTGTCGGCGGTGATCATGACGGCGGCGCGATTGCCTCGATCGCCGCACAGGCCGGCTATCCTCATCTTACCGTGCCCATGGGTGCGATCAGGGGTCTGCCTGTGGGCGTGTCGTTTATTGGCAAGGCATGGAGCGAGGCCAAGCTTTTGGGACTTGGCGCGGCATTTGAGCGCCTCACTGGAGCCCGCTTCGCGCCCAGCTTTGCCCCATCCGTGGAGGATGGTCCCGATATGCGGCCTCTGCTTGCGCCAAGCCGTTCAAGCCATTAATCCGCCCGACCAAGGTTTACCGACTAAAATCCCCCGCCAAGGCCAGATTTTTCGAAAGCTCGCTCAAGCATTGAGCAGGTTTCAGGCATTTGATGCATAGATGTCACAGAAACCGTATAGATGACGAAGAATCTTATATTTTTTATTGACCGCTATTGTTTCGCTTAAAAACCGCCCCTTATCTTTTCGTAATCGCCTGCGAACTGCGGCGCTTCTATACGAATGGGGGATTTTTATGTTAAACATTAAAAAGTTGTATCTCGTTTCGACAGCATTGGTCGGCTTGGCGGGGGCCTTGCCGAGCATGGGGTTTGCCGCAGACAAGGCCTCTGACGCGTCCGATGTGCAGGAAATCGTCGTTACGGGATCGCGCATTGCAAGGCCTAATCTGGAACAGCCGACACCGGTCTCCATGCTGTCCAATCTTCAGATCGTTAATTCCGGATCGGCGAACCTTGGCGATATTGTCGCCAAATTGCCCAATGTTGGGACTGCGGCCACTGTTCGCGCCAACTCGAACAATTACGGTAATAGCGCGGGCATTTCCGCCATTGACCTGCGAAATCTTGGCACGAGCCGCACCCTAGTCCTCGTCGATGGCCAGCGGCACGTGGCCGGCGATCTTGGCGCCAATGCCGTCGATACCAATTCTATTCCAACGGCGCTTGTAGAGCGCGTGGAAATCATAACCGGCGGCGCATCGGCGGTGTATGGCTCGGACGCCGTTTCGGGCGTCGTTAATATTGTGATGAAGAAGGCCTTCGAGGGGATTGATGCTTCGGTTCAAACCGGCGGTTTTGACCAGGGCTTTGGCCGAAAAAGCTCAGCCTCAATTACAGCGGGCCACAACTATCTTGACGGCAAGCTGAATTTTACGGGCTCGGCCTTCTGGACTGAAGAGCAGGCCATCATGGCCCGGCAGATTCCAAATAGCCGCAATTATGGAACCATTACCAATCCCAACGATCTGAGTGATAGTCTCGATCCAACCTATCTCAGTTCGCCATCGGCCATTCCCAATAACGGCATACCCGATACGCTTTGGGTGCCCAATGTTGGGTCAGAATATGTCGCCCGCAACGGCGTTTTGCTCAGCCCCTATACCTTTAACCCGCTGGTCAGCTTCGATGCCCATGGCAACCCAATCCCTGTCCCTGTGCGGACCGGCTATAATTCCTTTGCCTTTGGTCAGTTGCCCGCCAACTGCCAGGACTGTTATTTTCCGGAAGCCTATACGCAAATCTCATCGCCAATTCGCACCCATGGGCTGGAATTTCGCACAAATTATACGGTCAATGATCACCTGCACCTGAGCCTCGATGCCAAATTCGTCGAGTCCCAGGTCAAGAACCTCATTCAACCCTCTTTCAGTTTTGGTGACTATCAGATTGCGCCAGACAATGCCTTCGTAACCCCAGCCATCACGGCAGCGATCGGGGTGGGTAACGAGTTTCCCTATTACGCCGCCTTCATAAATGACGTGAGAGACAGCGCCATTGCCCGGCGTACCTATCGGATCGCGGGAAATATTGGCGGTGATTTTGATACCAAATATGCCGGTATCCGCTGGGACGGCGCTCTAAACTATGGCCAAACCGCTAGCCATATCGCCAGTGGGGGCATTCGCATCAATGAGAATTTTGCTGCGGCCTTTGACAGCGTGATTGACCCGGCAACCCAACGGGCCGCCTGTCGCATCAATGTTCCCTCGGCTCAAGGCGTTGATTATGTTGCGCCTTCACCGGCCCATCCCAATGCCTGTGTGCCGTTCAACCCATTTGGCTCACTCACCAATTCGGCGGCGGTCTATGGCTATAGCTTTGGGCGTTATCTGACGCGCGATTTCCTGACCCAAGAAGTTGCCAGCCTAAACTTCGCCACCGA
The DNA here is from genome assembly GCA_947452365.1 of Caulobacteraceae bacterium. Taxonomy (GTDB): domain Bacteria; phylum Pseudomonadota; class Alphaproteobacteria; order Caulobacterales; family Caulobacteraceae; genus CAISGS01. Next base: position 32,162 of record CANGCO010000015.1, read on the forward strand.
TACCAGCAAGGTGTTCAAACTTCAGGGTGGCCCGATCGGTCTGGCCTTCGGCGGCGAATACCGGATGGAGCGGACCTATGAGCTCAATGATGCGGCCCTGACAGATGGCTCGACGGAGAATCTCGCCTCCGACTCGGCTGGCGGGTTTAATGTTTGGGAGGCCTATGCCGAAGCCAACCTGCCCATCTTCAACAAGGCGGGTTTTCTTTTGGATGAACTGTCTTTGGACGCGGCCTATCGCTTTGGCCACTATTCCACGGTCGGGAACGTTTATGCCAACAAGATTAGCGGCATTTATGGACCGGTCTCATGGTTGAAATTGCGAGGCACAGCCGGGCTTGCTGTTCGCGCGCCGAACATCACCGAGGCCTTCTCCCCGCAGCAACAGTCATATTTCAATGTGACCGACCCCTGCGACCAGACCAATATCAATTCGAACGTCAATTATGCCAAGAACTGTGCGGCGGCGGGTATACCGGCAGATTTTGTGTCCAACCTGAACGCGTCAATCATTGGTCAGATTTCGGGCAATCAAGACCTGTCGCCGGAAAAATCCCTGTCCTATACGGCCGGTTTCGTTATCCAGCCAACCCTAGTTCCCAGACTGACGGTTACGGTCGATTACTATTCGATTCTAATTAAGAATGCGATTACGCTGGTCGCCGCTCAGGATATTATCGATAACTGTTTCTCGAATGGCGCGGGTCTAGACAATCAATACTGCTCTTTGTTCAATCGCGGATCTGACCAGAATATCGATTTTGTTAAGACAACCTATGTCAATGCCGCCAAGGTCTTCACCCAAGGTTGGGAGTTTCAGATCGCATACAATACGCCTGCGCATGACCTGTTTGGCTCAACCCCTTTACTGAACAAGCTGAACGGCCAATTGGGTATGACGCTCGACGCCAATTATGTGTTCAAGTTGCGCGACTATCCGTTCCAGAACAATCTCAATCAGTACCATATTCGCGAAGGCGCGATTACGGGCGCCGAGGGCGACGTCCCTTCGGTGCGCGGGATTGCGGACTTGAACTATAAAGATGGCCCGTGGAATCTTGACTACCAGATGCGTTATCTGGGCAGGGCTGATCGTTATAGCCGCGACAAAACCGAGGCAGATGGCTCAGAAAGCGTGACCTTCCCGGTTGCAGGGGCAAAGGTCTTTCATTCAGTCGCCATACACTATGACGCTTCGAACTGGATGGCGGGGTCTGAAGTTTTTGGCGGTGTGAACAATATATTTGGTGAACTACCGCCGATTGGCCTGGTCCAAGGATCGGGTGCTGATGCTGGCTATGAACTTGGGCGTTACGCCTTTATCGGTCTTCGCCTACGTCGATAGCCCAAACTAGGCGCGCAGTCCTGCTGACTGCGCGCCTAGACCTTATGACCGGCCTAGCCGCGACTCTTTCACGGGCAGTGTCTCTGGCCGTGGAAGAGTCTTCATTCCGCCCACAGCCCATCCTTAGGCCATGGTCATTCACCCGTTTAACAGGTGCCCTTAGCGCCGAGCTTGGCTTAAGATAAATGGCGCGCCACGGAGAATGAAACTACGAACAGCTATAGCTTTGATATTGTTGTTATAAGAAGATCTCCATCGCGGATTTGATACCGAAGCGGTCGCGCCTAATTGCTGGCAGTCAATGTCGCAAAAACGGCTCAACGCCCGACATCAGTTCCTAGTGCGGCTCCTCACCGCCGGACACATTCATCGACTCCGCCGTGATATAGCCTGCTCCCTCGGAGCATAAAAACGCGACGGCATTGGCCGTGTCCTCGGCCAGACCTGCGCGGCCCATGGGGATGCGGTTGATCATGGCCGCCATATAGGCAGCGACGGAATCGTGACCCGTAACCTTGGCAAAATACTCATTCTGCCATGCGCCGAGGCCTGTGGTCACATGGTTGGGGCAGACATTGTTCAGGGTTATGCCATGCGCGCCAAGCTCAATCGCGGCTGAGCGAACTAGGCCAACCAGGCCATGTTTGGAGGCAGAATAGGCTTGAGCATGCGGAAATCCAGACTTGGCGGCTTGACTGGCAATATTGATAATCCGCCCGCCCTCGCCTTGAGCGATCATGATTTCAGCGGCGATCTTGATGCCAAAAAAAGCGCCGGTCAGATTAACCTCTATGACCTTGGCCCAGTCCTGGGGGGAGACTTCCAGCAACGGCTTCATAATATAGCCTATCCCGGCATTATTGACCCAGATATCCAGTCGGCCAAATTCGGAAAGGCTTGCCTGGCCCAGCGCCTGGACCTGATCATAATCGGTAACGTCACAAGCTTGGGTTGAGACACTATAGCCCTCTTGCCGACATTCCTGAGCCAGAGCTTCGATTTCATCGGTCAGCGTCACATCCGACAAGATGATCTTGGCACCCTCGCGCGCCAGTCGCCGCGCAATGGCAATCCCGAGCCCCGCCTCACGACCGGAACCGGTAATGACGGCAACCTTACCCGTAAGCGGGAGCAACTGGCTCATGGTCTGGCCCCCTTAAGCTTCGATAGATTCGGTCACCAAAAAGGTGACATCGGCCATGGCTTGAAACTGGGCTGCGATCTTGGTCATGGTCTCGGTCGCCACATCCTTGCCGAACTGTTCTTCATTATTAATGTCAATAATTTCAATATATTGATAGGGCGGTCGCGCATCAGACCCCATAATCGCGACCGCGCGCTCAACGCGGAAACCATCGATGGAACCTAGGCTACGCACGGTAGGCAGGTCGGTTGTCCGGGCCCAGGTTTCATAGTCTTGCGGGGTAATGCCGGGCTTAAGATTGAACAGGGCGATCAAGCGCATATCGGTTCTCCTTTGCTAAATCAGGATTGGGTGTAAAGCGCCGCCTCAAGATCGTCAGACACATTGGTGCTGTCGGTCAGGGTCATAACGGCATCGGTCAGGGCCTGGTGGCGATCAGCCATACCGGCGAAAACCATGCAGGCGCTCGCCTTGGTAAGGTGCTGGTCATAGGTCAGGGGAAGCGCGGGTGAGCCCAGCTGCGCTAGGATTGAAACTTCAAACCGTGTGCCATCGCTTAGAACGGCTGTGGCCAGCGCGGGCGTAAAGGCGGCGGGGTCTTGATTATCGTTCACCACAATTTCGATCTTTTGCGCCAGGGACAGGGTCTGAGGATCACGCAGGCGATCTGGGGTAAAGTCTTCAAGCCCCACTGTCCCATAGCGCAGGACAAGACTGGCAAGATAAGGCAGGCATAGTCTTGCATAGGCGGGCGTCATGTCCGCTGTGGCCGGGCGCCCGACAAGCCGATGGATCAAGGGCGGGGCACTATAGGTTAGACGTGCTAATCGCTCTGGCGAAACCGCGTGCTCCGCCATCAGACGTTGGGTTGCGACAATGCCGCCATGCGCCGCACGGCCAGTTGGGAACGGCTTCCAGCTCACCTCAGAGATCCGAGACACGGTGCCTAACTGATTTAAAACATGCGCTAAATCAGCAGAGTCTTCAAATAGGCTGAGATAACCAAAGGGCCCATCGATCGCGCCCTTGGGACCGGGAAGCCCTGCCTGCGCCAAGTCCAGCGCCTGGATCGCTGAGCGCGCGGCGCCTGCAATTTGAACCGGCAAGGTTGGTAGGCCTTCGAGGTGCGCCTGCATGGTACCGCTGGCAAAGGCGAGGCCATAGCCGAAGGCATTGATGGTTTCATCGCGGCTAGCACCGCGCAACTTGGCCAAGCCCGCGATACAGCCAAATATACCCGCTGTGGCCGGGCGAAAGAATTTTAGTGCAGACGTCGCGGCCATGCCGAGCGCCACAGAAATATCAACCCCAGCACACATTGCGGTCAAAAATCTGCGGCCATCACAGGGCGGGCTGCGATCGATTTCCGCCAAGAGCACCGCAACCAAGGTTGCCAGCGGATGCACGACGGCCGGTTCATGAACGCAATCAAATTCCTGCCCGTGAATTTGATAGGCATTAACAAAGGCGGCGTTTGGCGCCGGAAGTCGCAAACCCGGGCGACCAAGCACTGTGCTGCCCCTGTCAGCGGGCAGGCCCCAAGCCGAGGCTGCTGCAAACAAGGCATCAGCATAGGGCGCCTTTTTTCCGGCCAGACCGACGGCTAAGCTATCGTGCAAAAAGAGTTGAGCGCGATGCTTCGAAAGCTCATCAAGTGAAGCCCACTGTAGCGATTCAACATAATCGGCAAATACGGCGGATGCGGGCTGAAAATCCAATTTAAAGTCTCGAAAAACTGACTAGGACCTCTTAGTATCTAGTTGATTTTGCATGGTTTAGAAACCGTTTAAAGCTATTTCGGAGCGCAATTTATGTCCGTTATTGTTTCAGGCTCCACGACCTTTGAGGTCGAGGTCGAGGTGCTGATCATTGGTGGCGGGGCTTGTGGCTTGACTGCGGCCCTGGCCGCCAAAGATGCGGGTAGCGAACCCCTGGTGCTAGAGCGCTGGGCGAGCTGTTCGGGCAGTAGCAGTATGTCGCTCGGGGCCCTGTGTGCTGCGGGCTCATCCGAGCAAAAACTTAACGACATTGACGATGATGCCGAGGTGTTTTTCGCCGACATTATGCACAGGACCGGCGGCACGGCCGATCCTGTTATTGCCCGCACTGTGGCGGAAAACAGCGGCCCGGCCCTAGACTGGTTGGCCAACCGCCATAATGTGGTGTTCGAGCTTGATCTCGGCTGGCGCCCGGCCTTTGGCCATACGCGGCAAAGGCTACATGCTGTGGCCGAACGCACCGGCCAAGACATGATGGCGCGTCTTTTGAACGCCTGCGAACACGCCCAGATTGACATCATGACCGAGGCTCAGGTCACGGATCTTTTTGCCACGCCTGAAGGATTGATCACGGGCGTGCGGGTCAAGCGGCCAGATGGAAGCCTTGAGGAGATTGGCTGCAAGGCCATGGTGCTGGCCACGTCAGGATTTGGCGGAAATCGCGACATGATCACCCGCCACATCCCAGACATGCAGGATGCGCGCTATTTTGGCTGGGAAGCCAATCAGGGCGATGGAATTCGATGGGGCCAGGCGCTTGGCGCGGCCGTTGCCGATATGGATGCTTATCAGGGGCTTGGTCTTTTGGCAGAGCCTCAAGGCCTCGACGTCAATCCAAAACTGCTGATCGAGGGCGGCTTTCAGATCAATTCACAGGGCGTTCGGTTCAGTCATGAACTCGATGATGTATCAGGCCAGGGCGCGCGCGTGATCCGCCAGCCCGGCGGGTTTGGCTGGGTCATTTATGATCAAAGAATTCATGAGATCGCCACGACCTTTCCGCAATACCAGGCCTTGATGGCGCTCAATGCCGCAAAGACCGCCGCGACCGCAGAGGATTTGGCGAGACTGATGGCCATCGAACCGGGCCCGTTTGCGCAAACCTTGGCCGCGGTGCAGGCCTTGCAACAGGGAGGCGGGATTGATGAATTTGGTCGCCGCTTTGAAGCGCCAAGCTTAAGCGCGCCCTATTTTGCGCTCAAGGTGACCGGCGCCCTGTTTCACACCCAAGGCGGTTTGGAGATTGATGCCACGGCAAGGGTCAAGCGCGGGGATGGCAGTTTGCTAGCTAATCTGTTTGCCGGCGGCGGCGCGGCGCGGGGGATAAGTGGTAAGGGGCCGTCGGGATATCTGCCGGGCGCTGGCCTATGTTCGGCTGTAAGCTTGGGCTTTGTTGCGGGCCAATCGGCCGCCAAGCTTGCAAAAGCCTAAGGGTTGGGGGCCCCGCCTGAACGGCAAGGCCCCCTTAGCCCAGTTTTAGAACCGATAATGGACCCGCACGGCCCAGGTGCCGGGCGTGTTGAAATACTTGTAACCAAACAGGTAGGTCGTGCCCCAATCCTCCATGGTGCAGTTTTTGCACTCGGCGGAAATCGTCCAGGGCTGGTTGTTCGGGGCTAGCACAAGACCCAGATCCAGCACGGTCCGAGACGGTTCGGCACCGGCAGGCAAACCGGCCGTGCTGACATTTTGACGATCAAGCCATTGCACCGACGCGGTTGGACTCAAGACAAAGCTGCCCAAATCCCAGTCATAGGTGGCGCTGGTAGACAGGGTGGTCTTGGGGCTTTGCGAAGGCTCTGCCAGATTGCCGGCAAGATCAACAATGCCTGCGCCGCAAGCGGGCGTTGCGGCACCGGGCGCAGCGCGACAGGCGGCCTGTTGGGCCTGAACATTGGCGCTGGGGGACTGATATTTGGCATCCATAAGGCCCAGTTGTGCGGATATGGACAAATGCTCAATCGGACGCCAATCCAGATCAATTTCAGCACCATAGGCCCTGAAATCCGCCGCATTAGTGGTCACAAAATCTCCGGCGGTCGGAAGGTCCGACAAGAGCTGATAACTTTTGACGTCTGAATAGAACAAGGTGCCGTTGAAACGCAGCTTGCGGTCAGCGCTTTCAGAGCGCAGGCCGGTTTCGTACGACCAAACCGTTTCAGGATTGAAGTTATTGAAGGTCTTAGCCTTGAAGGTCAGACCATTCCAACCACCACCCTGAAACCCGCGCGTGGCCGAGGCAAATAGCATCAGGTTCGAATCCACCTGATACTGAACCGCAGCCCGGGGCGTGAACTCATCCACGGTCAAATCGGTCTCATAACCAGCGGCGCGAATGTCCTCTGTGGTAAACCCTAGACCTGGCGCATTAGCCGCGGCGGTTAAGGTTTTTTTCTCGTGCGTAAAGCGCCCGCCAAGGGTCACGGTCAATTGGTCATTGACCTTGTAATCGCCCTGGGCATAGACCGCCGCCGATTTTGTATCATTCTTGGTCAGCTCATCCCCAAGCGGGGCTGGGAAATAGGTAAAACCAATCAGCGGGCCAATATTGGCGGCAGCGCCGAAATTATTGCGGTTGGTCTCGAACATATAGAAGGCGCCAGCCGTATAGCTGAGCTTGGGTCCAAGCTCGCCATTCCACTTGACCTCTTGTGAGTACTGATAGCTGCGTAGCGCTTGAGCGAGGGCAAATTGACCAATCGCGCCTTGATCAAATGGAACCAGCGGGCCGAAAGCGGCCAGCGGGAAGTCCACGCCAAGCTTCTGGTCCAGCCCGCGAAAGCCAGTAATGAGGGTGAGCGTGCCGCTCGAAAGATCTATCTTCAGATTGGAGCTCGCGCCCCAGCTCTTGACCTGAACGCCTTGGCCAAGCTTGGACTTATCGCCCGTCAAGAGGGTCGAAAGCGCCGACCCAGCCTTGCTATAGCCGGTATAGGCCACCCGGCCGCTACCATCCACGCCGCCAGGTCCTGGGAAATTCAGCACATTGGCGGAATCACTGTTGGAATAATCTGCCGCCAAATTCCATTCTAGGTTCGAATAGGCCTTGGGGCGGATGCGCAAGGCTTCACGAAAGCCGTAGCTTTCGATGTCATTGAGGGTTTCCCCATTGGTCAGGTTTTCGACATAGCCATCATTCTTGGTGTAGAAGGCGGCGCTTCGCGCACTCACCTGATCACTCAGCGGCGTGTCGACTGCACCGCGCGCACTGATCTGTTTAAAGCCACCATAGGACAGGTCCAAATCGCCGCCAAGGCTATCGCCGGGCTTTTGCAGGGTGACAACAACCGCGCCGCCCGTCGAATTGCGCCCAAACAGCGTGCCTTGTGGCCCGCGCAGGACCTGAACCTGCTCCACACCAAACAGGGCCAGATTATTGGCGTTCTGACGACCAATATAGATGTCATCGACATAGGTGCCGACCTGCGGCTCAAAGGTCGGGAAGGACTGGGTCTGGCCAAGGCCCCGAATATAATAGACGTTTGCCGAGCCTTGGCCGACATTGTTCGAGGCAATCATATTGGGCACAAGGCGTGCAATATCCAAGGCTGTCGTGATCTGTGCCCTTTGCAATGTCGCCTGGGAAAGACTGGTGACGGCCAAGGGAACTTTTTGCAGGTTCTCGCTGCGGCGCTGGGCTGTGACGATCACTTCATCAAGACCGCCCCCAACGGCCTTGTCGGAGGCAGATGCTGGCGCTGCGGCGACGACTTGAGCCAGAACGGGTGCGCTAAGCGTCTGGGCCAGCAGGGCCAATCCTATGGCCGTTGCCGATTTCAAGACTGATTTCACCATGAAAAATCCCCTTTTTCGATCAGCCATTGACCAGCCGATTTGATTGCCGGCGCGTGAACAGCGCGGATGAACAAAGAAACAATTTTCTTTTGCTAATGCAAATGAAATTTGACATCATACGTCAGATCTTGAACCCCGCTCTAAATACATTCGACGGAGAAACGGCCATGCCCTTGGAGCTTTCGCATAGTCTTAAGGCGGCGCACGGGCGCGATGCCTTGGCGCGTCAGGACTTTGTTTCAAGCCTGCGAGGCTTCATTCTAAACGATATGGCCAATGGTATGAGGGCCCGCTTCGACGAGGTTGTCGCCCCCAATTTTGCCAAGGCCCATGCCCGCGCCCCTGAAACCCAGGACGAGGTGCATGACCTGATGAAACAGGACGTGTATTTCAAGTTTTATAGCGCGGTGCGCTATAATGCTCAGGAAATGGTCTGGCGGTCTGTCATTCCGGGTGTTGAGAAGGCCTTGTCCGATCTCGAGCAGACCTATAGCGCCTTGTCGGGCAGTGCTGGAGGCAGCCTCACCCTCGATCCCAATCTGGGCGTGCCAAACAATGTCTCGGCCGTTGACGTGCACCTGATGCCGGGCGGCTATGCCGCCAATGAAACCCTCGGCCCAGGCGCTGTTTATGATAATGGGCTGGCGATTTTTTCTGCAGGATTTATGGGCACTAATCTGGACGATATTGGCCAGTCCATCGCTCATTATGTGAAGCAGCGCTTCCCGGACTTTAATCCAACCAAGATTTTGGATTGCGGCTGCACGGTCGGCCATAATACGGTCGCCTGGGCCCAGACCTATCCAGAGGCGGAAGTGCACGGCATCGACGTCTCGGCGGCTCTGGTGCGGTTTGCCCATGGTCGCGCCGAAGCCTTGGGCGTACCCTTACATTACCGACAGATGAATGCCACCAAACTGGCCTATGAAGATGCGTCCTTCGATGTCGTCTTCACTTCGATGTTCCTGCACGAATTGTCGCTGAAAGACATTCGCGCCTTTTTTGCCGAAGCCCAGCGCGTGCTGCGTCCGGGCGGGCTGTTGATCAATATGGAACTGCCGCCAAACCAAGAACTTGAGCCCTATGACCAGTTTTATCTGGACTGGGATTGTTATTACAACAAAGAGCCCTTCTACCGGACCTTCCGCGATCAAGACCCGCGTGACCTGATTGCTGCCGGGGGCTTTAGCAAGGACCGCTATTTTCAGTTTGCCGTGCCGCAATA
>CANGCO010000016.1 GCA_947452365.1 Caulobacteraceae bacterium
ACAATAATGTCGACCAGGCGCTGAAGGCGCTGAAGAAGAAGATGCAGCGCGAAGGCTCCTTCCGCGAAATGAAGCGTCACGTGCATTTCGAAAAGCCTTCGGAAAAGCGCGCGCGTCAAAAGGCAGAAGCTGTGCGCCGGGCGCGCAAGCTGGCCCGCAAGCGCATGCAGCGTGAAGGCCTGATCGCCGCGCCGAAAAAACCTGTGAGATAGAGCCGTTATTGGGTGCCAAGGGTCTTGGCACCCGGGTCTAGATCCAAACAAGGCCGCGCAGGACCCCTGCGCGGCTTTTGCTATGAGCGGTGGGCGGCCGCAGCCACTTCGTCAATCGCTTGAACAATATGGATGCAATAGGTCTGACCCAGCAGGGTGCTATGCGAGGCTTTTGCGACATGGTGCACAAAGCCAAAGCGCGATTCCAGCGCTGGTGTGGCCTGGATCTGCTTCCAGTCCTTGCGCGCATCTGTCACCGGACCCGCGGTCACGACGGCCACCGGCAGGGCTGAATCCAGCTTGCCCATATCGCGGGCTTGTTCGGCGGCCTTGGCCCAAAGCGCGACCTCATCAGCGGCAGCACGATTATGAGCCCCTGAAGCAAAAGCGCGGCGCTTTTCGGCGGAGGCTGCGGGCGGAAGACCGATCTTATCGGCAAGTCCGGTCAAGACCAGAGGCTTGAACAGGCCCATACTGGCGCCAAAGGCCGCAACCCTGGAGGCGCGCGCAAACGCAGAGACAAAGCCGCTGACCGGCTTGAGCGTATTGGCAATCGGCGGCGCGGCATCGACCAGCACAAGTCCCGCCACTTTTTGCGGATTGCGCAGGGCAAACAGGGTGACATAGGCCCCCGCCATCGAATGGCCAACCAGGATAAACGGACCCGTCTCGTTTGCAGCGGTGAGCAAGGCTTCCAGATCACGGCTTATGGCCAGCCCATCGCGCGGCCCAGTGACCATAGGCGAGGCGCCCAGACCTGCCCGGTCATAGGCGCAGGAGCGGATCCCCTTGGCCGTTAGGGCCGCTTGCACCGCGCCCCAATCGGCGGAAAATCCAAAGGCGCCGGCCTCAAACAGTACAGTTGGGGCGGCAGATGGCGTGCCTTCACAGATCAGGTGCATTTGGCGACCCTGGCCAATATCGACCATTTGGCCGCGCATCTGGGCCGTATGGGCGGCGGCCGACATGACCCCGCCCAGAGCAATATAACCTAGCACGGCAAGCACAGCCCCGGACACCAAACGCACCATTCCCCGCACTCCAAACCCCTAGCCTGACCTGATCCTAGACTGGCCAGATGGCAAACTAGTTTGCCACGCCGACCAAGGCTTTTTTTAGCTTCTTCTTCTTTTTCTTATCGCCCTTATCCTTAGCCGGTTTGGCAGCCTTGAGTTTTTTGGGCTTTGCCACATTGGGCGCGGTCAGATCAGGGGCCGCCGCGGTCTCGACCAGGGCATGGAGCAATTTCAAAAACCCGTCGCGTTTTCCAGCCGGGATCTTGTCGAGTATGCGTAGGTCCGCCTTCACGACCTTGGGCCGCAATGCCTCGAGCACTGAGCGGCCTTGGTCGGTTAGGGCCACCGTATTAGCGCGCGCATCGGTTTTCGAGCGCTGGCGGCTGAGGAGGGATTTTTCGGTCATGCGACTGACCATGTCGGCCAAGGTTGAGCGATCAATGCCGGTCATCTTGACCAGACTGGACTGTGTCAGGCCATCACCGGTGGCCGCAGCGGCGAGGACGGCAAATTGGCGCTGGGATACAGCCCCTGCGCCCGCTTCTTCGGCATAGATATCGAGGGCCAATTGCAGGGCGCGGTGCAGCATATGGCTGGGGGATTGGTCGAGTACAGACAAGACGGACTTGGACATAAGGACCTCCGGACAGGGGCCGCAATCTGTGGCCCTATACGCATCATACGGTCAGTATACGTCGGTTTAACGACAGCTGCACCCTTAGGTTTTGTCGCTTGTTTCCCCCGGCGCATGTTTGAGCATTAAGGGCACCTGGCTTAGGGAAAACACGAGGGCCAGGATCTGCAAGCCGGGCATGCGAAACCAGATCCAGATCCCATCTGGCTGGGTGCGCCACACCGCCTCGTTCAAGACCGCCGTACACAAGAAAAACACCCCATAGCGCAGGGTTAGGGTGCGCCAGGCTGGATCAGGAAGCTTTAGGGCATCGCCCAATAGGGCCCTTAGCGGGTTCTTTTTCAGCCAGACCCCGCCCAGCATAACGCCCGCCAAGACCGCATTGATCACAGTCGGCTTAATCTTCACAAACCGGGTATCGTGAAACACCAGGGTCAATGTACCAAAAATCAGGGCCGCTAGGCCTGCAAACAGGGGCATGGGGGCTATGCGGCGCTCGGCGATATAGCCGACGATTAGGGCAAGGCCCGAAGCGCCAACCAGGGCCCAGGTTGCGGTCAAAAGATTGCGCGTGACCAGATAGCCGAGCAAAAAGGCCAGCGGCCCGGCATAATCAACGCCCGACCGGATCAGGCTGCGGGTCTTATCAGACAGGGGTTGGCTCATGGGGTCTCCGATGGAGCTGGATCCAGGCCAACCAGGGACCTAGCGAAACTGACAGCGTCAAAGTCTTGCAGATCGTCAATGCCCTCGCCGACCCCGATCAGCTTAAGCGGCGCATCCGAGGCCTGGGCAACCGGCACCAGAACGCCGCCGCGCGCTGTGCCATCAAGCTTGGTCATGACAATGCCCGTCACGCCAGCCGTATTGCCGAAAATGTTTTCCTGGGACAGGGCATTGCGTCCAACCGTGGCATCGAGCACGAGCAGGGTCTCATGCGGGGCATCGGGATCAAGTTTTTTCAGCACCCTCACGATCTTGAGCAATTCGTCCATCAGGCCGGTCTTGTTTTGCAAGCGCCCGGCCGTATCGATCAGCACGACATCGAAATCGTCGCGCCTGGCCTGCTCAAGGGCGTCATAAGCAAGGCCTGCGGCATCGGCGCCTGTGCCGCGGGCCAAAAATCCAGCCCCGGCCCGATCCGCCCAGACCTTTAACTGTTCGACGGCGGCGGCGCGGAAGGTGTCGGCCGCCACAATCAGGACCCTGGCCCCCTTGGCGGTCAGGTTGGCGGCAATCTTGCCAAGGGTTGTGGTCTTGCCAGAGCCATTGACCCCGACAAACAAGACGACATAGGGCCTTGGGCCGCTTAAGGGATCAAACCGCCCCTGCCGCGGCAAAAGCTCGGCGGCCAAGGCATCGGCTAGGGCCTGGCGTACCTCAATATCGCTGGCCGCCTTGCCAAATCTGGCCTTGCCAAAGGCGTGGGCAATGCGCGCGGCCGCCTTGGGGCCAAGATCGGCCTCGATCAACATGTCTTCTAGATCGCCGAGCAGGTCCTGATCGAGCGGCCTTTTGGCAATCACTGAGACCACTTGTTCGCCAATCTGTTTGGACGAACGCGATAGGCCCTGGGTTAGGCGCTGAAACCAGCCGATTGGTTTGGGGGCATTATCGGTCATGAACGGTTTGGGGCCCCTAAGCCTAGCTGCGCCATTGTAAGATGGCGGCCTGAACCGGATTAATAAAGGCCCGGCCTTCTTTGCGGCTGGCGGCCCATTCGCGCTTAAGCGCCTGATACCATTTGGCCTGGCGGTCGGCGTCGTCAATCCAGAGCAGGGCCGGGTCATATTTCAGGCCCATATTCTGCAAATTGACCATATGGCCATCTTGGCGCAGGAAGGCCCGAGCGCCGGCGGCAAAAAACGGGGCGATAAAGCCAAAGACCGGATGGTCTGACCAGACAATCTGGGTGATCTGGGTCTTGTCCTGGGCCATTGGCGTCAGGCAGGTCAGGGACAGGACCTGGCGCTTGCCGACGGTAATGTGTTCCCAGCGCATGCCGGGAAGGCGGAAAGTGATCTCGGTCAGGGGCTCGCCGCCCAATATGGCATAGGCGCGGCTGTTTTTGGACGGCGCGTGCCGAACCATGGCAAAGCCGGCATCGGTCGGCTCAAAACGCTTGGCCTTGGCATGCTGGCTCTTGGCCGAACGCCACCACCATTGCGCATGCACATAGGGCCCATGCGCGGGGTCCATGAGGCCCACCACAGCATGGTCAATATGCACGTCAAACACCATCTGATCGACCAGTTTGGGCTTGCCGCCGACAACGCCTGGAAAAACCGGCGGCGCATGGTCGGGCTCGGCCTCGCTGCGCGGATCTGTGGCCATCCAGATAAAGACTAGGCCTTGGGTTTCCTGAACTGGAAACCGTCGCACCTTAATGCGCTCTAGCTCTAGGCCCTGGCCCTCGACCATGGACGGGATCTTGCTACAGACGCCGTCGGTGCGAAATAGCCAGCCATGATAGGGGCATTCCACCGCCTCGGCCCCAGCATCATCGCGCGTTAGGCGGCCAGCCGACAGGGGCGCTGCCCTATGCGGGCAAATGTCGCGCAGGCCATAGACCTGTCCCGCCAGGGTGCGGCCAATCAAGACCGGCTCGCCCAAGATCTCAAACCGCTGAAGTTTGCCAGGCTTTAAGGCCGACCCAAGGGCGGCAAAATACCAGGCATCCAGTACAAAGCCCTGGCCAAACCCAGCCCGGGCATCGGGGCGGCCAGCATTGGAGGTCAGGGTGGTCGGCTTGGTCATGGCGTCAGACTTACCTTGATGCTGCGTCCCCGCCAAGGCCTGTCCCTAATGCCAAGACCAAGTCTTGTAATCTACCTTTGGCTGCTATACTGGTTATGCACTAATAGGGCCTCGGCTCGAACCTAGATAAGCGCTTTACGGGTGGTTTTTCGATGACGGTATCGGCCAAGCTTGACACAGCGCCCTTGGCCGATCGGACAGCGGCCAGCCGCGCCAAAATACCCGTTATGCAGCCGCTCTTGCCGACGGCCGAGGCAATACTCCCCTATTTGCGCGAGATTGATGCCAATCGCTGGTACAGCAATTTTGGTCCCCTCGCCTTTCGGTTTGAAGAGCGGTTGGCGGCGCTGTTTGGCGTCAATCCGGCCTGTATAATGACCATGTCCAATGGCACCTCGGCACTGTCGGTCCTGCTTCGGGCCTTGAATGTGCCAGCCGGCGGGGTGTGTGTTATGCCGTCCTGGACCTTTGCGGCTACGGCGGCAGCGGCGGTTGAGGTGGGCCTGACCCCGCATTTTGTCGATGTCGATGAGGCCAGTTGGTGCCTAGAGCCTGAGGCCCTGAGGCAGCAACTCCCCCTGATCCCCGGCAAGGTGGCGGCGGTGATTGTGGTCGCCACTTTTGGCGCGCCGGTCGATGTGGCGCGCTGGGATGACTTTACCGAGGCCACGGGCGTTCCGGTGATTATTGATGGGGCCGCGGCCTTTGACACCCTGCTTCAGGTCCCCGGCACCAAGCTTGGCCGCACCCCGGTGATGGTCAGCCTGCATGCGACCAAGACCTTTGGCATTGGTGAGGGCGGCATGGTGATCAGCCAAAACAAGCCCCTCCTGCATATAGCCCGCCAGCTTTGCAATTTTGGCTTTACGGCCAATCGCGAGATTGTCCTGCCAGGGGTCAATTCCAAGCTTAGCGAATATTCCGCTGCCATTGGACTGGCGGCCCTGGATGATTGGCCACAAAAGCGCGCCCAGTGGGCCCAGCTTACCCAATGGTACATAGAGGCCTTTGCCGCCTGCGGTCAGGCGGGCCTTAGGCCTTGGCTGCATAATGACTGGGTCAGTTCGGTGTGCAATGTTTATGTACCAAGCAGTAATCTAGACACCCTGATCGAGCAATTGGGCTATGCCCAGATCGAGGCGCGCAAATGGTGGGTTAAGGCCTGCCATCAACAGCCCGCCTATGCCCACCATCCGCGCTTTGCCCTGCCCGTGACCGAACGCATGGTCGGCCGCGTTCTGGCCCTGCCATTTTCCGTGGATATGGCCAGAGACGATGTCACCTACGTGGTCGACCGCTTTAGCAGCCTATTTTAATCCGTTTAGAAAGCCCGAAATGTCCCCGGTAACCCTGGTCTTTCCGTCTTCCATGATGCAGTCGCACGCCTTTACCCGCCTGGCCAAGGCGCGCGGCGACCGGGTGATTGCGGCGTCTTCTGTTAAGGCCGACGAGACCGCCAAGCATTATGACTATTGGGTCTATCTGCCCTCCATGTATGACCCGAGCTTTGGTGAGGCGCTTGCGGATTTGATCGCATCTGAGGGGATCACGCATTTTTATACGCCGCACATGGTTATTCATCCGGCGGTCAAGGCGCTGGTTGCCAGAGAGTCTTTACCGATTACCGTCTGCGAGGATCCGATTGAGACCCTTCAAGGACAGTATCGCGACGTATTTGCTCACGCTCAATCTGCCGCGCCCTTTATTCGCGCGATCAGTGGGTTTGACCTGCCAGAGGCACTTGTGGCCTCACTGTTTCATTTTGGCGAGCAAATCTATGGCCAGACCAGTGAGACCAAGATTGCCGCCATGGCTGCGGTTTGTGCAATCGCCCCAAAAGGGGACTTGATTGAGATCGGGTCGGCTTGGG
The DNA here is from genome assembly GCA_947452365.1 of Caulobacteraceae bacterium. Taxonomy (GTDB): domain Bacteria; phylum Pseudomonadota; class Alphaproteobacteria; order Caulobacterales; family Caulobacteraceae; genus CAISGS01. Next base: position 6,490 of record CANGCO010000016.1, read on the forward strand.
GACGTAGCGCCTTTGTCCTTGCGACATTGGCGGCACATTTTGACACTGGGAACCTGCTTTGTATCGACCCCTGGGCAGTGGAAATTGCCCACCAGAGTAGTGATCAAGAATACTTGACCCAAGCCATTGGCGCCATGGATTGGGAGGCGACGTTTCAGGCGTTTTTAATCCATATGTTGCCGTTTGGTCGGCGCGTGAATTATCTGCGATCAACCTCGGCCCAGGTTGCCGCGCTTTACCGGCACTCAAACCCGGCTGTCTCGTCAGAACTTGGCACCACCTCCTATACGGGGCGCGCTGCGGTCATCCATATTGATGGCAATCATGGCCTTGAATGCATTGAAGAGGATTGCCGCTTATGGCGACCCTGCCTCTTGCCGGGTGGATGGTTGATTATTGATGATTATGTTTGGGAGCATGGAACAGGCCCGCAGCAGGTCGGCGATGCCTTGATCGAAAACGAGCGGGCAAACATCGCATGTGCATTTGTGGCCGGGAAGGCCCTGTTCATAAGGTTTAAGGCGGACGCGGTGCGCGAGCGCCTGCACAGTTTCGTCGATTCGGGGGCGATATCATGATGCGTAATCGCGCGAGCTCTCAGCCCGGCAATCCTTTTGACCCCGGCTATTTCACGTCAGACGAGCTAGTGGGCCTGGGCTTCAAAAGCATCGGTCGAAATGTCAAGATTGCCAAGAACTGCACCATTATTGGTCTGCACAATGTTTCGATCGGATCGAATGTGCGCATAGATGGATACAGTGTGCTCGCGGCGCACTCCGGATACCTCGATATCGGAAGCTATATCCATATTGCCGGCGGCGGCCATTTGAGTTGTGCTGGCGGCATTACAATTTCAGATTTTTGCAACCTTTCGCAAGGCGTGCGGATTTATTCTGTTTCAGATGACTATAGCGGCGCGTCTTTGACCAATCCGACCATACCGGCCCAGTATCTGAACCTTACCAAGGCCCCGGTTCAGCTCGGACGTCATGTGATTATTGGGTCAGGCAGCGTCGTGCTCCCAGGCGCAAGGATCGGCGAGAGCACCGCCATTGGTGCCCTGTCTCTCGTCAACACGTCGCTGGCCGCATGGGGCATTTATGCGGGAACGCCGACGCGATGGATCAAGGCGCGGTCGAAAGACCTGCTGCGGCTTGAGGCGCAGTTATCCTTGGCCGATAACCCACTAGGCTAGGGCGCCGAATTGGCCTCCTGTCGCTCACACCAGTCGCACCAAACCTTGATGAGGGCCGCCTCATAGCCTTCAGTAAAGGCCTTTGGATTTGTCATGGGGCTATGGCTGAGCTTCTGGCGAAGGCTTGAGCGGATAGCGCTTAGCTCATCGATTCGATTGGCCCAGCTGACCGCCTTTTCAACGTATTCCGCCTCTGACCGGGCGACCAGATCAGTGAGTCCAAGCTTTGTCAGATAACTATCGCCAATGCGGGATACGAGCATTTGGCCGCGCATAGAGATTTGCGGCACGCCCATCCATAGGGCCTGAAGGCAGGTGGTAGCAGCATTATAGGGGAAGGTGTCCAGCATGAGATCGACCTCATTATACTGGCCCAGATAGTGCGCCATGTCGGTTGCGCCCTCAAACCGCAATCGTGCCGGATCAACCCCCATGGCCGCAAACCGGTCGCGATAGGACTGGCAGACATCCTCTCGGTCAAACCCGGCGGTTTTGAAATAGAGTTTGGCGTCTGGGGTTTTGCGAAGAATCTCCGCCCATAATGCCAGGGCGCGGTCCGAATGTTTGCCATGAACGCCAAAACAGCCAAATGTGAAGTGGCCATTGCGAAGGGCCGGCGGCGGCCCAACCCTTATGTCAAACGCGGGCAGCTTATAGCAGATGCTGCTGACCGGCAGCCTCAAGGGGGTTTCAGTATAGAGATATTCATCTTCTGGCGGCAGCAGGTCCTTATCTGTAATGATGTAATCCATGGTCGCCAGCCCGGTCGTGTTGAAATACCCGATCCAGGTGGCCTGAATAGGCGCAGGCTTACGCGCAAAAACCTGTAGTCGCGCTAGGCTCGTGTGTCCCGAGAGATCAATGAGAATATCAATGCCATCGGTCATAATCATATTGGCGGCCCTATCATGAGAAATATTGTTCAGTGAACGCCAATGATCAGCATAAGACCTCAACTTTTGCGTGACCGCATCGAAATCTGGGTTCACAGCATAGCAATATATTTCAAACCTATTCTTGTCGTGAAATTGAAGGACCGGCGTAATATAGTCAGCAACAGGATGGTTTTTAAAATCACCGGATACATAGCCGATTTTCAATCTCCGGTTCGGATCGGATGTATTGGCATGCGAGGTCTGCGCCTTAATCGACCCCATATATTTTTGCACCAAGGCCTTGGTGGATTGGGCAATATCTTCGGGAACAAGATTGGAGTCGTAGTGCATTGAGAAGATTATTTGTCCAAACCCGGCATCTTCTGAAATTGCAGAGCGGTCGAGGGCCTTTCGGGCCCATTTCCCCGATTCAACCAGATTGCCTTTATGGTTATGGATAATCGAGGTGTACTGACAAAAACTTGCCTCTTCTGGAAATAATGCAACTGCACGTTCACTAATGACGATCATGTCATCAATCTTATTTTGGTTCATAAGCGCCATGAGCAGGAAGTCATAAGCCTGATTTAGCAATGAATTGGCCGCGCTTGCGCTATGAATTGGATCATCCACAAATGCTCTGAGTATGGTCTCTGCCTGTTGATTTTTCTGTTGAGCGACATATAAAACCCCCCGCTCAACAACAAAAGCCTTGTTTCCGGGCGAGATTTGTTCAGCTTTTTCAAGCCAATATTCTGCCTCTTTGAAATTATGATTGGACGAGAATAGGCTGATAACGCTTTTTATTAAATCTAGGTTGTTAGGCTCTAGCTCAATCGCTTTCAGCATAAATTTAATTGACTCGTTAATGTCACTTTTATTCAAGTACGCGCCCGAAATTAAATAATACTCGAATCCGTTTAATTTATAATCGCCCGAATTTAAAAGCCGGACTCCATATTCAATAATTTTTTCTGTAATACCGCGCCTACCATAAATATTAAACAAGACTGACAAAGCACTTGTATTTTTAGGATCTTGGGCTATCGCCCCTTCCAGTATAGAAATGGCATCATCCATATTGTTTAGGTGGGTGTGTGCCGCCGCTAATTGAAGCTTGTATGATATGTTTTCTGGGTTTATCGCGACCGCTTTTTCAAGCGCCTTAACCGCATTCTGGTTCTTCTGGGCCTGCAAATAACACATGCCGAGCAGGCCCCAAAAATCGCCAAATTCAGTGAACCGGCCTTGACCGCGGTTTAACAAGTCGATGGCCGCCTCAATCTGGCCGCGCCGCATATGGCTGTCGGCAAGCGCCAAGCATGCCTCAAGGAAATGGGGCCTGGCGGCGAGGGCCTATTTTAAAAGCCCGTCACCTTGATCAAAATGCCCAAGCTGACTGAGCATGGCTCCGAGATTGCAAAGCGCTTCCGGCTGGTTGGGGTTCAGGCTCAGGACCTGTTGGTAAAACCAAGCGGCCTGCTCAAAATTACCGCGAGTTTGGTTTTGTATTCCGGCTTGCAGCAGACTGCCGATCTCGGCCGACACGGCGGTGGCCTGGTCCGCGCCGGTCTTTTTCTGCATCCTGCGCAATTGACGATTCATCTGGACTTCCCGCCTTGATCCTAATGCGCCCGCGATGGGCCAGGCATAAGGTCAAGGCGCAAGCCCGAAGGAGCTTGGGTCACGCGACGAACAATACACCGGCCGGATCGAGGTCACCGTCCAGTGTTTGTATGGCGGCCAAAATTAAAATCAATACCTGCTTTCAGTATTTTGCAGCCCTAGATGATCAATTAGATTGGGAGGCCAGACTAGTCCCCGGCCACCATGATCAATTGGGCATAATAGCCGGTCATGCGTTGCAGATTGTCCAGGCTGATATGCTCATTGGTGCCATGGATCATTTTGACATCCTTCATGGCAAACACGATCGGCTGGAATCGGTACACATCGGCCGAGACCTCGCTCATGCTGCGGCTATCTGTGCCAGCAATCACGAGGGCCGGGGCAATGGGTGCGCCGGGCGTGGCGGCGCGGGCCGTAGCGGCGACCAGTTTCCAGCCCTCTGACCGGGTCGAGGATACGGGCGAGGGCTGGCGCGGTGGGGCTTCCCAGCTCAAGGCAACCGGCAGATGGCCAATCGCCTTGGTCGCCTTGGCCATAACGTCCTCGGCCCGGTCCCAGGGTGCGATGCGATAATTGATCCGGGCGGTCGCCTCTTGCGGCAGGACATTTTCCTTCGGCGAGCCCTGCAACATGGTCGGGGCAATCGTAGTGTGCATCATGGCAGCCCCCGTGGGGGTCGCGCCAATCTGGGCCGCGAGCAAGGGCGCAAACAGCCAGGTATTGGCGGCTGCCATCTTGACCACCGGCTTGGCACTTGGCGCCAGACTCATCAACATATCAGCGCCGGGGCCTTGAAACCGGATTGGAAAGGGATGGTCAGCGATCGCGCTAATGGCGCGGGAAAGGGCGACGACGGCGGTTTCCTTAGGCGGGGCCGAGGAATGCCCGCCGGCCCCCTTGGCCGTTAGGCGCAAGGTGCCATAGCCTTTTTCCGCAACCCCGATCAGGGTGGCGGCGCTGCCGGTCACTGGATTGTCGGCAATCACCACACTGCCCTCATCGAGGGTAAACAGGGCCTTGACGCCCTTGGCCTTGAGCACGGCGGCGGCTGCCCGCGCACCGGCGCCGCCGGCTTCTTCGTCCTCGCCAGAGACAATATAAATCGTGCGTTTGGGCACAAAGCCCGACTGGATCAGGGTTTCACAGGCCTCGAACAGCCCAACCAGCGAGCCCTTATCGTCAACCGATCCGCGGCCCCAAACCGCGCCCTCGGCAATCGCGCCCGAAAATGGCGGATGTTTCCACTGGCCCTCTGTGCCCTCGCTAATCGGCACCACGTCTTGGTGGGCCATGAGGATAATGGGAGCCAGGCTTGGGTCGCTGCCTGGCCAGGTATAGATCAGGCTATGGTTCAGCACGATCTGGCGCTGCATGACCTTATGTGCGGCAGGGTAGGTGGTGGCCAGCCAGTCATGCAGCCGCGCCCATTGGGCCAGGTCGTTCTGGCTTTTGTCCTGGTGCGAAATGGTCGCGATCCGCACGGCCTGACTTAAATGCTCGGCAGCCTTGGCATTATCGATCGCGGGCGGACTAGGCAGCTTGACCTGATCTAGATCGATGGCCGACGGGCCCTTAAACAGGGCGGTGCGCACCGCGATCGTGCCGCCAAGACCGGCCAGCAGGACACCCGCAATCATTGCGCCCTTGGTCAGATTGCCCATGTCTCTGTCTCCCGCCCGTTATGGTGTGCGTTCAGCTTAGGTCAAAAGCGGCGGGCTTGGCCAGTCTCCGATCAAGATCGTTTTGGCTCAAACCACCGACCTCGATCTGTTTGAGCCGGGCGGTGGAGCCAGACACGACGGCGACGCTGGATTTTGGCAGGCCCAGCGCCTTGGCGAGCAGTTTTTCCAAGGCGCTATTGGCCTCGCCCTCGACCGGCGGCGCACTGACGCGGATTTTCAAAAAAAGGCGGCCAGCCGGGTCCTTGGCCCAGCCGTCGATCTGATCGCGTCCACCGCGCGGCGTTAGCCGAACCGCAAGCCGAGCGCTATCGCTCAAGACCGGCCTAGCCGATCAGGGCGCGCAAGGGGGCAAAGGCCCAGGGGATCAGATACTGATCGGCCGCCTGCAAGACGATGATGACAATCACCGGGCTGAGGTCCAGCCCGCCAAGCGCAGGCACAAACCGCCTTACCGGGGCTAGGATCGGGCTTGTAAAGGCATCCAGCCCCCTGGCCACCGAATAGACAAACCGGTTGCGCAGATTGACCACGTCAAAGGCGACAAGCCAGCTCAAGACCGCATTAAGGATCAGGGCCCAGACCACCAAGGATAGGATGGCAGAGACAATGGCTTGCAGGAAACTGGTCATGGCGTGTCCGCTTTGGGCAATATGGGGCATCGGCCCGAGGCCTCGAGCCGACGACTTCTATCGCCCCGCGCCGCATCAGGCAAGTTTACGCCTGCTTGACACGCTGCCACCCAGCCCCTTATCTGCCCCCACCCTTAAGGGGCTGTAGCTCAGTTGGTAGAGCGCTTCGTTCGCAATGAAGAGGTCAGCGGTTCGATTCCGCTCAGCTCCACCAATTTCCCGGCTCGCAATATACAGTTTCGAGCCCAAGGGCGAACCGGGCCGGTCTAGGTCTTGCCAGGAGACGCAGTGGGTATGTTTGATAATGGCATCATCATTCTCGACTGGCTGGGGGTCATTGTATTTGCCATGACCGGGGCATTGGTGGCCTCCCGCAACCAGATGGATGCGGTCGGTTTTGTCTTGCTGGGAACTGTCACGGGGGTGGGGGGCGGTACCATCCGCGATCTGCTGCTGGATATTCATCCGATCGTTTGGGTTAAACAGCCTGGCTATTTGTTGCTGTGCTGCGCAGTTTCGCTGATCGCCTTTTTTACAGCCCACCTGGTGCAATCGCGCTATCGCTGGATCTTGTGGCTCGATGCAATCGGTTTGGCCCTATTTTCCGCCTTGGGGGCGGAACGCGCCATGAGCGCAGGGGCATACCCGGTCGTTGCCATTGTCATGGGGATTATTACCGCCTGTTTTGGCGGCATAGTCCGTGACGTCCTCGGTCAGGAAAGATCGATCGTATTTTCCTATGAAATCTATGTCACAGCCGCGCTCGCCGCGGCGACGGCCTATGTCTGTGCCCACGCCTTGGGGGCACCGCGCGAACTGGCGCTATCGGCCGGCATAATATTGGGCTTTACGCTCCGTAGCGGCGCCCTTGTTTTTGGCTGGTCCTTGCCGCGCTATCGTCCCCGGGGGCCGCGCCAGCCTTGACCCGCGACCCGTCCATCTAATGCAAGGCTACAGATGAGCGAGGTGGCCGTGTCTATACCGCGCTGGGCGCGCAGTTTCTCAAACCCGCCCAGCGCAGTCCACCCGTCCCTAATCGTCAAAGCCGCGAAACACGGCCGCTTCCTGGACCGATTTGCGCTCAGAGACTACGGCATTGGCGGGGAAGGTTTCATCGGGCCAGCCAATGGCGATGCTCTTCATAATGATCTGGTCATCGGCAATACCGGCATGTTCGCGCACGACGGGCGATTGCATAATGCCTTGGCTATTGATCACGGCGCCCAGACCGCGCGACCAGGCGGCATTGACCAGGGCTGTCGTGACGGCGCCGCAGTCAAAGGGCGTATCATCGCTGGTGCTTAAGACCTTGTCATAGGTGACGATCACGCAGACCGGGGCGTCAAATTGGCGAAAGCCGCGCAGGACCCAGTCTTGGCGCGCATCCTTGTCATCGCGGGCAATGCCCATGGCGGCAAATAGCTGCTTGGCAACCCCGACTTGGCGGTCACGGTGATGACCGGCAAAGGCCTCGCCGGTGCGAAACTCGCGCGAATGCGGCACGCCCGCGAGGTTAAGCTCTGTATTTCCGGCGCGAATCCGGTCCAGGGGCTCGCCCGTCAGCACATAAAAGTTCCAGGGCTGGGTATTCATGGATGAGGGTGCGCGCATGGCCAGGCTTAGGATTTCTTCAATCAAGGCCCGCGGCACGGGATCAGGCTTATAGCCGCGAATACTGCGGCGGCCGAGGATTACATCGTCAAATTGCATGTCACGCCCCAAATTGGTTTACAGCGATAATACATAACCAAGGCGCGGCGGGTATCCCTGTTTTTATCAATAGCCCGACTTATGAGGCTTGGTTCGTCTAGGTGAAAGCCTCCCTCCCGCTCGCGAAACTGAAACGCCTGTGATAGGAACCCCCCGTGCTGCGACATGGTGATCTGCGGCGGTGGAGGTGTTGATGAGCAGGGTACTGGTGATTGGGGCTGGCGGTGTTGGTTCGGTGGCGGTGCATAAGATGGCCATGTCGCCGGAGATTTTCTCAAGCATTACCTTGGCCAGTCGGCGCAAGGCTAAGTGCGATGCCATTGCCCTGTCGGTGAAACAACGCATCGGCGTTACGATTGCCACGGCCGAGCTCGATGCCGATGATGTGGCCGCAACCACCGCCTTGATTAAACAGGCTCAGCCCAAATTGGTGGTCAATCTGGCCCTGCCTTATCAGGACCTAGCGATCATGGAGGCCTGTCTGGCTGCGGGCGTGCATTATATGGACACGGCCAATTATGAGCCGCGCGACGAAGCCAAGTTCGAATATAGCTGGCAATGGGCCTATCAGGAGCGGTTCAAGGCCGCTGGGCTTATGGCGCTATTGGGTAGCGGTTTTGATCCTGGCGTGACGTCAGTCTTTACCGGCTATACGGCTAAGCACCTGCTCGATCGCATCGATACGCTGGATATTCTGGACTGTAATGGCGGCGATCACGGCCATGCCTTTGCGACCAATTTTAATCCCGAAATCAATATCCGCGAGGTGACCGCCCCGTCGCGGCATTGGCAGGATGGGGCCTGGGTCGAGGGCCCGCCACTTGCGCATAAGCAAAGCTTTGATTTTGAGGCCGTCGGGCCCAAAAACATGTATCTGATGTATCATGAAGAGCTAGAATCCCTGGCTAAATTCTATCCAGAAATCAAGCGGATACGCTTTTGGATGACGTTTGGCGATGCCTATCTCAAGCACTTGGAAGTCTTATCCAATGTCGGCATGACCAGGATCGATCCGGTCATGTTTGAAGGCCGCGAGATCATTCCCTTGCAGTTCCTAAAGGCCCTATTGCCGGAACCGGCCTCCTTGGGCCCCACCACGCGCGGCAAGACCAATATTGGCACGATTGCCACAGGTCTGAAGGACGGGGTGCAAAAGACGGTCTATGTGCTCAATATCTGCGACCATGAGGAAGCCTATGCCGAGACCGGCAATCAGGCGATCAGCTATACAACCGGCGTTCCGGCCATGATTGGCGCCGCCCTGATCCTGACCGGTCAGTGGCAGGGGGCCGGCGTGTTCAATATGGAACAGCTCGATCCCGATCCGTTTATGGACATGCTGAACCGTCACGGCCTGCCCTGGCAGGTCAAGACCCTAGACGCCCCTCTGGCCTTTTGATCGGGCGACGCTGTCATGCAAACCCAAGCCGGTGATCCGGGCGCCTTTGCCCGGTTTGATCTTGGCCGTGTGCCCTCGCCCTGTTTTGTCGTCGATGAGGTCGCGGTGCGGCGCAATCTGGCGGTCTTGCAAGATATTGGACAGCGCAGCGGGGCCAAGGTCCTTTTGGCCCTCAAGGCGTTTTCCATGTGGCACCTGGCCAGCGTGGTTGGCGAATATCTGGACGGAACTTGCGCCTCTGGACTGTGGGAGGCAAGGCTTGCGCGTGAGCATTATCACGGCGAGCTGACCACCTATTGCCCGGCCTATCGGCGCGAGGACCTGCCCGAGATTCTGCGCCTGTCCGATACGGTAATCTTTAACTCGCCAAACCAGATCGCCCGCTTTGCCGACCTGATCGAAAAGGCGCGGGCCGAGGGCGAGGTGTTTGAGATCGGGCTAAGGCTCAATCCCGAGCATAGCGAGGCCGAGGTTGCCAAATATGATCCCTGCCAGATCGGCTCGCGCCTAGGCTTTCCGGTCTCGAAATTGCGGCCAGAGCATTTGGCCGGGGTCGATGGCCTGCATATGCATGCTCTGTGTGAACAGGGATTTGAGCCCCTGTCGCGGATCTGGAACGCGGTTGAGCCGTACCTTGCGCCGCTCTTAAGCGACATTAAATGGCTCAATCTTGGCGGCGGCCACCATATCACCCGCGCCGATTATGACCGCGAGGCCTTGATCGTCTGGCTGGCCCAGGTGTCCAAACGCCATGGCCTGCAGCTCTATCTGGAGCCGGGCGAGGCCATTGCCCTGGATGCCGGCATATTGGTTGGCGAGATCTTGGACACGTTTGATAATGGCCTAGCGGTCGGGATTACCGATATTTCCGCCACCTGCCACATGCCCGATGTGATTGAGGCGCCTTATCGCCCGGCCATGCTGGGCGAGGTGGAAGACGGCGTGCGCTTAAGGCTGGGCGGGCCATCCTGTCTGGCGGGGGACATTATCGGCGATTATGGGTTTGCCGCGCCGCCCGCGCCTGGCACCCGCATCGCCTTTCTGGATCAGGCGCATTATTCCATGGTCAAGACCAATACGTTTAATGGAGTGCCCCTGCCATCCATTGCGCTTTGGAACAGTCAAACCGACGCGCTTAAGCTGGTGCGCCGGTTTGACTATACCGATTTTCGCGACCGGCTCTCCTGATTAGGGCCGATAGCGGCGCTGGGCGTGGCGTTCAGCATCGGCCCATTCAAAATGCACGGGCTTGAACTTTTGAGCCGCAAACAGGGCCATCTGGTCATTATAGTGCGGTGAGTTTGGCCGGTTGGTCGCCGCACCATAGGGCTGGATCGATTCCGAGATCACTTGGCCTGCCTTGTCCCAACGCACCAGCATGATGAAGCTGTCGCCGTGCTTGACCCGATACTTGCCATCCTTCTGATCCTTGTCCCAGGCGGTGGTGGCGCGCAGGGTATCTGTGCCGCCGACCATGGCTAGGTCCTTATTGCCGCGCCGCAGTCTCTGGGCATCGCCAAGCGTGGGATCAAGGCGGCCAAACCGCTTGATCAAGTCGTCCGACGCTTCGCGCAGGGCCTCACGCGGCTCCGGCAGGGCCTCTCTGTGCCAGTTCTTGGTGGTGGCGGTGCGGATCACCCGTTCGGCCAATACATCGGCTGCGCCAATGCCATCGCTGGTCCAGTCCCAGCTTGCTAAAAGGGCCTGGGCCTTGGCCAGTTGCGGATCATCGCCAAGCTTGGCGGCCAAGATGGTGCGGATCCAATCCCCTTCCCAGCTGGCCTTGGCATAGGTCTTGTCAAACTTGATCGCCAAGAGCTGTTCAGGCGTCAGGACGGGCTGGGCGGCCAGGAGTTCGACCGCACGCAGGCCGCGATTGGTCATGTCATGTTCTATGCCCAGCAGGGGCGAATAGGCCGCTGGGTCCATTTCAGAGCCAGGGCCCGCCGCCAAGAAGGGCGTATTATTGGAGTTTTCAACAAAGCCGCTCTTGGGATCCACCAGCTTGGGATAGGCTGAAAACGGCACGGGACCGGTCCAGATATCGGCCGATGTGTCACCCGGCAGGATGTTTGAATAGTCAAAGCCGGGCTTACGGTCTGGAAACAGGGCATTATAGATGTAGGCAATCTTTCCGGTCTTGTCGGCATAGATGAAATTGGTCGCCGGGATGCCGCCAATGGCCATGGAGCGGGTCCATTCGTCCCAGTTCTGCGCCTTGGTATTGCGATAATATTGCTCGACCACCTTGACGGAATCTATGCCGGCATAGCGCACGGCAAACGCGCCGGACTTATTGAGAATCACGGGCCCTTGGACGGCATGATAGGCGGTCTTGGGCACAGGGATCACAAACGGCCCGACCTTGATCGGTAGCCAGATGGTACGCTTTTCGAGCGGCAGCCATTTGCCATCCATCCGGTATTGGTCGCCCTTTTCATTGAGCACTAGCTTATAGACATCGACCAGGTCCGGGCGATTAACCGTATTGGTCCAGCCTAGATTGCGATTATGGCCGAGCAACACAAAGGGCGAGCCGGGAAACAGGGCGCCGGCCATGTCTAGGCCCTGATCAGAATGCACGACCGCTTCATACCAGGCGACCTGGCCCTCATAGGGCTGGTGGGAATTGGAGATAAGCCAGGTCTTGCCATCGCTCATCTTTTTCGGCGCCAGGGCAAATCCATTGGAGCCATTGAGGCTAGGATCGCGGCCCACGGGGGTCATGGCCTGTTTGGACTCGATCGGCAGGGGCTTATTGCTCGCCAGGGCCCCGATCACCCCGTCTAGGCCGTAAAAGAAAGGCGCGCGCAGCACAAAGCCCGCGACAATATCTTGGCCACTGACGGGGAATAGCTTGGCGAGCCGCACCTCTTTGGGATGGGTTTGTGCATAGCGATTTAGGCCCGCCGCATAGCCTTCGAGCACGGCGCGAACATCGGCGGGGATCTTGGCATAGTCGCGCTCTGCGGTCTGGCGAACGCCCAAAAGGCCCGCAACATAATCAACCTGAGCGCCATCGGCCCCGGCTAGCGCGCCATAGCGGCCGCGGGTCATGGCGATTACATCCTCGATCGCGCCAAAATCATCCTCAGCATGGGCATAGGCTAGGCCATAAGAAGCATCCGCATCGGTCTTGCCGTGAATATGCGGCACACCAAATTCATCGCGGATGATTTCGGCGTCATAGGTCTGGGCGGGTGCGGTGGGCTGTACCGAAGCCGATAGGGGCTCCCAAACTGCGCCTGCGCCAAGCGCCAAGACCACGACTGCGGCTGCCGTTGCGGCAATATGCTTCAGACCCATAACTTAGTCCCCCCGATTTTGGCCGGACCATTGACGATAAAACGCCGCTGGGCAAGCTAGAACGGGGTGAAAGCCGCGGTTGCGGCCTAGTCCTTGCCTTTCAAATCTGGTCTTTGGGCGAGAAAGGCGGCGCGCTCTGCGGCGGATAGCACCTTGCCGGGCTTGCGGCGGCTGACCTTTGGGGCCGGAGGGGCAAAGGCCTCTGGTTTATGGCCCTTGCCCTTTAGGTCTGACAGGCGGGTCTTGGATACAGGTGGCTTCATGGCCAGTCTCCCATGCGGCTAGGCCGAGTCATCCCCTACAGTTTAGCCAAGATGGGCCCAAGCGATAGCCCTAACCGGACTTGCCAACCGCCCAGTGCGCCCCAACCACGGCGCCCTTGACCAGGGGCAGGAGGCCAAGCGTCAAAACCGCCACGGATGGCATGGTCAAGCCCAGGACCAGACCGGTTGGCCATTCCCAAATAAACGGAAAAAACAGCATGGGTGCGATCACCAAATGACCGACCAGCAATATGGTGAAATAGGGCGGCGCATCATCGGCCGGATATTGGCCATTATCATGGCCGCAGTGATCGCATTCGCTGCGGATTTTCAAATAGCCACGAAACAGGTGTCCTTGCCCGCAATTGGGGCAGCGGCGAACTGCGCCGCGCTTCAAGCCTTGGGATAAAGATCGCTCGCCGGTCATTCCAGATCCTTAATCGCCCGATCGGGGCGCTCGTTGTGATGCGGATATCGTCAGCCATGCCCGAAAGGTCAAGGATTGGCCGCGCGCCTGTGACCATCGGTCCAACCTAAACCCTCCGTAAAGACTTGGGGACTAGGCTTTACCTATGAGCTTGCGCCGTCAGTTGTGCATCGGGCTATTGTCCGTCCTCGCCGCCACCTTGAATGCGGCGCCTGCGGCCGTGGCCAAGTCGCAAGACAAGGGCAAAGAGGTTGAAACGACGACAACCGTGATTGCGATGGAGGCCCTCACCGTCAACATATTTCGCTCGAACTATGGACGCGGCAAGGTTGAGGTCATTATGAGCCTTGATGTGCCCAATTTCAGCTTGCGTGAACGCGCCCTGCAATCAATGCCCCGCCTAAGGGCCGCCTATGTCCAGACTCTGACCCGAACTGTCTACGACCTGCCGCCGCGCACCCCGCCCAATATTGGCATGCTTTCTGAGAGCCTGCAGCACGCAACCAATCAGGTGCTTGGCCGCCCCGGCGCCAAGGTCTTGTTGGGATCGGTTGTGGTCAATTAGGCGGCGCGTCGGCCGCCAAACGATCCATCAATTTCGCCAATTCAAGATCAAGCCTTGTGACACCATCAGCGTCATGCGTGTTTAAAACCACCTCGACCCGGTTATAGACATTGAACCATTCGGGATGATGGTCCATCCGCTCGGCAGCCAAGGCAATCTGGGTCATGAATCCGAAGGCCTGGCTAAAATCTTTAAATACAAAGGTACGACTGATCGCTTCCTTGACCCCCGAGGCCTGCCACAGCGGCAGTTCGCCCAAGGCGTCTGTCAGGGGCATCTTGGCTGGTCGGGTCATGACGCGGCGCTTTCAAAGTTCAGGCCAATGGCAGCGGAGAGGTCAGCCAACAGCTGGGCCTCGCTGACGACCTTGATGGCGGTCATGCCAAGTGCGGCGGCGGGCTTACAATTGACGCCCAGATCATCAAGATAAACACAGGCTGAAGCGGGCAGACCAATCCGCTCGCACATCATTTGATAGATTCTTGGATCGGGCTTGCGCAGGCCCGCCTTGGAGCTTTCGATTACAACATCAAAGTGTTGCATAATCTCGCTAACGGCCTTGGCCTTGACGCTGCTGGAAGCCATGCCCGCCCCTTCGCCCGCGGCAACATTATTGGTGATGCAACCGACCTTGAATCTGGCCTTACAAAGCTTGAGCGCCGCGACAACAGCCGGGCGGATATCGCCGGACAAGAGGGGCAAGACCTCGGCGCCGCGCAGGCTATGGCCCAGAGCCTTGGCCTCTATGGCAAACCTCTGATCAAAGGCGGCGCTATCAATCTCGTTACGCTCAAACAAGGCCCAGGCATTGGTGTCGGGATTGGTGCTGTTGACCGTGCGAATAAGATTGTGCGGCAGACCGCGTTCAGCCTCAAACCGGTTAAAGGCCTCAAAGGGAGAGGTTGTAAACACCCCGCCAAAGTCCCAAATCACTGCCTCGATCATGATTTTGCCAATTCCTTGGGCGACATCCATGCCGGGTGTCACCTTTAAAGCGATTATTGTCCCTTGTTGGCTTGCGCCCGCAAGCTTGGCAAGGCTAAGTCGGGCCTATGAGCACAAAATCACCCCTAATCGCGCCGTCTATCCTGGCTAGTGACTTTGCCCGCTTGGGCGAAGAAGTGCGGGCTGTCACCCTTGCTGGGGCAGACTGGATCCATATTGACGTGATGGATGGCCATTTTGTGCCCAATATCACGCTTGGCCCAGACATAGTTAAGGCCTTACGCCCGCATGTGGATATTCCCTTTGATGTCCATCTCATGATCGCGCCGGCCGATCCCTATCTTGAGGCCTTTCGCGAGGCGGGCGCCGATATCATCAGTATTCACCCTGAGGCAGGGCCGCACCTGAACCGTAGCTTGAAGCGGATTTCGCAATTGGGCGCCAAGGCGGGCGTTGTGTTCAACCCGTCGACCCAGCCCGACGTCATTGAATACATGATGGACGATATTGATCTCATCCTCGTTATGTCGATCAATCCCGGTTTTGGCGGCCAGTCCTTCATGACCTCACAGCTGAAAAAGATTGAGCGCTTGCGCGCTATGATCGATGCGAGCGGCAAGGATATTGTCCTTGAGGTCGATGGCGGCGTGACCCCGCAAACCGCGCCCTTGTGTGTCTCGGCTGGGGCTACGGCGCTTGTGGCTGGATCGGCCGTGTTTCGCGGCGGTGCGTCCGCCTATGCTGACAATATCCGCGCCCTCAAGGGAGCCTGAGCCAGACCCATGACCCAGACTAGGCCTTGGTCGCAGAATCTGGCTTTGCGTCGGCGCCTGCGGCTGGAGCTTGAAGCCTTGATGGCAATCGCGCAGCGACCCTGGCGGACCGTTCGAGATCTTAGCCTTAGGCTGGCCCTGCAATGGGTAGAATCCAAGACTTCGGGCTTGGCGGCGACGCCGCGCAATCTGCGCCCGGTTGACCCTGAGCAGGGCAGGGCTATTGCCGTCGGGGATTTCGCCTTAAGCGGCGGCAGGATCCAGATTGGGCCCAATGGTAATCCCTGGGCCATGGCCAGTCCCAATCGCCAATTTGCCGTCGCCCTGCATGAATTTGGCTGGCTCGATAGCGTTATGGCCAGCGGGCCGGAAGGGCGGGCCCGGGGGCTGCAACTGGTCCTAGGCTGGCAACGCGAATTTGGCCGATGGAACCGGTTTTCCTGGGATCGCGCGATTCTTGAGCGGCGGGTCTATGCCATGGCTTGTCATTTAGGCGGTCTGGGCCAGCTTGCCTCGGAGCGCGAGATTGCAAATCTTTGCCGTGTGCTGCTGCGCCAAGCCTATTATTTGTTTGCTGACTCAGGTTCACGCCCAGTTGAGCGCGCGACCATTACGGCCATTGCCGCCTGTGCCCTAAAAGGCCGCGATTCTGAGCGCCTATTGAGGCTTAGCCTAGCGAGGCTCGTTAGCGGCCTGCCCGCCA
Source organism: Caulobacteraceae bacterium (assembly GCA_947452365.1). Lineage (GTDB taxonomy): Bacteria > Pseudomonadota > Alphaproteobacteria > Caulobacterales > Caulobacteraceae > CAISGS01. The sequence goes on from CANGCO010000016.1 coordinate 22,591, forward strand.
CCGTCCTAGGTGATGGGGGGCATAATAGCCGATCCCCCGAGGCGGCCATGGCGCTCCTGCTCGACCTGATGAGCCTTGAGGATGGCCTCGCCCAGCAAGGCCGTGCGGCCCCGGCCCCGATAACCATGGCCATTAGCCGCCTGACCCAGGCCATGCGGTTTTTCACCTTGCCCGATGGCCAATTGGCCAGCTTTCAAGGCGGAGAGACTTGCGATCGTGCCCTGATCGCTGCGGCAAGGGCACATGATGACCAGGACCTTGATCCAAAACAGCCGCAGCAGGCCCGCCAATCGGGTTATCAAAGACTACAGGCTGGGGCCTTGGCGGTTATGGTCGATGTTGGCACGGTCGCTGAAGGCGTATTGGCCAGTACCGCCTGTGCCCAACCGCTTGCCATTGAGATCGTTTGTGGGCGCGACCGCTTGGTGACCAATGGGGGCTGGAGCCCGCGTTTGGCGCAAGCGGATGCCTATCGATTAACGCCGGCGGGCTCGACCGCATGTCTTGGCCAGTCGTCTGCGGGCCATGTTTTACAAGGCCGCTTGAACAAGCGCCTAGGTCCACGTCTGGTTGGCGGGGCCAGCCAGGTCCAGTATCGGCGCCATGAGGCTGAGGCCGGGCTCTTGCTCGAGGCCAGCCATGACGGTTGGGTGGCCGAATTTGGCCTCATTCATGACCGGCGGCTGTTTATACGGCAAGACGGTGATGAATTGCGCGGCGAGGACCATTTTTTTCGGCCCAAGGGTCTCCGGCGACGGCTTGAATTGGGCCGCGCCATCCGGCTGGAAGTCTGTTTTCACCTTGATCCACGCGTGCGCGCCTCACTGGCTCAAGACCGGCGCAGTGTCTTGTTTGCAATGCCCTTATCGGGCGGGTGGCGACTGCGCACAGATGCGGCTGTGGTCAGTATTGAACAGGGATTGCAATTTGTTAACGGCTTGCCGCGTCGGACCAGTAAGGTTGTCTTGCGCGACAGTATAGATCGCCAGAATGGCGGCAAGGTGCGCTGGAAACTAGACCGCGTAGAAGCCGACAAATCAGGTCGTGCGCAATGACCAAGCCGCAATTTGCCGCCGTTCGCGCGCCCAATTCACACCGCGCAATCAGCCGACTGATTGCGATCCATGACCTGATCATGGCGGGCCTAGCCATGTGCGCGGTCTTGATCGTTCGCTACCGGTTCGCGCATAAACCCACGCCATATGGCATGATCCTTGAGGCGGCCTGCGCCTATGTTTTAGTATGCGCGGCGGTGTTTTGGCTATTTCGGCTCAATCGCGGGATTTGGCGCTTTACCACCCTTAATGATGTCTGGCGGATTTGCCAGGCGGTTGTGCTGGCCAATTTTTTACTCCTGCCGACCTTGTTTTTGATGAACCGGCTAACCGATTTTCCAAGAACAGCGCCGCTATTGGCATGGTTTGCCACGCTTTGCCTTTTGGTGTTTGGCCGCCTTTTGGTCAGTGCCGGGGCCAGCGGCGGGCTAAGAGCGGCCTTGGTGGTTGAGGACCTCACAAAACCGCCTGTCCTACTGGTTGCGAAAGACCAGAATGCGGCCGATTTTCTCCGGGCGAACCAAAGATCAGACCATCCGATGCGGATTGTCGGCATTGTCAGCCCCAATCCCTCGCTCAGTGGCAGATCCATTGATGGCTGTAAGGTCTTGGGGCGCATCGAGCAGTTGACCGCGGTTCTCGAAGGGTTTCGGGTCGGTGAGGCCTTATTGCCCCAAGTGGTTGTTGCCGATCCCAACCCCAGCCGCGCCCTACTCGATGCGGTGGTCGTCGCGGCGGGTGAGGCGGGCGTAAGGGTGACGCGGGCGCGGCCTGTGGCGGGCGGTACACAAGCTCTGGCCCCGGTTCAGGCGGCTGATCTTTTAGCGCGTCCGCCAAGGCCTCTGGACGCTAATCGCGCGCGCGGTCTTGTTGCCGGCAAACGGGTCTTGGTCACCGGCGCTGGCGGTACGATAGGCGGAGAACTGACCCGGCAAATTCTCAGCTACGGACCGGCCAGCCTGATCTTGTTCGATGCCTCTGAGTTCAATCTCTATACAATCGATCGGGAACTGGCCGAAAGCCACACGCAAATTCCTTGGCGGGCGGAACTGGGGGATGTCCGCGACCTTGCCAGATTGGCCGAGTTATTTGCCCGCGAAAAGCCGCAAATTGTCCTGCATGCCGCGGCGCTCAAGCATGTGCCCTTGATGGAGGCCAATCCCGCCGAGGCGGTCTTGACCAATGTTGCCGGGGCCTTGGCCGTGGCGCGCCTGGCGCGGGAAATGTCAGAAGTGTTTGTGTTTGTCTCGACCGACAAGGCGGTCAATCCGACCAATGTCATGGGCGCGACCAAGCGGGTGGCCGAGCGCGGGATTTCGGCCTTGATGGCGGGCGGCCAGGCGCGGGCAGCAGTGGTGCGGTTTGGCAATGTACTGGGTTCAGCCGGATCGGTTGTGCCCCTGTTTGAGCGCCAGATTGCGGCAGGCGGTCCCTTGACCCTAACCCATCCTGACATGGTGCGTTATTTTATGACGGTTCAAGAGGCCGCAGGCCTGGTGCTGCAAGCGGCCGCCCTGCCCCAGGCCCAAGGGTCTGCCGGTATTTATGTGCTCGATATGGGCGAGCCGGTACGGATTGAAGACATGGCCGAAAAGTTGATCCGCCTGCATGGCCTGCGTCCCGGCCGCGATATTGCCCTGGTCCATACCGGCTTAAGGCCCGGCGAAAAGCTCTATGAGGAACTGTTCTATACCGAGGAGGATGTGTCGGCCACGGCGGCTGATGGCGTCATGGCTGCGCGCACCCAGATCCAGAACTGGTCAGATATCGAAGCGGCCCTTGCCAGCCTTCAAGACGCGGCGCAAAGGCGCGACCAAGCCGCCGTGATTGCCGGTCTATGCGCGCTGGAACCCGAATTCGTGCCCGATCAGCGGCCCTAACCGGCCTGCAGGGTTCAATTGTCGGTCAGGCCATGCTAGCAGCCGCGCATTAATGTCGCCCCTGCCCTAAAGGCCTTGCCATGTCCTCCCCAACCTATCCTGCCGCCCCCGACCACGCCAAGATTCGCCGGGCCTTATTGTCTGTGTCGGACAAGACTGGCTTGATTGAGGCGGCAACAGCCCTGGTTGCGCTGGGCGTGGAGCTGGTTTCGACCGGGGGCACGCGCGCAGCGATTGCCGCGGCCGGATTGCCGGTCAAGGACGTGTCGGACCTGACTGGGTTTGCCGAAATGATGGATGGCCGGGTCAAGACCCTGCACCCGGTTATTCATGGCGGCCTATTGGGTGTGCGCGATGCCGCTGAACACGCCAAGTCGATGCATGACCACGGCATTGGCGGTATCGACCTTTTATACGTCAATCTCTATCCGTTCGAGGCAACTGTCGCGGCGGGCGCCGATTTCGCCACCTGCGTTGAAAATATCGATATTGGTGGCCCCGCCATGATCCGCTCGGCCGCTAAGAACCATGCCTATGTCTGTGTCTGTACCCAGCCTAGCGATATGGCCGAAGTGATCACGGCGCTGAAATCCCAGGGCGCGACCGATCTTGCCCTGCGCCAAAACCTAGCCGCCAAGGCCTATGCCCACACGGCCAGCTATGATGCGGCGATTGCGACCTGGTTTGCCGCCCAGCTCAATCAGCCAAGCCCTGAGCGCAAAATCATTGCCGGAAAGCTGGTCCAGACCACGCGCTATGGCGAAAACCCGCACCAGACGGCGGCCTTTTACACCTTTCCAAGCCCCCGCATCGGGGTTGCCACAGCCCGTCAGCTCCAGGGCAAGGAACTGAGCTATAACAATATTAATGACACTGATGCCGCCTTTGAACTGGTCGCCGAATTTGATCCGACCCATGGCCCTGCGGTTGCGATTATCAAGCATGCCAATCCCTGCGGCGTGGCGGTTGCGGGCGATTTGAAGACCGCTTATCTGCGTGCCCTCGAATGTGATCCTGTCTCGGCCTTTGGCGGGATCGTCGCGGTCAATTGCCGCCTTGATGCCGCCACCGCCGAGGAAATGGTCAAGATCTTTACCGAGGTCGTGATTGCGCCAGAAGCCGATGAGGCTGCGATTGCGCTATTTGCGGCCAAGAAGAACCTGCGCCTCTTGGTCACGGGCGGCCTGCCGGATCCGATTGCCAAGGGCGAGACGTTCAAGTCCGTCGCCGGGGGCTTTTTGGTGCAGAGCCGTGATGATGCGCGCCTGACGGAAAGTGATCTTAAGGTCGTGACCAAGCGCGCCCCGACGGAGCAGGAAATCAAGGACATGCTGTTTGCCTTTACCGTGGCCAAGCATGTTAAATCCAATGCGGTCATCTATGCCAAGGCCGGTCAGACCGCAGGGATTGGCGCTGGTCAGATGAACCGCAAGGACTCCGCCCGTATTGCCGCCCTGCGTGCGGCTGAGGCGGCCGAGGCGGCGGGCCTTGCCCAGTCGCTTGCCAAGGGCTCGGTCTGCGCGTCGGACGCGTTTTTCCCGTTTGCCGATGGCCTGATCCAGGCGATCGAGGCCGGGGCCACGGCCGTAATTCAGCCGGGCGGTTCAATCCGCGATGATGAAGTGATCGCCGCAGCAGACGCTGCCGGAATTGCCATGGCCTTTACCGGTGTGCGGGTGTTTCGCCATTAGGGACCGGTCAGCCCTTCGCCAAGACCTCACGCAGGGCACTATTGGCCAGAGTCAATTTGGCAAAGGTCCACGGCCCGCTTGCGGCCTCAATCTGGGCTATACTGGCCTGTGCCTTCTGCACCCGTTCAATCCGCAGGCCAGACCAGGACGCGACCGTGGCCTCGGCCGACCGGGCGGCATCGGCGGCCTGTTCATGACCAGCAAAGCCCATAATTGACGCGGTTAGCTCCGATTGCTCACCAAGCAGGTCCTCGATCAGGCGGCGTATGGCCAGGCGCTCGAACGGCCCCTCTGCCTTCACCGATCCAGCAGCCGCCCGCAGCCGATCAAAACCAAATTGTGCGCCCGCCTGATGATAGAGCCTGGCCGTATGAATCCAGCCCCATTTCGGCCCGCGGGCCAGATCGGCAATATCGCTAATTGGGGTCAGATTGCGCAGGATGGAAACGGACTTGGCCAAGGCCTTTGGGGCGCCCTGATCGGTCAGGACCCGGACTCGCATCTCGGCGGCCTGCCGCTCAAACGGGGATAACAGCCCAAACCCTTCTTGTGCGACCGCTGTTGCGGCCGGGCCATAGGCCAAAACCAGCGACTCGACACGGGTCCTAGCCTGTCCAGCGCGCCTGGCCAGCCAATAGGTCTGACGTCGAAGCGCCAGGGCCAGTTCGTCCAGAAGGGCAAGTTGGGCCGGTCCGCCAAGCCGGGTATCGGGCGCGGCGATCTGTGACCAAGGCGCGTTCAGGCCCAAAATCTGCTGGGCAGCGGTAAAGGCCAGCACCAGGGCCTTGGTGTCCACACCGGTTGCCGCCATCAGGCGCGGCGCAAAGCTTGGGCCGACCCGATTAATCATCTCATTGGCCAGAACCGTGGCGATTATGTTTGGCCTTAGCCTATGGCGCGCCATTTCGGCCTTGAAGCGCAATAGGGCGGGCGGGAAATAGTCTTCCAGAGTCTGGACAAACCAGGGGTCATCCACCACCCCGCTCTCAATAATCGCGGCCGACAATTCCAACTTGCTATAGGCCATAATGACCGCCAGTTCTGGGCGCGTCAGGCCAAGGCCCTGTTCGGCGCGCAGGGTCATGGCGGTGCTGCTGGGCAGACCCTCCAGCTTGCGGTCCAGTCGGCCAGCCGCCTCGAATTGCGCCATCAGATGTTCATGGGCCGTCAGATCGGCGCGGCTCGAGCGCTGTTGCAGGCTTAAGGCTAGGGTCTGACCAATATTATCGGCGAGGACATGCTCGGCAACGGCATCGGTCATGCTAGCCAAGAGGGCATTGCGCCCGGCGCCATCGAGGTGCCTCGCCCTTTGCGCCATATCGGTCAGGATCTTGATATTGACCTCATGGTCAGAGCAGTCGACGCCGGCAGAATTATCGATGGCATCGGTATTGATTCGGCCACCGCCCTTGGCAAACTGGATCCGGGCAGCCTGGGTCAGGCCAAGATTGGCCCCTTCGCCAATGACCAAGCAATTTAGGGTCTCGGCATTTATGCGCACAGCATTATTAGCCTTGTCGCCGACCTGGGCATGGCTCTCCTCGGCGGCCTTCACATAGGTGCCAATGCCGCCCAGATATAAGAGCTCAAATCTGGCTTGGAGCAGGGCCCTGATCAGGTCGGTTGGGGTCATGGCGACCTCATCAGTGCCGATCAAGGCGCGGATTTGCGCACTCAGAGCAACCGATTTCAGATTGCGCGCAAATACGCCGCCGCCGGACGAGATCAAGGCCGGATTATAATCGGCCCAAGACGAGCGCGGCAGGCCAAACAGGCGCTGGCGCTCCTTCCAGCTTTTGGCGGGGTCTGGGTCTGGATCAATAAAGATATGGCGGTGATCAAAGGCGGCGATAAGCCGGGTTTGTTTGGACAAGAGCATGCCATTGCCAAACACATCGCCGGACATGTCGCCGACCCCGACTACGGTAAAGGGCTCGGTCTGAATATCCTTGCCCGCCTCGCGGAAATGGCGTTTGACCGCTTCCCAGGCCCCCCGCGCGGTAATGGCCATGGCCTTGTGGTCATAACCAACCGACCCGCCTGAGGCAAAGGCATCGCCCAGCCAAAAGCCGTAATCGGCGGCCACGCTATTGGCGATATCGGAAAATGTGGCTGTGCCCTTATCGGCAGCAACGACCAGATAGGGATCATCGGCGTCATAGCGCAGGGTCTGGGCGGGGTGGATGACTGTGCCATCTGTGGCCAGATTATCGGTCAGGTCCAAGAGGCCCGACAGAAAGATCTTATATGCGCCAATGGCTTCATCCCGCACTGCATCGGCTCCCGCCTCGCGCGGTAGCGCTTTTGGAAAGAAACCGCCCTTGGAGCCTACGGGCACAATAACCGCATTCTTGACCTGCTGCGCCTTGACCAGGCCAAGGACCTCTGTACGAAAATCGTCGCGCCGATCGCTCCAGCGCAGGCCGCCGCGCGCGACGGGCCCAAAGCGCAGATGCACGCCCTCAACCCTTGGCGACCAGACATAGATTTCACGAAACGGCCTTGGCGCGGGCAGATCATCCAGGGTCTGGCTAGCAATCTTGACCGAAATATAGGCCTTGGGCTGCCCGCCCTTGTCAGTCTGGAAATAATTTGTGCGGGTCAGGGCCATGACCAGATGGGCAAGACGCCTTAAGACCCGGTCATGATCCAGGCTTTCGACCTGTTCTAGACCACTCAAAATCTGCGCCAGCGCGGCCTTGGCCCGCTGCTCTCTGTGCGGTTCTTCGTGCCCAAGGCTGGGGTCAAACCGCAGCGTGAACAGGTCAAGGATCTGGCCGGTCAGGCTAGGGTTTTCGCATAGGGCGGCCTCTTGCACGGCCGGACTGGGATCAAGGCCTGTTTGTTGGCGATAGCGCGCGAGGCCGCGGATCAGGGCCACTTCGCGCCAGGACAGGCCAAGCGCCAGCACCAGACGATTAAAGCCGTCGCATTCGGTCTGGCCTGACCAAATGGCCAATAGTGCATCTTCTAATGGGGCCTTGATGGCATCAAGCCGCAGCCGCGCTCTGTCTGGATCATGCAAGACAAATTCGTGCACCCAAAGGGACTGGGCCGCGCCCGATTTTGGGCTAATCACAAACCCGACCTCTGACAGGGCTTTTAACCCTAGGGATTGCAAGAGCGGCAAGACATCGTCGAGGGCAATTGGGGCTTGAGGGTGGTAAAGCTTGAGCCTAAGGGCCTCGGCCGCGTCAGATCGGTTCTGATAGGCCCGAACCCTAAGCCCGCTATCAGGGGCCATATCGGCCATGATTTTCAGATCGTCCACCGCATCATCGGCGCTGTAGAGGTCGCAATATCCAGCTGGAAACGCGCCGATAAACCGCGCGGTCCAGTCCTGCACGGTTTCGCGCGCGAGACCTGAGGCGCGCACGGCGCCCGCAAACCGGTCACTCCAAGGGCGCGAATGCTCGGCAATTTCAGCTTCTAGTGCGCCCAAATCCGGCTGCAGGGTCTGGCCCGGATTTAGCCCGATAATATAGTGCACGCGGGCCAGGGGGGCGTCAGAAAAGCTGGGATAGGTGGCCGATACCCGGCCCGCAAAGGCCCTTGCCAAGGCCTGGCCGACGGTTCGGCTTACCGCCTCATTATACCGTTCGCGGGGTATAAAGACGAGGGCGGACACAAACCGGTCAAATGGATCATGGCGCACAAACAGCTTGACCCTTGGTCTGTCGATTAGGTGCAAAATACCAAGCGCAATGGCGGTCAGCTCGGCCAGCGGAATCTGGAACAGCTCATCGCGTGGATAGGTCTCCAAAATGCTGCGCAGACGTTTTTCACTGTGGCTGCCGGGGATTTTTCCGGCCTGGTCTAGCACCCCGGCCACCTTGCGCCGGATCAAGGGCACCTGGCTTATGGGCTGGTCACAGGCCTCGATGGTAAACAGACCGACAAAACGCACCTCGCCAAAGGCTCGCCCATCCGGGCCAAACCGCTTTATGCCGACATAGTCCATATGGGCAGGGCGGTGTATGCGTGAGCGCAGATTGGACTTGGCCACGGTCAGGGGCTCGCCCGCCTCAAGGTCGCGGCGAATCTGACGCGATAGGATGGCGGGCTCATTTGTCCGGCGCAAAACCGACAAGGCCTCGTCGCGCAATATGCCAAGGCCGGTTTCGGGCTGGATTAGGGGCTCTTCGGCCGCATAGTCGCCGCTCGCGGTGCGGGGGTACTCATAGATCCTTGCCCCGAGAAACACGAAATGGTCGGCGGCTAGCCATTCGAGAAAGGCTAGAATTTCGGCGCGGTCGTCCGGCCGGAGCCGCAATGTTTCGCCCTCAAGCGTCCGGATCGAGTGCTGCATCAGGGCCAACATCGCCCCGTGGTCACCAACCGCCATATGGACGTCCTTAAGCGCCGGGGCCAGTTGGGCCAAAAGGGTCGTGACCTGATCGCCATCTAGGGCATTGAGTATGATCAAGATCATGGACTCGCGTCGCCCATCGAATGGGGCATCGTCTTGTCTTTGACCGCTTGGGTCGCGTGCGATGGGTATGACCGGGTGAAACAGGGCCTGAACGACGGCGCCGGTCGTGGCTAAAGCGGCCATAACACTGTCCACTAGGAAGGGCGCGTCAGGCTGGATTATAGTCAGGGCAGTGCCGGGCCCATTGGCCAGTTCGGCCGCTTGGCAATCGAGGCGTGGGGCCGGGCCTTGATAGGTTTTGGCGGCCTGCCAAAAGCCTTTGGCTAGGCGGGCTAGGGGCTGAGGCCCAAGAGACTCAAGCTCGTCTGGCGCCCCGTCAGCGCAGACCTGGTGAATAAAATCGGCCTCCTTGCCGCGACAAGGGCCATAGGCAGCGATCAGGTCCGGGGCGCTCGCGCCGCGAACGTCTAGATTAGGGTCTGATGAGGGTTCCAATGTACCTGCCCTATTTTAGCCGACCCAAGGGGCGGATTCCTTATGGCACCATAGGCAAGATATATTACGGTTTAGCTTAGACTGGGCAAATGACCCCTAAGGGCTTGCGAAACGTCGCCGGGTGGGGGACCCGGCGACGCCGCTCGCCATAAGAAAGGGCGATCCATCGGGCTGGCCCAAGACCGCGGGGGACGGTATGGGACAAGCCAAGTTGGGCTGGTTACAGCCCGACCTTGACTTAAGATAGTGATCCAGTATGGATGTTATAAGACGTCCGTGATCACGCCTGCGTGAGGAGCTCGAGGCCAATGAAAAGCTTTGTGCGAAATATACACCCCCAAATTATTGCCCTGATCGGTGCGGCGGCGTTTTTCCTTTTGCTCATACTGGCCCTAGTCAAGGGCAACTTGTCTTCTCCTCATTTCCAAAACCTGATCGGACAGCCCATTCAGGTCTATGTTCATCTGGTTGCCGCATTGCTGACCTTTGGTTTGGGGCTGGTTTTGTTTGCGGCGCCTAAGGGCAATTTTCCGCATCGCGCCTTGGGCTGGGTTTGGTCTGGCCTGATGCTAACCGTCGCTGCGTCCTCGCTTTGGATAACCGGCCTGAACGGCAAGACCTATTCCCCTATCCACCTTTTATCGGCCTGGGTCTTGGTGATCTTGCCTGTGGCGCTTGTTGCCGCCCGCAGACACAGGGTGGACATCCATAGCCGCATCATGACCGGCGTGTTTCTCGGGGCCATGATATTGGCGGGCGGATTTACTTTTTTCCCCGGCCGACTGCTTTGGCGGGTGCTTTTTGCCGGATCCGAGGGCTAGAGGCCGGGTATTGGCGCTTATGGTGTTCCTAAGGCCTGACGCCGTAGTTTGGTTATGATAAGGGATCAAAATCCGGCGTTCGACTAGCACCTTGCCAAGGCCTCCATGACCAGCCCAGTTTTCCATGATCCGTCTGGTCGCCGTGCTCGCAGGGCCGGGGCAGCGGTTGCGATTGTCCTGTCTGTATTTGTCGCCATTGTTGCGGCATTCTTCATGACCCTGGCCACTGCGCCCAGACTGCCGACGGTCAAGCTGCAAGACCCCCGGGTCCTGTCAGCCCTGCATGTCGAAAACATCAAGCATTTGAAAAAAGCGCCGGGCTGGACGCGGGTGCCTCGCCCACACAAGGCGCCTCACGGCGTCGCGGCAGGGCCCTTGAGCATAGGGTTTTATGTCAGCTGGGACGAGCTTTCGCGCCATTCCTTGCGCGATCATGTCCAGCAGCTGGATGTAGTTGCGCCGCAATGGATAACCTTGGCCGATGCCAATGGCGGCTTGACCATAACCGATGATCCCCAAGCCTCTGCCATTATCGCCGCAGCCCCGCGCCCTCCCTCGGTCCTGCCGGTCGTGTTTAATGCCAAAAACATGATGTTTGATGGGGCGATGGCGGACAAGGTCTTGCTCAACCCCACCGCGCGCAAGGTCATGATTGATCGGCTGGTCGATCTGGCAAGGTCCAAGGGCTATGGCGGCTTTGTTTTCGATCTGGAAAACATGTCCCCGGCTGGCCTTAAGGCCTATCCTAGCTTTATTGCGGAGGCCAACCGCGCCTTAAATCCGCTGGGTCGCGAGGTCTGGGTGACGGCGCCCATGGATGACGAGGCCTGGCCGCTTTTGGCCCTGCAAAAGGCGTCCGACACCTTGATGCTGATGGCCTATGACGAGCATTGGCTGACCGGCGATCCTGGTCCCGCTGCCGGTCAGGACTGGTATCAGAGCCATTTGTCCGAGGCCTTCAAGGTGCTTGACCCGAAAAAGGTCATCATGATCCTCGGTGGTTATGGCTATGACTGGACCTTGAATTCCAAAACCGGCAAGGCCCGGGCCGATGTCCTGACCTTTCACGAGGCCACGGTTCTGGCCAAGGATTCTGGTGCAGCCGTGCGCATGGACCGGGCCTCGCTTAATCCGGGCTTTGGCTATGCCGATGAGCATGGCGAAAGCCATGCGGTTTGGTTTTTAGACGCCCCGACCTTTTTTAACCAGATGAAGGTGGCTGATCCTTGGCGGCCGAGGGGCTATGGCGTCTGGCGGCTTGGCTCTGAGGACCCAGGCATATGGTCCCTTTTGGGCAAGACCTATGGCGGCCCCAATGCAGCCGGTCTGGCGACCATGGGCCCTGGCGAGGGTGTTGATTTTGATGGTACCGGCGAGGTCTTGCATGTCTCAGCAACGCCTAGGCCGGGCAAGCGTAATATGGTGATCGATTCGGCGAGCGGCCTGATCACTGATCAGACCTATGAGGTCCTACCAACCTCATATGAGATCCAGCGTTATGGCGCCCATCCGGGCCTTGTCGCCCTAACCTTTGACGATGGCCCCGACTCGCGCTGGACTCCCCAGATCCTTAAAATTCTTAAGCAGAAAAACGCCAAGGCGACCTTTTTTGTGATCGGTGAAAACATGCAGACCTGGCCGGGTCTGGTGGAAAAGGAACTGGCCCAGGGGCATATGGTGGGTAGCCATACCTATACCCATCCTAATATTGGTGAGACCTCAGATACCCAGACCACGATTGAACTTAGCGCCACCCAACGCCTGTTCGAGACCATTACTGGCAAGTCCTTGCGCCTGTTTCGTCCGCCCTATTTTGGCGATGCCGAGCCCTCGACACCCAAGGAAGTCGCCCCGATCTTGGCGGCGCAAAAACAGGGCTATTTGATCGCGGGCCTGCGCATTGACCCTGATGACTGGCAAAAGCCAGATGCCAAGCTGATTGTCGAGCGCGCGCTCAACCGGCTGGCGGACAAAAATCCTGAGACCGGTGGTCAGGTGATCTTGCTGCACGATTCCGGCGGTAATCGCGAGCGCACGGTCGAGGCCCTGCCCAATCTGATCGATGCCTTGCGCGCCCACGGTTATCGTTTGGTGACTGTGGCGGAGCTGGCCGGATTAACCGCGGATCAGGCCTTGCCGCCAACCTCGCGCGACAGTGTCAGCCTCATGCTGGACCGGCTCGGCTTTGGCGCGTTTCGGATCATTAATGCGTTTTTGCGGATCTTGTTTATTACCGCCATCGCACTGGGGCTGGCGCGGCTGGTGTTTTTGACCAGCCTGTCGATCGTGCACCGTATGACGGCCCCTAGCCGCACGCCGCCCGAACTTGACCCCGCGACCGGAGCCCTGGTCAGTGTGCTGATCCCTTGTTTTAACGAGGAAAAGGTCATTGCCGCCTCTGTGCGTCAGATTCTCGCCTCAAACTGGCCCAATCTTGAAATCATTGTGCTGGATGATGGTTCGACCGATGGCACCTCAGCGGCGGTTGAAGCCGCCTTTGCGGGCCACCCCAAGGTCAGGTTGGTTAGGTTCGAAAACGGCGGCAAGGCCCGGGCGCTTAATCGCGGTCTGGATCTGGCCCATGGCGAGATTATTGTTGCCCTTGATGCCGATACCCTGTTTGGCCAAGAAACCCTGGGGCGTTTAGCGCGCTGGTTCAGCGACCCCTTGATCGGCGCAGTGGCGGGTAATGCCCTGGTTGGTAACCGGCTGAACCTGATCACACGCTGGCAGGCCTTGGAATATGTTACGGCGCAGAATCTCGAACGCCGGGCCTTGGCAGCCTTGGGTGCCGTGACCGTGGTGCCGGGCGCTGTCGGCGCCTGGCGCAAATCGGCGCTTCTGGCGCTTGGCGGCTATCCGCCCGATACGCTGGCCGAAGATCAGGACCTGACCATTGCGGTGCAAAGGGCGGGCTGGGAAGTGGCCTTTGATCCCGATGCCCGGGCCTATACCGAGGCCCCCGACACGGTGTCTGGTCTGCTCAAACAGCGCTTTCGCTGGTCATTTGGCACATTGCAGTGCCTCTGGAAGCACCGCAGCGCGCTTTTCAACCGCAAACAGCCTGTTCTGGGCTTTATCGCCCTGCCGCAAATCTGGATGTTCCAGATTGTGCTGGCCATGGCCGCGCCCCTCGTGGATCTGGCCGTGGTCTGGGGCCTGGTCAGCGGGGCATTGGGCCATATGGCCCATCCGCTGGAATGGTCGGGCGATGAGACCCGCGACATCCTCTTATACTGGGGCGTCTTTGTGCTGATTGACCTTTTGGCTGGGGTCTTGGGCATGGCCATGGAGAAGGAGGCGCCCTGGCGAGACCTGCCATGGCTGCCTTTGCAAAGGTTTGGCTATCGCCAACTCATGTATTCGGTGGTGGTGCGCGCTGTTGTCACAGCCGTGCGCGGGCCACGCGTGGGTTGGGGCAAGTTGGAGCGTCGGGCAACGGCGGCCCTTGGCGCGGGCTCTGGCGGTTGATTGTCCTGAATTCGCTGGGTTTGCCAGCAGGTCATTCTTAGACACAAGGTTTGGTTAACCAGAATGTTTCGTCACAGGTCGGCCATGCAAATGCCAATTCCTTGCCCTGAGCGGTCCATGCCTTTTTGCGAAGGGACAAAATTGCCGGGTCATGACATTTTCCCCGCCCTGTTTGGTTGCGCAAGCCTGCGGTGGTCTCTATAACCTGCCCGCACTAGCCTTTCATCGGTCGCCTCGGCGGCTGTATTTTCCGCGAATTTCTAACCGCGACCGGACCTCATGAACATTCACGAGCATCAAGCCAAGGCCGTCCTCAAAGCGTTCGGCGTTCCCGTTCCCCGCGGCATTGCCGCCTATACAGTCGATGAGGCGGTCAAGGCTGCTGAAGAGCTCGGCGGCCCGGTCTGGGTGGTCAAGGCCCAGATCCATGCTGGCGGCCGCGGCAAGGGCGGCGGCGTCAAGGTGGTCAAGTCGGTTGAGGCTGTGCGCGAAGAAGCCGCCCGCATGCTCGGCATGACCCTGGTCACCCATCAGACCGGTCCCGCTGGCCGCCTTGTGCGCCGGCTCTATATCGAAGAGGGCGCGGCCATTGCCCGCGAACTTTACCTGTCCTTGCTGGTTGATCGCGAGACCTCGCGCGTCGCCGTGGTCGCCTCGACCGAGGGCGGCATGGATATTGAAGAGGTTGCGGCCCATACGCCGGAAAAAATCATCACCTTCTCAATCGACCCAGCCACGGGCGTGTTCCCGCATCATGGCCGCAGCCTAGCCAAGGCCCTGAATCTGGACGGCGCCTGCGCCAAGCAGGTCCAGACCCTTTTGCCAGCGCTCTATAAGGCCTTTGTCGAAAAAGACATGGCCATGCTCGAGATCAATCCCCTGATCGTCACCGGCGATGACCAGCTTCGGGTCCTCGATGCCAAGATCGCGTTCGACTCTAATGCGCTTTATCGTCAGCCCGACATGCTTGCGCTTCGCGACCTGACCGAGGAAGACGAAAAAGAGATCGAGGCCTCCAAGCACGACCTATCCTATATTACCCTTGATGGTGAAATTGGCTGTATGGTCAATGGCGCGGGTCTGGCCATGGCGACCATGGACATTATCAAGCTCTATGGGGCAGAGCCTGCCAACTTCCTCGATGTTGGCGGGGGTGCTTCCAAGGAAAAGGTCACGGCGGCGTTTAAGATCATTACCTCTGACCCAGCGGTCAAAGGCATTTTGATCAATATTTTTGGCGGCATCATGCGCTGCGACATCATTGCCGAGGGCGTGGTGGCGGCAGTCAAGGAGGTCGGCCTTAAGGTGCCCTTGGTGGTCCGGCTTGAGGGCACGAATGTCGCGCTTGGCAAGCAGATCATCAATGATAGCGGTCTGAATGTGATCGCGGCCAATGACCTGTCCGATGCCGCTGACAAGATCGTCAAGGCGGTTCGGGCCCTAAGCTAAGCCGGGAATTGAGCTGGGCCCGATAGGGCCTGCGATTGAAATTCGAGAAAGCCAAAAGCAGCGCGCATGTCCATCCTGATCGACAAGAACACCAAGGTCATTTGCCAGGGGATCACCGGATCTCAGGGCACCTTCCATACCGAACAGGCCATTGCCTATGGCACCCAAATGGTCGGCGGTGTCACCCCCGGCAAGGGCGGCCTGACCCATGTCGGCCTGCCTGTGTTCGACACGGTCGCCGAGGCGCGTGAGCGGACCGGCGCCGATGCCACGGCCATCTATGTGCCGCCGCCCTTTGCGGCCGATTCTATCCTTGAAGCGATCGCGGCGGAAATTCCGCTGATCATCTGCATTACCGAGGGCATTCCCGTGGCCGATATGGTCAAGGTGCGCCGCGCGCTGGATGCTTCAAAGTCGCGCCTGATCGGCCCCAACTGCCCCGGCGTCTTGACGCCTGGCCAGTGCAAGATCGGCATTATGCCCGGCGGCATTTTTTCAAAGGGTTCGGTGGGCGTGGTCTCGCGTTCGGGAACCCTGACCTATGAGGCCGTGTTCCAGACCACCCAGGTTGGCCTTGGCCAGACGACGGCCGTGGGCATTGGTGGCGACCCGGTCAAGGGTACCGAATTCATCGATATCCTGGAAATGTTCTTGGCGGATGATGAGACCAAGTCCATCATTATGATTGGTGAAATTGGCGGCTCGGCCGAAGAAGATGCGGCTGACTTTATTAAACATTCCAAGATAAAGAAGCCCATGGTCGGGTTCATCGCCGGCCGCACGGCCCCTCCGGGGCGGCGCATGGGTCATGCGGGCGCGATCATTTCCGGCGGCAAGGGCGGCGCGGAAGATAAGATTGCGGCCATGGAGGCAGCGGGCATCCGCGTGTCGCCATCTCCCGCAGCCCTTGGCCAGACCCTGGTCGAGGTTCTGAAGGGCCTTTAAGGCTGAGACGAAAGGCGCGATCCGCACTGGCTGATGTCCTGCGTGGATCGCCTAGGGACGAAGACCATGGCGGACGATTCCGGGCGGCTCAATCAGGTTCTTGAGCAAACCTCCTTTCTCTACGGCGGCAATGGGGCCTTCGTTGAGGCCTTGTATGCCCAGTGGGCCAAGGACCCGG
>CANGCO010000017.1 GCA_947452365.1 Caulobacteraceae bacterium
CCGGGACTATTCGTCCGAGGCTTGAGGCGTATTGGCTTCGCGCAGGGCCCGCAAATCGTCGCTAATGCGGAACACGGCGACATAAAACTCGCAAAGGGCGCGCCACAGCAAGATCAAGGCGGATAGAACCAATATGCCGCCGACCAGAACCGGAATGGCGATCAAGACGCCGGCAATGGTTCCGTCCCGCAGCGCCAGACCGATCGCCCCGCCAACCAGGCCAAACCCCATCAAGCCGATCAGACCAAGACCGGCCCAATAGATCAGATGTACGACGGGACCGGTCAGCAGTCGGTCAAAGGTCAATAGGTCCCAGGCCAGGGTCTTGATCTGATAGGCCGTGATCTTGCCTTCTATACTCATGATCGCCCCAAACCCTTTTATCCACAGACCTCAATCGCCTATTGGCTAGCAGGGCGCGTCGGTCTTCGCAATGTCTGGCTTGATGAAACAAGGGGTTTAAACCTCATCCGCCATACAGTGTTGATGTCATGAGCGTATAGAGCGGTATGCCGAGCAGCAGATTGAACGGAAAGCTGATGCCAAGCGCAAGAGTCAAGGATAGGGCGCTATCGGCTTGCGGCAAGGCAAGGCGCATGGCTGCGGGGGCGGCAATATAGGAGGCTGACCCCGCCAGTATGGCGATCAAGGTGGCATCATTAAGCGGCAGGCCAAGCGTGTGCGCGCTCACCGCGCCAAGACTGGCACCAAGCAGGGGCAATACAATCGCCATGCCAAGCGTCATCGGCCGGATCTTGTGTGCCGAGCGCCAGAAACTGGCGACATTAATGCCAAGATCGAGCAGAAACAGGCACAAGGCACCCTGGAAAAGCGGGCCGGTAAAGACGGCCAGTTTCTCACCGCCCGGCTTGCCTGTGATCATGCCAATGACAAAGCTGCCGACCAGCAGCAGGCTGGCGCCGTTGAAAAACACATGGCTCCAAATGCTTTTTGAGGCGTGGCCGGTCTTAAGGTTTGCCCCGCCAGCACGGCTAGCAAGCCATAGTCCGGTCAGTATGGCCGGGGTCTCCATCACCGCCAAGACAGCAGACATATAGCCATTCGTGACCATGCCTGTGCTGGCCAGATAGGTCTGGGCCGCCGCAAAGGTTACCACGGACACAGATCCGTAATAGGCCGCGGTTGCCGCCGCATTCAGCCGGTCCAGTCCGGACCAGCATAGAAGCGCAAAGGCGGCGAGCGGCAGGGTTAGGCTAAGGCCAAGGCCAAGGCTGGCCGCCGTCATAAAGCCTGCGTCTAGGCCATGCAGCCGTGCCTCGACCCCGCCCTTAAAGCCAATACAGAGCATCAAAAACAGCGACAGGTTCTTGGCGGCGGTTCCGGGCAAGCCGAGGTCAGAGCGCACCAGGGCCGCGATCAGGCCAAGCGCAAAAAACAGCACGGCGGGTTGAATCAGATTGGTCAGGCCCAGACCCAGGCCGTGGGTTAAAGCATCGAACATTAGTCTTCCCCTATCGGCCAAAAGCGTGGCCCAGGGCGGGCTATAGGCCAGGCCCAATGATTTACGTGTTTAATTTTAATAATAGGTATAATATGATTTTCCCATCATAAGGGCGCGCCATGGCAAGACTGGATAATCTGGACCTTGATCTGGTGCGCAGCTTTGTCGCCGTGACCGAGGCCAAGAGTTTTACAAGAGCCAGTGAGCGGATGGGCCGGTCGCAGTCTGCGATCAGCCTGCAATTGCGTCGGCTCGAAGACCGGGTCGGTCAGGACCTGTTATCGCGCGATCCGCGCCATGTGACCCTAACCGAGGCGGGGGCGGCCTTCTTGCCACAGGCAAGGCGGCTCTTGCGGCTCAATGACGAAATCCTGGCCGGGCTTTCGGCGGACCTGATGGAGGGCGAGGTGCGGCTTGGTGCGCCGGAAGATTTTGCCACCAGCCATCTGCCCCAAGTTCTGGGTGGTTTTGCCCGTAGCCATCCCAAGATTGCCTTATCCGTCACCTGTGATTTGACCCTTAATCTGATGGACCGGTTGGGTGAGGGGGCGCTGGATCTTGCCCTCATCAAGCGCGAGCCGGTGGGGCCGGATCTGGGCGTTCGGGTCTGGCGCGAGCCCTTGGTCTGGGTCGGGCTGGGCGATGAGGAGGCCTCCTTGGCTCCGGGTAAGGCGATTTCGTTAATCCTTGCGCCATCGCCCTGTGTTTATCGCAAGCGCGCCATTACGGCCCTAGAAGACGGCGGCTGGGCCTGGCGAGCGACCTATACCAGCCCCTCTGTAGCCGGGCAGTTGGCGGCCTTGCGCGCAGGCCTTGGGGTCACGGTCTTACCCAGAGAAATGGTGCCGCCAGACCTGACCATATTGGGCGCGCCCATGCCCGCCCTAGCCGATGCTGAAATCGCGCTTCTGCGGGCCAAAACAGCCGTGCCGCCCGCCGCCGAGCGCCTAGCCGAATTTATCTTATCCTCGCTCGATCGCCGAGTCGGCTAGGTTAAATCCACATTCAAGGATTCCAGTTTGTCTTAAAATTCAGGAACCGCATCGAAGCGCGGCTTCAACCCGCTCAAGCACGCCCGCCCCTCAGCCGCCTTCCCCGCGAAGGCGGGGATCCAGTGTGTAGATTACAGGTCGTGCGAAACAGTCTGGGTCCCCGCCTTCGCGGGGAATGCGGAAGGGGGCGTGGGGGCCGCTTGGTCCCCCCCGGTCGATTGTGAATTGAACCCGGGTAATCCTTCCACCGGTTTTCCCACAATGGCTAATCCATACGCCGAGCTTATCCACAAGCCATGCCCAGTTTTTGCCTAGACCTGACCGGCCGACTTTAAGCGAATCCGCGGATGGATTTCATTTTGTGACATGACCACGGTCTGGCCGCGGAAGCGTTCAATGATCGCGCGGACATGCGGCCGCACGCCGGGGCTGGTCAAAAGCACAGCGGCGTCTCCGGCCACCGCGGCGGTCTCAAAAGCGGTACGCACCAGACCGATAAAGTCTTGCAGCTTGGACGGGGCGAGGGCCAGTTGCGGATCATCGGGCGGCCCAATCAGGGCATCGGCAAAGGTCTGTTCCCAGTCTGGCGACAGGGTAATGATCGGCAGATTGCCCTCTTCGTCGCGATATTGCCAGCATAGCTGCTTGGCAAGCCGCATGCGCACGTGTTCGACAATCTGGGTGATCGAGCCCTTCATGGCGCTGGCCTCGCCCATGCCTTCCAAAATGGCGGGAAGATCGCGGATCGAGACCCGTTCGCGCAACAGGGCCTGCAAGACCCTCTGCACAGTGGTGGCGCTAACCACGCTCGGGATCAGGTCCTCGACCAGTTTTTTCTGCTCAGACGGTAGGTCCTTCAGCAGTTTTTGCACCTCGGAATAGGATAGAAGGTCGGGCATATTGTCTTTAAGAATCTCGGTCAGATGCGTGGTCAAGACCGTTGCTGGGTCGACAATCGTATAGCCCTTAAAGGTCGCTTCCTCGCGCAATTCGTCCTCAATCCAGGTAGCGGGCAGGCCAAAGGCCGGTTCGCGCACATGCTCGCCCGGCAGATCGACCTGACCGCCTTGCGGGTCCATGACCATGAGATGGCCAAGCCTGACCTCGCCGGATCCCGCCTCCATCTCCTTGATGCGGATGGCATAGCCATTATTGCTCAGGCGCATATTGTCGAGAATGCGCACGGACGGCATAACAAACCCAAAATCGGTCGCAAGCGTTCGGCGCAGGGCCCTGATCTGGTCAGTCAGACGCCGACCCTCGATGTCATTGATCAGATTAAGCAGGCCATAGCCCAGCTCGATCTTGATATCGTCAATGGTCAGGGCCGTGGTGATGGGCTCTTCAATATCGGTTGGCGCGCTTGGGATCGCGTCCGCCGCCGCAGCGACGCGGGTCTGTTCTTGCTGTGACCGGCGCCAGGCAAGCACGCCCGCCCCGATCGAAATCGCCGCAAACGGCAAGATCGGCATGCCCGGTACCAGGGCAATCACACCAGACGCCGCCGAGACTATGCCAAGACTGACCGGATTGGTTGCCAATTGGGTGACAAGCGCCTTGTCGGCCGCTTCTTCCACCCCGGCCTTGGACACGAGAAAGCCAGCGGCAATCGAGATCACCAAGGCCGGAATCTGGCTAACCAGCCCGTCGCCAATGGTCATAATGGTATAGGTGGCGGCCGCCTCACCAATCGGCAGGCCGTGCTGCAAGACCCCAATCAAGATGCCGCCGACAATATTGATCCCGGTAATGATCAGGCCGGCAATCGCGTCGCCTCGGACAAATTTGGACGCGCCATCCATGGCCCCGAAAAAGGTAGATTCCTGTTCCAGCTCCTTACGGCGGATCTTGGCGGCGGCCTCGTCAATCATGCCCGCCGATAGATCAGCATCTATGGCCATCTGCTTGCCGGGCATGGCGTCGAGGGTAAAGCGGGCCGCGACCTCGGCAATGCGGCCCGAGCCCTTTGTAATCACGACAAAATTGACAATCACCAGGATGATAAACACCACCACCCCAATGACGAAATTACCCTGCATCATCAGATTGCCAAAGGCGGCAATAATCTGACCCGCCCCGTGCACACCCTCGTGCCCGTGACCAAGAATGAGCCGGGTCGAGGCAATATTCAGCGCCAAGCGGTATAGGGTGGTCACAAGCAGAACGGTTGGAAAGGCGGTGAATTCCAGCGGCCTACGCAGCAAGATGGCCGTCATCAAGATCAAGACAGCGCTGGTAATCGATATGGCCAGCAATAGGTCCAAGAGCAGGGCTGGGACCGGCAGGATCAAGAGGACAATAATGCCCACGACCCCAAGGGCCATGATCACATCGCCGCGCGCAACCCAGCCTCGCACCTCTTTCAGGGTCGGGCGGTTTGCCGCTAGATTGGAAAGACCAAGATCAGCCATGCGCGCCTCGGATCATCAGGCGGCGCTGGCCCCGGCCCCTTGCGGGGCGGGGATGTCGAGGCCCAGATCGGCATAGTCCTTGAGCTTGTTGCGCAAGGTCCGGATCGAGATGCCCAATATATTGGCCGCATGGGTACGGTTGCCAAAACAGTGACTAAGCGTGCCCAAGATCAGTTGTTGCTCGACCTCAGCCACGGTCTGGCCGATAAAACCACCAGCCGACGATGCTCCGGTGCGGGCCATGACCTCGGCGGCGCGGCTGGCGGCCTGAGCGGTTTGAGTGCTTGGGCGAATGCCCTCGGGCAGCCGGATCGCAAAGGCATCGATCTGGGCCCCTGCCGATAAGAGCACGGCCCTGTGCATGGCGTTTTCCAGCTCGCGGACATTTCCCGGCCAGTTATGGGCTGCCAGCTTTATGCGGGCCTCCTCGGACAGGCTGCGTTCGTCTAGATTATTCGCCAGTGCATATTTGCGGCCAAAAAACGCGGCCAGGGCGGTGACGTCATCCGGTCGCTCGCGCAGGGGCGGAATATGTAGGGTAATGACATTGAGCCTATAAAGCAGGTCTTCGCGGAAACTGCCCTCGCGCACGGCCTGGGCAAGGTCGCGGTTTGAGGTCGCAAGAATGCGGATATTGACCTTGACCGGGCGGGTGCCACCAACCCGGTCAATCTCGCGCTCCTGAATGGCGCGCAAGAGCTTGGCCTGCAGCCGCACATCCATTTCTGAAATCTCGTCAAGCAAGAGGGTGCCACCATCGGCCTCTTCGAACTTGCCAATTCGGCGGGCGACTGCGCCGGTAAAGGCCCCTTTTTCATGACCAAACAGCTCTGATTCCAAAAGGTTTTCTGGAATGGCGGCGCAATTGACCGAGATGAAGGGGCGGCTGGCCCGGCGCGATTTTTGGTGCAGATAGCGGGCAATCACCTCCTTGCCGACCCCGCTTTCACCGGTAATCAGGATCGAGGCCTCGGAGGGTGCAACCTGATCGGCCATGGCCAGCACAGCCTGCATGGCCGCATCCTTGGCAATCATGGGTCGGTCGTCATCGGTCACAGCGGCCAAGACGGCGGCAATCAGCTCTGCCTCTGGCGGCAGGGGGATGAATTCCTTAGCCCCGGCCCGGATCGCATCGGCCGCGCGGCGCGGATCGGCGCCAATGCCGCAGGCCACGACCGGCACATGAATATGCTCGGCCTCATTCGCCGCGATCAGGGCGGCAATATCGAGATCATAATCGACCATCAGCAGGTCTGCCCCCTGACCGGCGCGCAGGGCATTGGTGGCCTGGTGGCTGGTTTCCACATGGGCAACCCGCGCGCCTGTGGCCATGGACATTTTCACCGCGGTAGATAGCTGCCCGCTCAAGCGTCCAACGACCAAAAGCCTCATAATAACAACCCTCTTCTCGGGTCCGGAGCCTAGTTCTGGCCTTCGCTATCCTTGATGATTTCAGTCATGGTGACCCCTAGCCGATCATCGACAATCACCACCTCGCCGCGGGCGACCAGGCGATTATTGACGAAGATATCGATGGCCTCGCCTACCTTTCGGTCCAGCTCCAGCACGCTACCGGCCCCCAATTTGAGTAACTGGGCGACAGACAGGCTCGAGCGTCCGAGCACAGCGGAAATACTGACCGGAACCTCAAACACAGTGCTCAAATCATTGGCGGTACGGTCGTTCTGATCGATCGGGGCATCAGAGGCCAGCGGCTCGCTGGTTTCAAAGTGTTCGAGCGGCATGGCGGTGGTTGGTGCCTCTGGCTCGTCCGAAAAGGTGGGGGTATCGCTTGCCATGGTCAGGCTCCGTTTTGCGGCCGCACAGGAGTGGGATTGGGGGTGAGGGTCTGGGCATTGGCCAGGGCCGCCCTTAAGGCAGCGCCAATCTTGTCGGCCGCCGATTGGGGATCAAATTGGGCGCGGCCATCGCCCCAGTTAAAATCAAACCCTGCCAGCGGCATGTCCGGATCGGCCGTGACCTGGATCTGACAGGGCAGGCCAAGCGCGCGGGCCTTTTGATCCAGCGCCGTTTGAAAACCTGGGGCCCAGTCAGCCCCTGCGCGCACGGTCAGGCGCGGTTGGGACTGGATCTCGGTCGCTAGGGCGCCCATGGCGGCCAAGATCGCCCCTTGCGGAAACGATCTCAGGGCTTCACCCGCAATCTGTCTTGCGCAGACCAGGGCCAGCTCCGCCGCCTGTTTCCAGTGGGCTTGGCTAATCTCGGCCAGGTCCGAAAATGCGCTCTGGCTATGCTGGATCAGGGCCTCGACCGCCTCCAGTGTGCGCTGTTCAGCGGCATGGCGCGCGTGCTCAGCCGCGACCCGCAACTGCTCTTGATGAATACGGGCCTCTTCGGCATGGCTGAGTGCATCCTGGGCCTGAACGATCAGTTCTTGCGCCCTAACCAGGGCTGTGGTCTGGCCTTTTTCGAAGCATTCCTGGCGGATCTTTTCGACATCTTGCCGCGTGAATAGGCGCTGCAGGCGCGGTGCGCTGACCGACTGATCGCTATCGGCCGAAAAATCGGCTTCGAAGATAAACTTCTTCGGCGCGTGGGTGGTCATGTTATCGCGCATCAATAGATCAACTCATCATCGCCGCCCTGGCCGGCCAGCATGATTTCGCCGCGTGAGGCCAGATCCTTGGCAATGGCCACGACCGCCATCTGGGCGGCATCAACGTCTTTCAGGCGTACCGGCCCCATATTTTGCATATCCTCGCGCATGATATTGGAGGCCCGCGTGCTCATATTGCTAAAGAACAGGTCTCTTAACCGGTCCGACGAGCCCTTCAGCGCCATGGCCAGCTGTTCGCGATCGATTGCGCGCAACAGGGTCTGAACGCCGCCGGGATCGAGTTTGCAAAGGTCCTCAAACACAAACATTAAGGCGCGAATGCGCTCGGCGCTTTCGGCGGCCCGGTCTTCGAGGGATGTCAGGAAGCGGTTTTCGGTTTGACGGTCGAAATTGTTGAAAATATCGGCCATCAATTCGTGGCTGTCGCGCTTGGAGGTGCGTGCCAGGTTGGACATGAATTCGCTGCGCAGGGTTTCTTCGATCTTGTCGAGGATTTCTTTTTGTAACGGCTCCATCCGCAACATGCGGGTTACACATTCGAGGGCGAAATCGTCGGGTAGGGCGGCAAGGACCCGGGCGGCATGGTCGCTGCGAATCTTGGACAGGATGACCGCCACAGTCTGGGGGTATTCATTCTTCAGATAATTGGCCAAGACGCCTTCATTCACATTGGCCAACTTGTCCCACATGGTGCGACCGGCTGGACCGCGGATCTCCTCCATTAGGGCGTCGACCTTATCGGACGGCAGGAAGCTATTGAGCAGGCGCTGGGTCTGTTCATAAGACCCCATGATCGCGCCGGTCGCGGACATGCCGGAGACAAATTCGATCAATACATCTTCGACCACGGTTGCCGGGACGGTGCCCAGACCCGCCATGGCTAGGGAAATTTCCTTAATCTCCTCCTCGTCGAGCCGGTCCCAAAGGGTATGCTCTTCCTGACCCAGGGCCAGCATGACCACGGCAACCTTTTCCGGGCCCTTTAGGTCGGAGGTCTGGGTTATTTTTGGCTTGGTTTCGGTGCGGCTCATCATGCGGATTCGTGCAACCAGCTACGCAAAATTGCGATGGATTCGTCAGGGTGCTGCTCGATGAATGAGACCACCCGCTTGATGGAGGAGGATTTCACCTGGCCTTCGACGCGGGCAATATTGATGCGTCGGTCCAGATCGTCGGGGTCGAACAGTTGCGGAATGCCTTCCAGCGTTTCCTCTTCATAGGTCAATTGCTCAAGCAGGCCATCGTCTGGCCCTTCGAGCAGGGCCGGTTCCTCCGAAACAGGCTCTGGCGCTGTATTTGGAGGCAGGATCATTGGCCGGATCACAAAGAAGATCACAAGCGCCGCAACAATCGCCAAAATGCCAAGCTCAGCGGCCCGCATCATGTCATTCTTGTCAAAACTCGACAGGAATGAGCCGGTCGGAATGGCTTGGTCGTCGCGGGTGAACTTGACATTATAGACCGTGACCTTGTCGCCGCGCGGCTCGCTATAGCCGACAGCAGAGCGCACCAGATCTTCAATGCGCCGCATTTCCTCGGCATTGCGCGGCACATAGGGGCCCAGTTTCCCGTCCTTGCCGATGGTTTGGCTGCCATCGACCGCGACGGCGACCGATAGGCGCTTGATCTGGCCCGGTGCCGTGACCGTGGTCGTATCAAGGGATGAGATTTCGTAATTGGTGGTCGCATCGCGCTTGGAACTGCTGTTGGTTGGCGCATTGGTTGTTGGCTGGGTCTGGGTGCCGCCGGGGATGTTATTGGCAACCGTGACCTGGCCATCGCCCTGGTCCGTTTCTTGCGCGTTTTCTTCGCTGGTCTGGTTGGAGCGGACAACTTGGCCGTCGGGATCATATTTTTTTTCTTGAGTGGTGACCTGAGACAGGTCCAGATCCGCCGTGACATTGACGCGAACCTTGCCGGGGCCAACCACGCCCTCGATCAGGTCGCGAACCTTGCGCCGGATCGATTCTTCAACCTCGGTGCGCCGCTCGTCCCCCGCGGCCCCAAGCGTGTCACCATCCTGACCGCCGCCAAGCAGCTTGCCCTTTTGATCGACAATCGTGACCTTTTCAGGGGTGAGGCCCGGCACGGCACTCGCCACGAGGTTTTGCAAGGCGCGGACCTGTTCGGTATTGGGTGTGCGACCCGTCACCCCGATCGTGACCGCCGCCGTGGGGGCTTGAGGCGCTTCCTCGAACAGTTCGCGTTTGGGCATGGAAAGCTGCACCCGGGCAAAATTTACCCAGTCTTGCGAGCGGATGGTCCGGGCAAGCTCGCCCTCCAGTGCCCTTTGGCGGTTCAAATTCTGTACAAAATCGGTCTGGCCCAGCGCATTGGTCTGGTCAAAAATCTCATAACCGACAGAGCCAGAACTGGGCAGGCCCTTGCCCGCCAAGAGCATTCGGGTCGAACCCACCTTGTCGCGGGATACAAAAATCGTCGAGCCATCACCCTTGGCCTCATATTTAATACCCGCCTGATCAAGGGCCTGGGAAATGGATGAGGCTTCTTTTAGGTCAAGATTGGCATAGAGTAGGGCTTGTGGAGATTTTCCTAAATTAAAAGTCAGTGCAATCAAGGCAGCCGCGACCGCTGCCGAGACACCAATAATGGCGGCTAAACGGCCTATGCCAAATTTTTGCAGACTTTCAATAAACTGTTCCAAAACCCAACCCTTGCCGGGCGGCGATTCTTATCATCACCACTAGGCAGGATTTACCCAGTGCAGGGTAAATGAAAGCTTAACTGACCGGAAGACGTCAGGTTTCGCGCTTGGTTTGTTTCAGTTTTTCGGCCAACCGAGCGGCCTCAAGCCGGATGGCCGCCTTGTCCGCCTTAGCCTGGCCAAAGCGGACGCGGTTTTGCTGGGCAAGGGCCTTGTCCGCGGTTTTTGCCGCGGCCTTGCGGGCCTTATTCAGATTGATCGGGTCAGCCACCGTGTTGGGTTCAGTCTAGCCGGGCGAGATCATGGTTTCGGGGCGAACAACCGCGTCAAATTCCGCATCAGTGACATAACCGCCGCCGACGGCCTCTTCGCGCAAGGTGGTGCCGTTCTTATGCGCGGTCTTGGCGATCTTGGCGGCATTGTCATAGCCAATCTTGGGGGCCAGGGCCGTGACGAGCATCAGCGAGCGTTCCAGCGCCGCCTGGATATTGTCGCGCCGCGCCTCAATACCGACCACGCAATTATCGGTAAAGGAAATGGCCGCATCGGCCATCAGGCGCACAGATTGCAGGAAGTTATAGGCCATGACCGGGTTAAACACATTCAGCTCAAAATGGCCTTGGCTGCCCGCAACCGTCATGGTGGTCTGGTTGCCAAACACCTGGGCGCAGACCATGGTCAGGGCCTCGCACTGGGTCGGATTGACCTTGCCGGGCATGATCGAGGAGCCCGGCTCGTTTTCTGGCAAGGAGAGTTCGCCAAGGCCCGAGCGGGGGCCTGACCCGAGGAAACGGATATCATTGGCAATCTTGAACAGGGCCGCAGCCGCCGAATTAATCGCGCCATGGCCAAACACCAGGGCGTCATGCGCCGCGAGGGCCTCGAACTTGTTGGGGGCGGAGGTAAAGCCAAGGCCGGTGATGGCGGCTATGCGCTCGGCAACCTTTTCGGCAAAACCGACCGGTGCGTTCAGGCCCGTGCCCACCGCCGTGCCGCCTTGGGCCAGCTCCAAAATGCCCGGCAGGGTCATTTCGATCCGGGCAATGGCATTGGCGACCTGCTGGGCATAGCCGGAAAACTCTTGGCCGAGCGTCAGGGGCGTGGCGTCCTGGGTATGGGTGCGGCCAATCTTGATAATGTCCTTAAACGCGTCCTGCTTGGCGACCAGGGCCTTGTGCAGATGCTTTAGGGCCGGGATCAGGTCGTGGACCACCTGTTCAGCTGCCGCAATATGCATGGCGGTTGGATAGGTATCGTTAGAGGACTGGCTCATATTAACATGGTCATTGGGGTGAACCGGCTTTTTCGAGCCCATTTCGCCGCCGAGCATCTCAATGGCGCGGTTCGAGATCACCTCATTGGCATTCATATTGGACTGGGTACCAGAGCCGGTCTGCCAGACGACCAGGGGGAAATGGTCATTCAGCTTGCCATCAATAACTTCTTGCGCCGCGCTGACAATGGTGGCCGAAAGCTTGGGGTCTAGGCGGCCTAGCGCGGTATTGGCCTCGGCGGCGGCGCGCTTGACAATGCCAAGCGCGCGCACGACGGGAAGGGGCTGACGCTCCCAGCCAATCTTGAAATTGCCGATAGACCGCTGCGACTGGGCGCCCCAATAGCGGCTGGCATCGACCTCGATCGGGCCAAAAGTGTCGGTTTCGGTGCGGGTTGCGGTCATCGGATCAATCCCAAGCCAATGTGGTGTGTGCAGGTTTCAAGGGGGTTTATCGCTAGAGGCGCCTTCTGCAAAGTCGCCATTGCACTCTGGGCATCTGGCGCAGGGCCAGATATGAGCGTGGTATGACTGAGAACTGGACCGGTAAGGGCAAGGTGAGGGCGCGCGAGACCCGCGAAGGCCTTGAAATCACTATTGAGGGCCTGACCACGCAGGCCAAGTATTATAAGCCGCTCGTACATGAGTTTTTCCGCAAGGAATGGCGCGGCAGCCGCCCGGCCTGGGGCGAATATGTGGTCGAGATCGGCATGGACTATGTCGGCGAGCCGCCCTGGATGGATCTGGATAATCTCGCCAAGGCCCTGTTGGACGCGGTTAAGGGCTATGCCTTTCACGATGATGCCCAGGTTTGCCGGCTGGTGGTCGAGCGTCAGGCTGCGAGTCGCGAAGGCATAAGCATCCGCATTGCCCGCCGCGGCGACCTGCCCGCCGCACCGGGCCTGCGCTAGGTCCCTAGGCGCTCCAGGGCTCCAATCCACCGCGCAGGGCCAGCAATAGGGCAAAGATTGCAAAAATCAGCAAGGTTGCGGTGAATCTGAGCTTGCGCCCCGTGCTCCAGCTGTCTTGGCGGCGGCCACCGCGCCATACGGCCGGGCTAAGGCCAAGGGTTGCCAGGGTGAACAGGGCCGCGAGCAAGGCGCAGGACGAGGCCAAGGTCATTTTCAGGTTTGGCCAATCAAAAAATATGTGCGTGACATCCGAAGCCGAGATCGCCCAGGCCCCGAACAGGCAGATGGCGGCGACCCATAGGCCCGAGGCACAAGCCTGTAACACATGCGCCTGACTTTGCGAGCGGGTCTGGCGATAGTCTGGGCGGCGATCCGTGAACTGGCCGATAAACAAAAACAGGGTGGCCAAAACCGTCAATCCGGCCATGAGGCCCAAGCCCGCATTGCTTTGCCAAAACCCAATCCGCTCATAGGCACCAGTCCCGCTTGGATCATAATACCGAACGGCTTGGTCGCCGACCCGGTCAAACCGGACCTGTTCAGGATCATTGAGCCGCGAAAGCCAGCCTGGCTTTTCGCTCAGGCGATAAGCTTTTTCGCCATTCCGCGATTGGATAATCACCTGACCGTCGGGCGAGACCGCGACCTTGGATTCGCCGCTGACGGTCTCAACCAGTTTTTCCAGTCCGCTATAGGCGCGGCGCGTCGAGCGATAGGTACCGTTATAGACAGGGCCCTGACCGACGAGTTGGGCAGAGCCAGAGATCTGGGTCTTGACCGGGCTTGCATAGAATTGACCAATAATCTGACCGGGCAGAGCCCTGACCAAATCCTCCCCCGTGCCGGTATTGGTCGCTACAAACACGCCCAGCCTCAATTGCGGCACGGTGACCATATTGGACATGAACATCAAGGTTGCCCCGGCATGCCCTTGGCCGTGAAAGCCGCCGGGCAGGGCATAATCGATAAAGCCATGGTTCCAGCTATTTTGACCATAGGCTGGGCGGATCAGCGGGGTCTGGAAGGCCTTGGCCGTGGCTGGTCCATAGACGATGGCGCCGTCTAGGCTGCCGCCATTGAGGATCATCTGCATATAGCGGCCCATATCGGCGGCAGTGGCACTGCCCGAGCCCGCCGGGGCGAGCTGGCTGACATATTCAAATGGGCGGGTTTCAAACCGGTCGCCGGTCCAGACAAAGCCTTGTGAGATCTGGCGCGCTAGGGCTGGGCGCATGGGGGCGGGCAGGCCGTCTGTCTGGGGATAGGGCTCGCGCAGGGTCAGGTGGTTCAGGCCAAGCTTGCCGGTAATCTGGCGCTCGACATATTGCTCAAAGGTCTGACCGGTAACGTGAACGACAATCTCGCCGGCCAAGGCCGCGCCATAATTGGAATAGGTCGGAAAGGTCCCGGCTTCGCGCACGCGTTTGGGGCGTTCTTGGCGCAGATAAGTGGCCAGCGCCCGCACCCGGCCCGGATCCTGCTCGAATAATTGACCCAGGGCGCGATCTTCAAAGCCGGTGGTGTGGGCCATTAGGTCCCGCACCTTGATCGGCCGTGAAAAGCCATTATCGGGGATCTGTAGGGCTTGTGGTAGATAGGTATTGACCGGGGCGTCGAGCCGCACCTTGCCGGCCTCGACCTGTTGCATAAGCGCAATCCAGGTCAGGGTCTTGGAAATCGAGGCTAGGCGAAACAGGGTCTGGTCTGGATCAACTGTGCGGGCTGGACTGGCCTGTGACAGGCCATAGCCTTTTTTCATCACCACCTGCCCGTTTTGCACAATAATCACGACGGCCCCGGCAATATGGTCTGTCTCAAGGCTACGGCGGACATAGCCATCGACAAAGCTTTGTAGGGCAAGCGGTGGCAGGGCCTGGTCGGGGGTTAAGAGCGCGCCCGTGTGGAACTGGACCGGTTGAACGGGATTGACCACGGGAATGGCCGCTTTTGGCCGCCAATAATTGCCGCGGTAACGTTTTTGGAATGATGTTGGCGGCGATGGCGCAGGTTCGGCGGCAGGTGGTGCGAGGTCGGCGGCTAGCGGTACTATGCCTCTATTTGGGCCATAGGGCTGGGCAGAGGCATAGGGTGGAGCCATTGCGGCCATTACGGCCAAAAAGCAGGCCAAGATCGGTCTGGTCACCACGGTCATGCTCACATCCCTTGTAGGTCACCGCGCCAGCGAACCCTAAAGGTTCATAGGATACAATCGGTGCCGATTGCAGTCACAATAACAAGAATTTTCATTGGGCCCGCCCCTTCAGCGCCGTGCCGCCTTGATAGGCGAATTGTCCAGCTGCAGCAGGGCCAAGAGCGGCCGAATCTGCGCGCCAAGATACAGTTGCGGCTCTGATGCCGGACTAACGCCTGTGGTTTGCTCGCGCAAGGAAATGCAGTTTTGAACCTCAGTGGCTAGAGCGGAAAAATCCTGCGCTTGAAAGAGCTGGGACAAAAAACAGGTGTCAAAATAGGTATAGACATCGTTTTCGCCGCAACCGAACGAGGTCCGATCCGGCCTTGCTGCGGTAAGAATCATCCGGTTGGGCCGTGCCAAGGGATTCACAAACACGCCGGAATAACAGGCGCTGATCACGGCAATAGTCGGTCTTTGTCCGCAGGTCTGGTCCAGCATGGCCCCGAGCATGGCCGGGGTCAGCACTGTATCGCCAAATACAATGCCTAAAGGGCTGCCATGCGAGGTCAGATAAACGAGGCAGCCACCCCTGGCGGTTGCGGGGGCACGATCAAGCGTCTCAAACAGGCCTTGCAGATGGGTCAGATAAGGTTTTGGCGCGCGGTACTGCTCTGGCCGAACCGAGAATTGCGCGACATTGAGCGGGTCAAACCCGGCGGTTATCAAGGCCTTGGCAATGTCACGGCGGGCATTGTCGAACACCTCAGACGGCGCGCCGCTATGGGCATGCCAGTCGCCTGCGACGACTAGGGCGCTCCAGTCGGCAAAATCGGACTGGGGCCCGGCTGCGTAACCCTGACCAGGGATGAGGAGACCAATAAGCACAGCAAGCCCAAGGGTAATCTGACCCAGTCCGCGCCTTATTCCTGACCCCGTCCCCATGCTATTGCCTCCCTAGGCTTTAAACTTTCCAAAAGGCGTTGGAATGGCCGTTGCGGTGGCTTTTGCCAGCAAACGGTTTTCGGAATCGTAAAGTTCGCCCTCGGTAAAGGCTATGGTGCGACCATATTTGATCACCCGCCCAACCCCGCGCAGCGTGCCGGGCAGGGCAGGCCGCAAAAAGCTGGTCTTCATTTCAAGGGTCGGCAGCACGCAGGTCATGTCCGACGCGACCATACCGGCCACCGACATGCATTCATCGAGCATGGCGCATAAATAGCCGCCCTGGATCTGGCGCATTGGATTGCAAAAATCGGTCTTGGCATCAAATGTGACCTCGACCTGCTTGGCCTCGCGATCAACCGCTATCATTTTAAAGCCCAACAGGGCCGAGCCCGGCGGCGGGTTCTTGCTGTTCTGGAAACGGCTCAGAATCTGCTCGTCAGTCAGTTGCAAAGGTGTTTCAGACGCGACGTCGGCCATCAGCTATTTCTTCCGGAACTGGTCAAGCGAGACAATCTTGGGGCCGTCATCCTTGGGCGGGGCGGTTGGCTCTGGCTCGGGTTCCGGCAGGGTGGTCGGCACGCCCTCGACATCGAATTGCAACATGAACTGGACGCTGGGGTCGAAAAACCGGGTCACGGCAGCATAGGGCACGATCAGGCGCTTGGGCTGGCCACCAAAGCTTAAGGTAATGCCAAAACCCGACTCGCTGGTATTGAGGTCCCAGAACTGGTGCTGAAGCACAATCGTCATTTCATCCGGGAACTTGGCCAATATATCGCCCGGACAGGACGCGCCGGGCGCCTGGGTTTTGAATGTAATGTAAAAGTGATGCTCGCCGGGAATGCCCACGGGCGATGCCGCACGCTCAACGGCCGCCTTGATCACCCCGCGCAAGGCGTCTTGAACCAGGTGCTCATAATGCATCTCGTCCGGCGGCAATTTTTCCTTGGACATGGGCTTAAGGTCACTTTCAATCAAGGCAAACTTCAATTTGACAGGTTCAGACATAACCCCACAGGGCCATGCCGCCAAGCCTTGCTGTGGTCGGTCTATCGACGCTTTTGAAATGTTTGGTCGGCCAAGGCGGATTTTGCTGGCACAAGCGCGGTGACCGGTTCAAAAGCGGCTTAGATGTTCGGTGCGGGTTTGCGCTTGACGCCGCGTGGTGTAGAAGCCGGGTTACGTCTTGCGAGATGTGACGGGGGCGTCGTTTTCTAGGGGTGAGGATACGTGCTTCGTAAAACCTGGGGCCGCTGGCCAGTCGTCATAGTGTCTTTGATCGCCGCGCTTAGCGTGGCCTCTTGCGCAGGCAAGTCTAAAAAGCCGTCCATGGCCTATGAAGAGCGGCCGGTTGAGCTGCTCTATTCGGTTGGGGCTGAGCGGCTGGATGCCGGGCTCTGGAACGAGGCCGTGGACTATTTCCGCGAGGTTGAGCGTCAGCATCCCTATTCGGAATGGTCGCGCCGGGCGATCCTGATGACCGCCTATGCGCACTATCAGGGTAATCAGTACGAAGAAGCCATTGGCGATGCCGACCGGTTTGTGTCGCTTTATCCGGGCAATCCGTCCGCCGTTTATGCCTATTACCTCAAATCTATTTGTTATTTTGAGGAGATTGTTGATGTGGGCCGCGATCAGGCCGCGACCGAACAGGCCTTGGCCGCCCTGCGCGAAGTGGCGCAGCGCTATCCGCGCAGTGAATATGCCGCCGATGCCCGCCTAAAGATCGACATGGTCAATGACCAGTTGGCCGGCAAGGAAATGGCGGTTGGCCGCTGGTATCTGCGCCAGGGCGATACCATTGCCGCGATCGGTCGATTCAAGGCCGTGATTGATCGCTATCAGACCACCAGCCATACACCCGAAGCCCTCTATCGTCTGGTCGAGTCCTATCTCACCGTTGGCCTGATCGATGAGGCTAATCGCAATGGTGCTGTGCTCGGCTATAACTTCCCCGGTGATCGCTGGTATGCTGATGCCTATGCGCTCCTGTCAGGCAAGGGTTTGAAGCCCGCCATAGAGCCGACCGCGCGCGGATTCAATCTGAACCCTTTCAAGTCCAAGCCCGTGGCCAGCCTCGATCTGTCGAAAAAGGGCACAGCGCTTGCCCCGCCAGAGGCGACGACGCCATCAAGCGATGCGACCCCTGCGCCAAAAAAGAAGCGCAAGGGTCTGCTCGGCTGGTTCAAAAAGGACTAGGGCTAGGTCAATGCGGCAGCCAAGCGCTTATACTGGCTCCCTCATGATCAGAATCAGACCAGACTAGCGCCATGCTGATCGGTCTGAACATTCGCAATGTCGTGCTGATCGAGAGCCTGGACCTAGGCATAGGCCCGGGCCTCACAGCCCTGACCGGTGAGACCGGGGCAGGCAAGTCGATTATTCTTGATGCCCTGGGCCTGGCCACCGGCGCGCGGGCCGATGCGGGCCTAGTGCGGCGCGGTGCGGCGCAGGCTTCTGTCACCGCCATGTTTGACCTCGCTCCATCCCATACTGTCTGGTCCATGCTGGACGATAAGGGTCTGGGCTATGCGCCGGGTGAGGAATTGATCCTGCGCAGGCTTTTGGGCGCCGACGGCCGCTCACGCGCCTTTGTCAATGATCAGGCCACCAGTGTCGGCGTGCTCAAGGACTTGGGCAATCTCTTGCTTGAGGTCCATGGCCAGCATGAGACGGTTGGCCTGCTCGATGCGCGCAATCATCGCCCCTTGCTCGATCAGTTTGGCGATTGCGGCGCGGCCTTGAACGCTTGTGGGCGGACCTGGGAGACCTGGCGGATGGCCCGGCAAAGGCTGGAGACCTTGCGCGACCAGACCCAAAAGGCCGCCCAAGACCTAGACATGCTAACCCTTAGACTCGAGGAGCTGGACCGGCTCGCGCCCAAGGCGGGCGAGGAAACGCAGCTGGCCGCCCAGCGCGCCTTGCTTGGGGCCTCTGAAAAAGCGCTCACCGAGATTGCCGCTGCACGCGAAGCCTTTTCGGGCGAATCCTTGACCCAAAAACTGGCCCAGGCGTTCCGGGCGGTAGAGCGGGCGAGGGAACGCGCGGTGCAGGCCGGGGCCAGCCCAGACAGCCCAGCCGTGACGCGTCTGACCACAGCCGCCGCGACCATTGACCGAGCCCTGGTCGAGGCGCAAGAGGCCGCCGCCGCGATCGATCTAGCCGCAGAAGCCTTTGATTTCGAACCGGACCAGCTGGACAAGGCCGAAGAGCGGCTATTTGCCTTGCGGGCCATGGCGCGCAAGCTGAATGTGCCGGTTGAGGGCCTGCCCGCCGCCCGGATCGAGATTGCCCAGACTCTCGCCGCCGTGGAATCGGCTGATGAGGCGCTCAAGGCCGCCGCTGCCGAGGCTGAGCAGGCGCGGGTGCTATATCGGGCTGCTGCCTCGGACCTGACCGCGCGGCGACAGCAGGCGGGCCATGCCCTAGCCCTGGCCGTGGAGGGCGAGCTTGCGCCGCTCAAGTTGGACAAGGCGCGGTTTCGGGTCGCGATCGAGCCCTTGACCGCCGAGCGGGCCGGACCCGCCGGTATGGACCGGATCGAGTTTGAGGTCATGACCAATCCGGGTGCACCGTTTGGCGGTCTTGGCGTGATTGCCTCTGGCGGCGAACTGTCTCGGTTTGCGCTTGCGCTGAAGGCGGCCTTGGCGGGACGCGCCGATCAGGCCCAGCCCCTGATGATTTTTGACGAGGTCGATCAAGGCGTCGGCGGGGCTGTGGCCGATGCTGTGGGCCTGCGTCTGCGCAAGCTGGCGGCCAATACCCAGGTTCTGGTCGTGACCCACAGCCCCCAGGTCGCTGCCCGCGCCAATGCGCACTGGCGCGTGGCCAAGGCCGGTGACGGCGATAGCGTCTCGACCCGTCTCGATATTCTTCCAGAGCCGGAACGTGAGGAAGAATTGGCCCGCATGCTGTCGGGGGCCAATGTCACCGAAGCCGCCCGCGCCGCCGCCAGGGCCTTGATGGGCTAGAAGGCTCTAGGGCTTCATATTGACCACGGCCTCGGCTAGTCTGGGCGCATGGACAAGATTCCCGTATCTGATCTCGATGCCGCCCAGGCCGCCGAGGAATTGACCCGGCTGGCCGACGAGATTGCGGCGCACGATCTGCATTATTTTGCCAAGGACGCGCCGCTTGTTTCGGACGCGGAATATGACGCCCTCAAACTGCGCAATACGGCGATCGAGGCGCGGTTTCCAGAGCTTATCCGAGAAAATTCGCCAAGCCTGCGGGTCGGGGCGCAAGCCTCAGAGCAGTTTTCGCCCGTTGAGCACGGCACGCCGATGCTTTCGCTCGATAATGCCTTTTCCGACGCCGATGCGCGCGATTTCGACGCCAAGGTGCGGCGGTTCTTAGGGCTGGGTGAGATCGATATTGCCTATACGGCCGAGCCCAAGATTGACGGACTATCGGCCTCGCTGCGCTACGAGAACGGTATTCTGGTGCGCGGCGGCACGCGTGGCGATGGCCGGGTGGGCGAGGATGTCACCGAAAACCTGCGCACCCTGGCTGAAATTCCTAATCGCCTGAAAGGCTCTGGCTGGCCCGATGTGATCGAGGTGCGCGGCGAGGTCTATCTGGGCCATGAGGACTTTGCTCAGTTGAACGAGGCCGCTGCTGCGGCCGGGCAAAAGCTCTATGCCAATCCGCGCAATGCGGCGGCGGGCTCCTTGCGCCAGATCGATCCCAAGATCACGGCCCAGAGGCCCTTGCGGTTTTTCGCCTATGCCTGGGGCCTGACCAGCTCAGCCTTTGCAGAAACCCAGTCCGAGGCCCTGCTGGCCCTAGCGCGCTGGGGGTTTGTCACCACGCCCCAGACCCAGACGGTTTCGGGTGCAGAGGGGCTATTGGCCGCTTATGCAAGGTTTGAGGCACAAAGGCCGGGCCTTAGCTTTGATATTGATGGCGTGGTCTATAAGGTCGACCGGCTGGACTGGCAGCAAAGGCTTGGCTTTGTCTCACGCTCGCCGCGCTGGGCCATTGCCCGCAAATTCCCCGCCGAACAGGCCCGCACTGTGCTGGAGGCAATTGACCTGCAGGTGGGCCGCACCGGGGCGGTGACGCCTGTGGCCCGCTTAAGGCCCGTCACGGTCGGCGGCGTGGTCGTGACCAATGCCACCTTGCATAATGGCGACGAGATTGCTCGCAAGGATGTGCGCATTGGCGATACCGTGATTGTCCAGCGCGCTGGCGACGTAATCCCCCAGGTGGTGGGCCCGGTCTTGAGCGAGCGTTCGGCCAATTGCGTGGCCTATGCATTTCCGGCCGTTTGTCCCTGCGACCTCGCCACGCCCTTGGTGCGAGAAACCACCGCTGGCGGGGCCGAGACCGTGGTGCGGCGCTGTTCGGGCGAAATGGCCTGTCCGTTTCAGCGCATTGAGCACCTGATCCATTTTGTCTCACGCCGGGCTTTTGACATTGAGGGCCTGGGCGAAAAGCTTTTGATCAGCCTGTTTGAAGACGGCCTGATCCGGGAGCCGGCTGATATTTTCACGCTCGAAGCGCGCGACAAGGCCTTACTGAAAAAGCTGAAAGACCGCGAGGGCATGGGCGAATTAAGTGCCCAAAACCTATTCGATGCGATCAATGCGCGCCGCACCATTGCGCTGGAGCGGGTGATTTTTGCGCTGGGTGTGCGCCATGTCGGCGAGCAGACGGGCCGCATCCTCGCGCGCGGCCTTGGCAGCTGGCGCGCGTTTGAGGCCGCCATGCTTTTGCTTGGCCAGGGCGATGAGGCCGCAAGGCTAGAGCTTGAGGCCATGGACCAGATTGGCCCGACCGTGACCCTGACGCTTGGCCGCTATTTTGCCGAGGCGCATAATCGCGAGGCTGTGCAACGCCTAGCCGCCCAACTAACCATATTGGACGCGGAAAAGCCCAAGACCGATACGGCCGTGGCGGGCAAGACGGTGGTGTTTACCGGCGCGCTAGAGCGCATGACCCGCGACGAGGCAAAAGCCCAGGCCGAGGCTCTGGGCGCAAAAGTGGCTTCATCTGTGTCGAAAAAGACCGATCTGGTCGTGGCGGGGCCGGGCGCAGGCTCAAAGCTGAAAACCGCAACCGATCTTGGCATTGAAGTGATCAGCGAAGACGACTGGCTGGCCCTGGTGGCCGGCTAGACGGATTGGGGCCTCCCCGCCGGGGAGGCCCTGCACCGATGGTCGGTATTAGCCGCCCGCGAGTTTGCGGAAGAATTTTTGGCCCTGTTCGCCGCCGGCAAAATAGGCTTGCTGGCCAGCGGGGTCGGAAATCTTGCCCCAGTTTTCGGCCACTTCTTCGGCGGACAGGCCGCCCTCGCCCAGATAGACGCCTTCGGTTTCGAAAATGCGCGACAGGCCAAACACGCCCGCGCCTGCGGTGAGGATGGCCCCTGTGGGTGCATCTTCGCTGACCAGATAGACCACGCCGGGCGTGACATATTCGGGCTTTAGCTTTTCCAGCACTTCTGGCGGCATCAGGCCTTCGGTCATGCGGGTGGCGGCAACGGGGCTGATCGCATTGACGCGGATATTATTCTTCTGGCCCTCGATCTTGAGCGTATTCATCAGGCCCAGCACCGCCATCTTGGCCGCGCCATAATTGGCCTGGCCGAAATTGCCATACATGCCCGACGAAGACGTGGTGACAACGATCCGGCCATAGTTTTGGGCCTTCATGATTTCCCAAACCGCCTTGATCGGCTTGAAGGTTCCCCAAACATGGACCTGCATAACCGCTTCGAAATCGGCCAGTTCCATCTTGGAAAAGGACTTGTCGCGCAAGATGCCGGCATTGGCGATCAGGATATCGATCTTGCCCCAGGTATCCATGGTCTGCTTGACCAGCTGGGCCACGCCCGCGTCATCGGTCACAGAGGCACCATTGGCGATGGCTTCGCCGCCCATGGCCTTGATCTCAGCCACAACGGCCTCGGCCGCTGCACTATTGCCGCCCGATCCATCCATAGACCCGCCCAGATCATTGATCACGACCTTGGCGCCGCGCCGTGCGAGTTCCAGAGCGTGCTGACGGCCCAGTCCGCCGCCCGCGCCAGTGACAATGGCAACCTTGCCGTCGAAACGGATGTCAGACATGTGATGCTCCCGAATGTTCATGTTTGTAAAACTGGGCCGGATTAGTGGTGTGCCAAGGCTTTGGCGTCAAGCGCCTGTTGGATATTGTTTCGTATTGGTGGGGGGGTCTAGCGGTGGGGATGATTTGCATACTGATAATCTTCCCCCTCTGGGGGAAGTATCGGCGAAGCCGGGGAAGGGGGTTTTACCGAGCTGGCCCCCTCCACCGCTTCGCGGTCCCCCTCCCCCGATGGGGGAGGATTAGTTAAACCAAGCCCAGCTTTTCCGGCGCGATCTTGGCGCGGCGGGCGGGCAGGTCGGCCATGATGGTGGCGCGGGCTGCATCATCCATCCGGCCCCATTGCGCGATTTCCGGCAAGGTGCGCTGGCAGCCTAGGCAATAGCCGCTTTGGCCATCGACGGCGCAGACCTGGATACAGGGTGTGACAATAGGGCGGGGCACGGTGTTCATGGGATAAGTTTTGCCGTCAGACGTATCCAATGGCAAGGCCGATCACTGCGCAGGCAGGGCATAGGCCACCACGGCATGGGCACAAGGCTTGTCTGGCCCCTCTGTGTGCAGATGCACATCGGCTGTTGCGATCCGCCGTCCCAGTTTCAACAGGCGCACATCTGCGGTCAGGGGGCCGGGCTTGGCGGGGCGCAAAAAATGCATGGTCAAGGAGGTCGTGACCGCCATGGGCTGTTCGCCAATATGGCCAAGGATCAAGGCATAGACGGCGGTATCGGCTACGCTCATCAGGGTCGGGCCTGAAATAACGCCGCCTGGGCGCAGGGTGCGTTCATTATAGGGCAGGACCAACCGCGCCTTGCCCGGTTCGATCTGAATGACCTCGGCAATGGCGGCGTCCGTGGTCAGCGGAAAGGCGCGTTTGAGAAAGGCGTTCAGGGCCGCTGCATCCATCAAGATTTCGATCTGGGCCATGGGATGCCTTTGGCTTTCAGGGCGGGGTGTCGCTGGATTCAATCTGCAAGACATCTGTGCTCACGCCAAGGCCGCTTGGCAAGTCGGCAGGGCAAGGCGATAGAGATTGGGTATTAGCCATAGCCAAATCTTCCCCCTCTGGGGGAAGTCCCGGCGATAGCTCAGGGAAGGGGGGTAGGCCCGGTGCGAGCCCCCTCCACCGCTTCGCGCTCCCTCCCCCGGTGGGGGAGGATTTAGATACGGCAAATCTTCCCCCTTTCGGGGAAGTCCCGGCGATAGCTAAGGGGAGGGCGGATTGGACGGTTTAGCCCAAGTCAAAAGCCGCCTAGGGTTTAGACAGCATAGTCCTTAAAGCACGTCCGTTCATCCAAGGATGCTTGGCAAGTCGGCAGGGCAAGGCTATGGCCAAGCCATGAGCACCCATCCTTTTGACGATATTGCCGCCTTGATGGCCAACCTGCCTGGCCCCGATCTGGAGGCGCGCGCCCGCACTGCCGAGCGTGAGGGGCGGCTGACCAAGCCCCTCGGCAGCCTGGGCCGCTTGGAAGAGATCACAGACTGGTTGGCGGCCTGGCGCGGTGTGACCCCGCCCAAGGTGGTGCGGCCCGTGATTGCGCTTTATGCCGGGGCCCATGGGGTGGCGGCGCGCGGGGTTTCGGCCTTTCGCCCCTCAATGGCGCGACAATCTCTAGAATTGATCGCCGCTGGCGGTGCGCCGATCAGCCAGATGGCGGCCTTTCATGGCGCAGGCCTTGAAGTGTTTGACCTGGCGATTGATCGCCCCGTTGCTGATAGTACTGAAAAACCGGCCATGAGCGCGCGGGAATGCGCCGCAACCATGGCCTTTGGTATGGAGGCCCTGGCCAAGCAGCCCGACCTCTTGATCCTGGGCGAGGTGGCGGCGGGTAATACGACGGCGGCAGCCGCGATTGCGCACAGCCTTTATGGTGGTCAGGCCCAGGATTGGACCGGACGCGGCGGCGGCATTGATGATGGCGCCTATGAACTGAAACTTGAGGCGGTCCGCACCGCTGTGGCCCGCGCCAAGGCCGAGGGCGCCGAGGCGCCGCTTGAAATCCTGCGCCAAGTCGGGGGGCGCGAAATCGCCGCGATTGCTGGGGCGATCTTGGCTGCCCGTGTTCAAAAAGTTCCGGTTTTGCTGGACGGTTATGGCGTTGGGGCGGCTGCGGCTGTGCTGCACGCTATGGACCCCAGCGCACTGGATCATTGCTTGGCAGGCCATGTCAGCGCCGAGCCGGGTCACCGCCTCTTGCTGAAAAAGATCGGCAAGACGCCCTTGCTCGATCTGGGCCTATCCATGGGCGCGGCCACGGGCGCAGCCGCTAGCCTTGGCCTGATTAAACTGGCCTGCGAGATCCATGGCGGCACAGCAACCCAAGACCAGGCATGACGGGGCACAGATGATTGCCTCTGTCCCCCGCCCAGACACTGGAGTCACCAGTTATTGATCACGACCTCCATGATCAGGCCTGTGCGGATATTGATCAGCAACAGGCTATCGCCCGCCCGGATCCAGGCAAACCCCCTGGGGGGCGGGCGAAGACGATAGCTGCCATAGTCGCGGATAAGGCTATTGCGATAATATGGGGCCAGATATTGGCCGCGTGACCAGGCGCGGTAACCTGGCTCGTAATACCCATAGGCCGGGGGTGGTCCATAAAACCAGCGGCCCTGCGCCATATAGCCATTATGCCTGTGCTCGTCCCAAAGGGCGTGGCGGCGTTCGTGATAGCGGTCGCGACCGCCCCTGTCTTGATCGCCCCCATCTTGGTCGCCCCTATACTGATGATCATAGCCCTGGTCGCCACGGTCTGATCTTTGTTGGTCGCGGCGGTCAAAATCGCCGTGCGCACCGCGGTCTCGGTAACCGGGATCGGCTAGGGCTAGGCTAGGGGCGGCTAGGCTCAAGGCCGCTATGGCCGCCAGTAAATAAGCACGTGATCGGGTCATAATCTGTGTCCTTTTGCGGTTACCCCGTGAAAGCACACTGCGCTGCTGGCCCTGAACCCAGTCTGAATGCAATCCTCAGCCTAGATTGGGGTTTGAACCGCTGGTTTGATCAAATGAGCAATGCCAAAAATCTTCCATCAAAACATTCGGCGAAAGTCCGATTGGGAGCAAATAAGTCGGGCCGACAGCCGTCCAATAACTTAATCCTCTATAAACAAGTCGATTTGAAAACCCCCTCCAACCCATCCGGTCTAAAGATCAATTTTTGATGATGGGGATTTTTACCGTATTTTTACAGGCCACAGTGTTTCATTGCCCAAGACTAGGCCGACGCTTGGGGACCAAAATGGTCTTTTGCGCTCAAAATGGGAATGAGGTCATGCTTGCTTATCGAGAAGTTTCATTGGTCTCCAGCCTGCCCTTTCCGGCAGGGGATATATCTGCCGACGAATTGTTTCGCCTCGGCATGCAGTATTCGACGGGTCAAGGCGGCGTTCCGATTGATTTTGTCTCGGCGCATATGATGTTTAACCTGGCAGCCATGCGCGGGTCTCTCGAAGCAAAGATTTATCGACGTGAATTAAGCCAAGAAATGGATCCGTCTGAAGTCGCTGAAGCTCAAAAAGCTGCGCGCGAATGGCTAGGCCATCACTAAATTCTTAAGCCCTTCTTTTCTATAGAGATGATTTAAGCCGAAAAATCGACTAGACCCCTGTAGCAGCGCTGATAATGACGCTGTATGCTTGCGTTCAATGGAATGCTCGACAATGGGGTTTTGCACTTAGGCATGGATGATTTTCGCGCCCATTTTCGACAAGCGGGGCAGGTTTCGCGCCTCGGGCGGACGAGGGCGGTGTGGCTGGGTCCGGCATCGGTCTTGGGCGCGCGGTTGCGCGACCGTTTTAGCCTGTTACCCCGTGAAATCTTGCCAATGATAATGGTGTTCGCCGTGGTCCTGTCGATCGGCCTCGGCCTAGCCCTGCCGCAGCCCATACTGTTTACCGCCGAGGCCAGCCTCACCGTGCCGCGCGATCAGGGTCTATCCTTTTCCAGCTGGTCCCATGTGACCGGCGCGGCCCCAGACAATATTCAAGGTGGCGTGACCCAGTCCGCTATGGACGACCTTTCCAGCCAAAGACTGATTTTGCAAACCATAGAGACCATTGGTCTTGGCAAGCTTTATCCCGATCTTGCGGGCTTGGGCG
This sequence comes from Caulobacteraceae bacterium, assembly GCA_947452365.1. Taxonomy (GTDB): domain Bacteria; phylum Pseudomonadota; class Alphaproteobacteria; order Caulobacterales; family Caulobacteraceae; genus CAISGS01. The sequence goes on from CANGCO010000017.1 coordinate 26,546, forward strand.
CGGATGGTCATCAGGAGGCCTTGAGGCGTTTATCCAAGGGTTTGAAACTGAATCAAGCCGCGGGTTCAAGCCAGCTCACAGTCCGCTTTTCTCACACGGTGCCGAGCCTAGCCGCCTTGGTGCCCAATACGCTGATCGCGGCCTATATAAGCGAATATGCGCGGCGGCTCGGTCCGGCTGCCGAGCCAGGGCTTGGTGGCATTGCGCCGGGCAATGTCGCGCCTTCGCAAGCCCTGGCGGATACCCCCGATCGTTTGCGGGCAGACCTTGAGCGGCAATTAGCGGCCAAGCGCCGCGCCCTATACCGTATTGAACGCGATCTCACCGCCCAGGCCTCCATGGTCCATCTGTCTTGGCAGGGCATGACCAATAGTCTGAGGGCGGATGGTCATGAGCACACATTTGGCTTTAACACCCAATACCAAGCGCTGCAGATTGAGCAGAGGCGAACCATGATTGCGATCGGCAATTTAAAGCGCAAAATTGCCGGTTTGGGCCGTCCGATCGCCGGACCGTCGGGTCCACCAAGGGCCGGCTTGGCCAATAATGCCAATAGGGCCGGTCCTGAGGCCAGTCCCAATCAAAAACCCGCCGTCGGGCTTGAGCCGGTTCGAATTGTGAAATTAGCAATGGCGCCGCGCGAAGGGCGCCGTCAGGGCGCGCATCTTGTCCTTATGGCTGCACTGTTCGGCGCTGGGCTAGGCTTGGTGACGGGCCTCGTCTTAAGCACACGGCGTACGGGGTTTGGGTCTGCTCGATTGGCGAGTCAAATGCTTGATCTACCAGTGCTAACGCGTGTCGGTGTTTTGCCGCAGGGCCGGACCGCCTTGTCGCGTGGTGGGTTTGAATAGCCCATGAACACATTGAACTCAGATCTGGAACAGCTTTGGTTCGCCTTGGGCATGGCCGAATACGGCCCCTCGGCTAGCTTGCAATTCATCGCTGCCGATAGTGGCGAGGGCACATCCCTATTGGCCCGTGAATTTGCAGCCTATGCTGCGCGGCGTATGGATCGTCCGGTTTGGTTGGTCAGTCTTGAGCCCGGTTCGGCGGTTCACATCGATGCCATCCAGGCCCAACCCTGGCGCTTCGGGCCACTAGGTGAAATGAAGCAGGCTAGTCCTGACCGTTCAATGTTTTTTGAAGTTTGGCCTGAGGCGCGCGATCATCGCGGCCGCAGGGTTGAGGATGCGGATTATTTGGTGGCCTATGGGGTGTGTGAACAGCGCCTTTGGGTGACTGAGTTTCGCACCGACTTGCTGGATCCAGACCAGATCATACAGGTCACGGCGAGTGCGGCCTATTGGAACGCCTTGAAAGCCTATAGCGGCCTGATCATTGTCGATTGTCCAGCCCTAGACCGATCCATAGACGGCTTGACCATAGCCCCGTTTATGGATCAATCGGTTATTGTGCTGGCGGCGGATGGTGCCAGTGTGCGCGGGCCCGCCTTGTTGAAAAATGCCCTGATGGCGGCCGGGGCCAATTGCGTTGGCCTTGTCTTTAATCGTGACCCCGCGCGGCGCGGTAGGCGGCCCAAGATTTTACAGAGGTTGCGTTAATGTATCGTCCCGGCCCTCTTAATCTGATCACAGATCTTGCGGGCCTAAGCGTAGGCCATGCCACCGATCAGGCCGTGATGACGGGCGTGACCTCAGTCCTATGCCAAGGCGACTGGACCGGGGCGGTGGATGTTCGCGGCGGCGGGCCGGGTTCGCGCGAGACCGAGGCCTTGGCGCCGGAAAACTTTGTCGATCTGGTACACGCCGTGGTCCTAACTGGCGGCTCTGTGTTTGGGCTGGGCGCCGCCGATGGCGTGACCGCGGCCCTCTCGGCCCAGAATGTGGGCTTACGGCTTAGCCCGACCTCTCCGGCAATCCCGATTGTGCCTGCTGCCGTGCTGCATGATCTAGGGAATGAGGGCAATAAGGCCTGGGGCCTGAACCCGCCCTATCGCGATCTGGGCATGGCCTCTGTGGTCGCCGCCGCGAAACAGTTTGCGCTTGGCGCGGTCGGGGCCGGGCGCGGGGCCATGGCGGGCATGGTCAAGGGCGGTATAGGCTCGGCCTCGCTCGATCTTGGCGGCGGGCTGATGGTCGGGGCGATTGTGGCGACCAATCCGGTTGGGTCGGTCTATATGCCGGACGACAAGACCTTCTGGGCCTGGCCATTTGAGATTGATGGCGAGTTTGGCGGTGTTCGGCCCGATCCGACCGCGCATGCGAATGATCCCTTGCCCGAACAATCGCGCTTGAAAATGACCGGGCGTCTGACCCCCGGGGCCAATACCACCCTGGCCGTCGTTGCCGTCTCAGCGCGCCTGACCAAGGCCGAGGCCAAGCGTCTGGCTATGATGGCGCAGGACGGGCTGGCGCGCGCCATTCGCCCGGTCCATGCCCCCTATGACGGCGACACTGTCTTTGCCCTATCGAGCCGCCAGATCGAGATCGGTGACGGGGCAGAGCGTTTGGTGCAATTGACCCGCCTTGGCTCAGCCGCCGCCGATTGCCTAGCCCGTGCGATTGCGCGCGGCGTCTATTGCGCGAGGAAGACGGTCTGAGTGACTTGACCGCCGGCTGATTTAATTGCACTTAATGTGCCAATATATCAAATCGGTTGGGAGCAGGGACTATGCAGGTATTAAGAACGCCCGATGATCGGTTCGCAGGCTTGGCCGATTGGCCCTATGCGCCGCACTATACCGATATTGCGGATGCCGATGGCACGACGCTGCGCGTCCATCATGTCGATGAAGGCCCTAGCGATGCTGCCCCCGTGCTATTGATGCATGGCGAGCCGTCCTGGTCTTATCTCTATCGCAATTTCATCCCCAATCTGACGGCCAAGGGCCACAGGGTGGTCTGCCCGGACCTGATCGGTTTTGGCCGCTCCGATAAGCTTGGTGCGCGCACGGACTATACTTTTGAGCGGCATGTGACCTGGATGAGCGCATGGCTGCTGGCCAATGATCTGAAGAATATTACCCTGTTTTGCCAAGACTGGGGCGGCCTGATTGGCCTGCGTCTGGTTGCCGCCTTTCCCGAGCGGTTTGCGCGCCTGGTGATCGCTAATACCGGCCTGCCGATTGGCACAGGCTCTTCGGACGGTTTTGATAACTGGCTGACCTTTAGCCAGTCCGTGCCAGAGTTTCCCGTTAGCCTGATCATTGATATGGGCACGGTTCGCAGCCTGACCGACGCCGAAAAGGCCGCCTATGACGCGCCCTTCCCAGACGAGACCTATAAGGAGGGCGCACGCCAGTTCCCGACCCTGGTGCCCATCACGCCCCAGCATGCTTCGGTCCCCGAAAACATTGAGGCCTGGAAGGTCCTGTCCAGCTTTACCCGCCCGGTCCTGACCTGTTTTAGCGATTCTGATCCCGTCTCAAAGGGCGGCGAGAAGGTGTTTATCGACAAGGTGCCCGGGGCCAAGGGCCAGCCGCACCTGATTATCGAAAAAGGCGGTCATTTCCTGCAAGAAGACCAACCCGAACAGCTATGTGACCTGATCGACGGCTTTATTCGCCAAGCCTCTTAAACGCGGCGCCAGTTTGGGCTTGCCTGACCCAGCGCTAGCCGGAACATAGCGCCACAAAGATGATTCCCAAGACCGGGGGTCATGCTGTGGCGGCCAGATCGGCCAAGAGGGAACGGGTCTATGATTGGGTATGTGATGGTTGGCGCTAATGACTTGGAAAAGTCAGCGGCCTTTTATGATGCGGTTCTAGGGGTTATGGGGGCCAAGCGCGCCATGGCCAATGACCATATGATCGGCTTTAGCGGCCCTGTGCGCGGACCGATGTTGGCGGTCTGCACGCCGTCTGACGGTGGTCCAGCCAGCTTTGGCAATGGCACCATGATTGCCTTGGCCGCGGCGTCGCAAGACCAGGTGCATGAGGTCCATGCCATGGCCCTTGCCAGTGGCGGCACTGACGAGGGTGCACCCGGCGCGCGCACTGAGAGCTTTTACGGGGCCTATTTCCGTGACCTAGACGGCAATAAGCTCTGCATTTTCAAGATGTAGATAAAAAAGGGCGGCGCCAAGCCTTTGGCGCCGCCCTTGAATTTTAGGTTGAGGCAAACGGCGCGCCTAGTCGCGAAACACAACCGTCTTTGAGCCATTAATGATCACGCGGCCGTCCAGATGCAGGCCAACCGCCCGCGCTAGAACGCGGCGCTCAATATCGCGGCCCTTGCGCACCAGATCGTCGGGCTGCTCGGCATGGGTAATGCGCTCGACATCCTGTTCGATGATTGGACCCTCATCGAGGTCGGCATTGACATAGTGGGCCGTGGCCCCAATCAGCTTCACACCCCGGCTAAAGGCCTGATGATAGGGCTTGGCGCCCTTAAAGCCGGGCAGGAAGGAGTGGTGGATATTGATGCAGCGCCCGGCCAATTTGGCCGACAAGTCATCGGACAAGATCTGCATATAACGCGCCAGAACCACCAGTTCCGCGCCGGTCTGGTTCACCAGGGCCATGATCTGGGCTTCTTGCTGCGGCTTGGTGTCCTTGGTGATCGGCAGATAGTGGAAGGGGATGCCGTCAAAATCGAGATAGGTATAGGTGTCGCGGTCATAATTAGAAATGATGCCGACCACATCCATCGGCAATTCCCCGATCCGCCAACGATAGAGCAAATCGGCCAGACAATGGTCAAAGCGTGAAACCAGGATCAAGACCTTGGCGCGTTGGCTCTTAGGCTTGATCGTCCATTCCATATCAAAATTGGCGGCTATCGCCGCCATGCCGGTCCTTACGATCTCGCTGGCGTCCGCGCCGGCAAAATTGAACACAACCCGCATGAAAAACTGGGTGGTTTCTTGATCGTCAAATTGGTGGGCTTCAAAAATATTGCCGCCGCAATTGGCCAGATGCGCAGACACCGCCGCGACAATACCGGGCCGATTCGGGCAGGAAAGGGTTAGGATGTATTTTTCGTCCGACACGATGGTCTTCTCCGAATGCAGTCTTAAGCCGTTTAAGGCCGCATTGGCCCGTTTCTGACCCATGGCCTAGGCAAGCAAAGCCCCTAGGTCAATCAAACCCGTCACCCGGAAACATTTTTGCATAGGCACAGGGGGGGTAATGCGGGTCTGGCATTGGCGAGGGAGGATTTGACTAGCGAAAGCCGTTCAACAAGACCTTATTGCTGACCCGCCGATCAAAGCCCTGTCCTGCTCGTGTATGGTAAGCGCTACGATCTTGACTATGCAGCCCTTTACCCGACTTTTCCCAAGCCACCTCGATCAGAACCGCTTCGGGATTATGGGTAAGGACCGCCTTGGCGCGGGCCAATACGGTCACTTCTGTTTCCGCATAGTGACTTTGATAGCCGGGATGAAAGAAATCGCCGCCATTAGAGCGCCTCATTTTGAGTATAATAGTCGCACAAACAGATATGATTGTATGGGTTGGCCGTGACGCTGGACTTTTCGAGGCTAGGCAAGCCTGCGCATAACGCCTTCATCAAACGCTTTTACGGACGCCTACGAGATGCGTGTTTGAATGCAAACTGGTTCTTGTCTTTGGACGCGGCACGAAGCAAGATCGAGGCGTGGAGACAGGCCCATAATGAGGTCTGTTTTCACACGCCCCTGGGTTGTATGGTGTCGGCCGAATTTGCTTCATCTGCCGGGCCCCGGCAGATGAAGGCCGGGCACTCACATTGAGACCGGAGGAGTTATTGGGGGACCGTGACCTAGGAGCGGTCTCTAGTCATTCTTGGACGAGTTTCAGGGGATCATGTCATGAGACTGCGTGGCTGTGATAAATCTAACTAATTTTTGCCTTTTCAAATAATAGAAACGGAAACGAATATTTTTCTTCGGATCCTTTGATTGAATGATTGATGTAAATTTATTTGGGTGTGCAGAGACTTTTAAGGATTTTTTAAATAATATTTTTACGGTTTCAGTTAGTTTTTCTTGGAAAATATTGGGCCTATACTTTTTTTTAATAGCATGTATCATATTACAATTCCCTGTCCGTTTTGATGTTGATGATTCAGAGAATTTCGAAAGGAGGCGCTGATATGGCAAAAATTGGTATGGTTTGCGCCATGGCCGTGGTCATGGTCTTGTCTGGGCAAGTAATCGCTGAGGCCGCTGCTTCCGGTATCGTGGGGTCGCGCGCAAAATTGACGAGGGCTGGCGATCGCACCTCCGTCTACGATCCGTCGACTGAGGGCGATCGTTCAAATAATGAATTGATGTGGGTTCTTGCTGCAACCGGCGTTGCGGTTGTTTTCGGCCTCGTTGGCGGGTCGGGCGGGTCTAAGTCCGAAACGCCAAAAAGCCCCTAAGGTTGAGGTGGCAATTGGGCGGCTCTGGATAAGTGCTGTGGCAGTCTGAGGAGAAGTTTCAAAATTTCCTTGTCCAAATTGGTTGTTAAATCATGGCGTGGCCTTGGGTTATTTCGCGCCAACCCACCGCCCCGGCGTATTTGAAATTGCATTAGGGGGCGGGTCGCCTTTCTAAATTGGTTCGAGTTTGAAGATCTGGAAAAATGAATTCGCTCAATTCCGCCTTATCCAAAAAGATGGCTCCCGCGCTTGGTGCGTCTGTACTGATCTTGTTATGCATTGGCGCCGTGACGATGGCCCCAGAGCGCGCCCTGGCCCTATCGCCGGACTTGCCGCGCCCGGAAGCGGCGGCCGCCAATCCGCGATATGAGTATGTGATCGGCCCGCAAGATACGATTGATGTGAGTGTTTTTCAGATTAAGGACCTAACTTTAGAAAAAATCCAGGTCGATGGATCTGGGCGTATCCTCTTGCCCCTGATCGGTACAGTGATTGCCGCAGGTAAAACAGCGCCGCAGCTGGCTGATGAGATTGCCGAGCGCCTAAGGGGTAAGTTCGTTCAAGACCCGCAAGTTGTGGTAATGGTGCGCGATGCGGCGAGCCAGAGGGTCACGGTTGATGGCGCGGTCGTTAAGCCGGGTGTCTATGCGCTAATGGGCCCGACCACCTTGCTTCAGGCGGTTGCCTTGGCCCAAGGGCCCGACAACAAATACGCAAATTTGCGACGGGTCATCCTGTTTCGGGTTGAAGACGGTAAGCGCAAGTCTACCGTTTACAACCTCGCTGACATACGGTCTGGGCGCACGGACGATCCCGATGTCCGCGCCAATGATGTGGTCATTGTCGATGGCTCAAACATCAAGGGCGCTTGGCGTGAAGTCCTTGGCGCCCTGCCAGGCCTAGCGATCTTTCGCCCATTCTGACCCCCCTGCTAACGGTACTAAACTCGGAGACGCCTGATGGATCCTGAACGCGGGAGAGCGATGTTGCCGCAAGTCGGGCATGGCGATGAGGCTGCCCGCCGAGGGGCGGTCATTGTCAGATATGGCCGGGATGTCGATCCCTATGAGGATTTCAATAACCAGTCCTTTGAAGACCAACAAAGACTTCAACTGGCCGCCATATGGAACGCGATTGTCAAGCATCGCTGGGTCATAGGCGGCGTGCTGGTCGCGGCCTTATTGCTGGGTGTCTGTGCAACCTTGCTTATGGAGCGACGCTACGACTCCAAGACCGTTTTGCAGATCGACAGAGAATCGAGCAAAATCATCAATGTTCAGGGCATGGATCCTACCGAGGCTTTGACGGGAAATGAGTTCCTCGACACTCAGGTTGGCCTGTTAAAGAGTGACACACTGGCGCGGCGCGTCGTTGTTGATCTGGGCTTGGGGCGCGATAATGTGTTCCGCGATTTTGCAGGTCTTGCCCCCTTGGTGCCTGGCCGGCCGGTCAGCGACCCGGCCAATGTCATGGACAGGCTCACCAAGACGGTGCTGAAGGCGGAAAAGGTCCAACAGCAGGGTCTTTCGCGTCTGGTGGTGGTCGAGTTTACCAGCCCCAGTGCTGACTTATCCGCACGAATTGCCAATTCCCTGGCCGCAAATTTCCAAACCCTGTCTATGGAGCGAAAGTTTGAGGCCTCTGGATATGCCAGACAATTTCTTGAGGAGCGACTGCGGCAGGTCAAGCAGCGTCTAGAAGAGTCTGAGCGCAGCCTAGTGGCCTATGGCGCCAAGAACGAGATCATAAATGTCACCCCGTCCAGCCAGTCTGGGACCATGGATATGGCCAGCCAGTCGCTTGCGGCCTCTACCCTGTCCTCGATCAATAGCATGCTTACCCAAGCTCAGGGCGAGCGTATACGCGCCGAGCAGCGCTGGCTTCAGGCCAAGACGTCCCAGCCGCTGTCCTTGCCAGAGGCCCTCGATGACCCAACCATCCAGTCTCTCTTGCAACAACGCGCTGCCCTAGCTTCGAGTTATAAGGAAAAGCTGCGGATCTATGCGCCGGGCATGCCTGAAATGCAGCAACTTAAGGCGCAAAAAGACGAGGTTGATAATCAACTTGAAATCGCCAGCCGCAGCGTCCTGACCTCGATCCGGTCACACTACGAAATCGCGCTTCGTCAGGAGCAGTCCCTAGCCTCACAAGTGGCACATTTGAAGGGCTCCTTTAACGGCCTAAGGCAGAGGAATATTGAAAATACCATCCTGCAGCGTGAGGTGGATACCAATCGCAGCCTCTATGACGGCCTGTTGCAGCGCTATAAAGAGGTCGGTGTCGCTGGCGGGATTGAGGCTAACAATATCTCGATCGTCGATCGGGC
>CANGCO010000018.1 GCA_947452365.1 Caulobacteraceae bacterium
GACCGTATTCCCCTTCTCCACCCGCGTGGCGGAAAACTTCGCCAAAAAGACCGGCCGCAAGGCGCCTAAGGTCGAATCCTTGGGCACCGGCGGCGGCATTAAGCTTTTCTGCAGCGGCTCGGGCGAAGGCTTCCCCGATATCGCCAATGCTTCGCGCCCCATGAAGCGCAGCGAATTTGACGCCTGCCAACAAAAGGGCGTCAAGGACATCGTCCAGATCAAGATCGGCTTTGACGGTATTGTTATCGCCATCGACAAGGATGGCGGCGACTTTAATTTCCGCACCGAGCACCTGTATCTGGGTCTGGCGGCCACGGCCCTGCGCGGCGGTGAGTTCGTAAAGAACCCTTATAAGACCTGGGACGAAATCGGTGCCGGCCTGCCAGGCACCCGCATTCTGGTCTATGGCCCGCCACCAACCTCTGGCACGCGCGATGCCTTTGTTGAACTGGCCATCGAAAACGGTGCTCGCAAGTTCCCAACCCTAGACGCGATCCGCTCGGACAATGAAAAACTGTTCAAGCAAAAGGTCGACAAGTTGCGCGAAGACGGCGCCTGGATTGATGCTGGCGAAAATGACAATGCCATTGTCGCCACCTTGACCAAGACCCCCGGCGCAATGGGCATTTTCGGTTATTCCTACCTTGAAGAAAATATGGACAAGGTAAAGGGCGCTTCGGTCAATGGTATTCGTCCGACCCCAACCGCGATTGCTGATGGCTCTTATCCGCTGTCACGCTCGCTCTATATCTATGTGAAGAAGTCGATGATTGGCGTGACGCCTGGCCTGCGCGAATTCGTTGACGAATTCGTGTCGGATGCGGCGACCGGCCGTGGCGGCTATCTGCAAAGCCGGGGCCTGATTCCCTTGCCTGCCGGTCTGCACGCTGCCAATAAGGCCGCTGCTGAAAGCCTGCCCGCCATGGGCCGTCCAGCCTCCTAAGCGCTGCGGCTTGATCTAAAGAAAACCCCCGCGGCCAGATCGGCTGCGGGGGTTTTTGTTTGTCTAAAAGGCTGTTTGGTTAGTCCGATTGGGGGGTGCGGTTACGCAGTCGGGTCAGCCGCCTTAGCCTGCGCCAGAACCTGGCCTTTTCCGGTTCGGGATAGGGCTGAAGATTGCGGATGAATTCTTCGCTCGAGGCGCGCCAGGAATAGGTCTCGGCAAAGGCCCGCACCGCGCGGCGATCTAGTTTTAGGCAATCCAGACAGGCCTGGGCGAGATCTTCAAGCCTGTCGGACTGGGCTAGGACCCCTGCGCCAGAGCCTGGAATAATATCAATCGGGCCGGGGGCCTTAAACGCCGCAACCGGCGTGCCACAGCCCATGGCCTCCAAGATCACTAGGCCGAATGTGTCGGTCAGGGACGGAAACACAAACGCATCGGCATCGGCAAAATGGGCGGCTAGATCATCACCAAACCGCGCCCCGGCAAACACAGTCCCCGGGTATTTGGCCATAAGCTCCTCTTTTTGCGGCCCGTCACCGACCACCACCTTGGTGCCGGGCAGGTCCATTTGCAAAAAGGTCTCAATATTCTTTTCTACCGCAATGCGCCCGACATTGAGCCATATTGGCCGTGGCAGGTCGCCAAACACACCCTCGCGGCCATTCACGCCGATCGGGCGAAACTGGTCTGTATCGACGCCGCGGGTCCAGGGCGAAATATTGCGAAAGCCGCGTTTTAATAGCTCGTCGCGCATGGTCGGGGTGGCCACCATAAGTCGGCCCGAAGGATCATGAAACCAGCGCATATAGGCATAGCCCGCCGCCAAGGGCAGGGGCAGGCGCGCCGAGATATATTCAGGAAACCGCGTGTGATAGCTGGTGGTAAAGGGCAGCTTCCATTCTAGGCAAATCCGCCGGGCCGCCAAGCCTATCGGGCCCTCGGTGGCGATATGGATGGCTTCGGGTTCAAAGGATTTGAACCGGTCCTGGATCGGCTCATAGGCCCCAACCGCCAGCTTGATTTCTGGATAGGTCGGCAGGGGAAAGGTTTTGAACTGGTCGGGCGAGATGATATCGACCTGATGGCCCAAGGCGCGGCATTCGGCAATGGTCCGCACTAGGGTGCGCACAACGCCATTGACCTGAGGCTCCCAGGCATCGGTTGCCAGCAAGATTCGCATCAGGCGGCTGCGCCCTCGCCCAAGGCTATGCGCCCGGCTTGACCTTGTCTGCGATCGATAACCGACCAGGATCGCATTTTTGCCCACTCCAAAATCTCAAGCCGGCCGTCCTTGTGTTCGACAAGTGCGGTGCAGCTTTCCACCCAATCGCCATCGTTTATATAGGCGATGCCGTCAATGTCACGCATCTCAGCCTTGTGAATATGGCCACAGATCACGCCGTCTACACCCCGGCGGCGCGCCTCCTCGGCGACGGCGCCTTCAAAATTCTCGATAAATTGCAGGGCGTTCTTAACCCGTGACTTCAAAAACGCCGAAAGGCTCCAATAGCCAAAGCCCATCTTGCGCCGCGCATGATTGAACAAGGTGTTCAGCGCCAATATGGTGCGATAGGCCCAGTCGCCCAAAAAGGCCAGCCAGCGGGCATGTTGCACCACGCCGTCAAATTCGTCGCCATGGGTGATTAGGAACCGCTTGCCATCGGCCGTGGTATGAATGGCATCACGCGCGACGACCACGCCGCCAAAATGGATGCCGCAATAGTCTCTGGCAACCTCATCATGATTGCCGGGGACATAGGTGATCTTGACCCCCTTGCGCGCCATGCGCAGTACTTTTTGCACCACATCATTATGCGACTGGGGCCAGTGCCAGCCGCCCTTGAGCTTCCAGCCGTCAATAATATCGCCGATCAGATAAAGATGGTCGCACTCTATATTGCGGATAAAATCCAACAGGATTTCAGCCTGACAACCCCGCGTGCCCAGATGCACATCGGAGATAAATACGGTTCGAAAACTATAGAGTGGCGCGTCGTCCATACTGGCCCCGTTCATGCTGAACAAGCGCCCAAAACGTGGGCAATAAGCCCCCGCTTAGGGTGATTGCATGTCGGTTTTGTGAAGTCGTCGCATATAATCCGTATGCGGCATGATAAAGACGAGGGCGCAAGGTTAGGTGCGACCTTAGGGGCGTGATCTGGGAAACCCCAGAGCATTATGCTAGGTAGTCACCATGGTCGATCAAAGAATGACTGAGCCACATGGCTCTAAGGACACGCCCAAGTCCGTGCGGACCCGCGCCCGTATCTTGGATGCAGCCCTGACCTTGTTTGTCGAGATTGGTTATCACGCGGCGACCAATGCCAAGATTGCCGAGGCCGCTGATCTCACCCGCGGGGCCATGCTGTATCATTTTGCAACGCGCGAGGCCCTGGTCGAGGCGGCGATCGACCATATCCAGGCCGAGCGCACCGTCTTGTTCAAGGCGGCCGCCACCGACCTGTCCGTCGGCGAGGATGTCAGTGAACATGCCATTGATGCCTATTGGCGGCTTTTGCACACACCGCCGTTTGTTGCCTTTGGTGAATTAGAGGCCGTGGCCCGCACCGATTCCAGTGTCCGCGCGCGCTTATCCGCAGCTCAGGCCGCTTTTGATCTGGTTCAGGTCGGCGACCAATTTGCCGCCCTGGTTCAGGCCGGTTCCGGTCCGCGCTTTCAGGCCAGCCGCGATCTCGCCCGTTTTATGCTAGAAGGTTTGGCCCGGGGCGGGGTGACCTATAATATTCAAGAGCGCACGGATAATCTGTTGACGGTGATCAAGCGCGTCACCCACATGCTCAATCGCAAGGGTGCGGTTCAGGACCCTTGGCCCGAGGGTTGACTGGCAAGCTCTGGCGCCTTGGTGATTGTTCTGTAATCTGAGGCCGCAAATCTTGGAGTAACAGACCCATGACCCTCATCGCCGTCGGTGCCATAGACCCAAGCCGCGCCCAATTTGACCAGTTCAAGGCCCTGCCGCGCGACCAGCCGGTGCATATGCTGAACCTGGTCCGGCTAAGGGCCATGGCGCAATACCCCGAAGGCCATCCCGATAGGGACAAGTCGCGCACCGGCCTTGAAGCCTATCGCGCCTATGGCCGCGAAAGTGCGCCCGTGTTCAAGCGCGTTGGCGGTCAGCAAATTTGGGCCGGGCGACCTGAGCTTGTTGTAACCGGGCCGCAGGACGAGGCCTGGGATCTCGCCTTTATTGCCGCCTATCCCAGCGGCGGCGCTTTTTTGGAAATGGTCACGGACCCGGTCTATCGCGTGGTGGTCCAGCACCGCACAGCCGGTGTGCTGGATTCGCGCCTGATCCGCATGGCCCCGCTTGAGCCGGGCGAAGGGTTTGGCGAATAGATTGCCCTTTACGTTAACGGCATCTGGCGGCGGGCCTCGCTCTCGCCTAGGGTGGCGGCATAGTTTGAAACCAAGGTTTTGATGACCGATCAAGAGGAAAACTTCCATGGGTGATGTTGTCGTTGTTTCTTATGCCCGTACGGGTCTGGCCAAGTCTGGCCGCGGCGGGTTTAACAATACGCACGGGGCGGCCATGGCCGGCCATGCAATCCAGCACGCTGTGGCGCGCTCCAAGATTGATCCGGCCGAGGTCGAGGACGTGATCCTAGGCTGCGGTGGTCCAGAAGGCGCGACCGGCGGCAATATTGCCCGCAATGCCGCCCTTTGGGCTGGCCTGCCCATCACCACCTCGGGCACAACCATCAACCGTTTCTGCTCGTCAGGCCTGCAGGCGATTGCTTCGGCAGCGCATTATATCAAGAATGAGGGCGCAACCGTTGCCATTGGCGGCGGCGTGGAATCCATCTCGCTGGTCCAGATGAGCGGCAAGATGAACACATATCGCATGACCGAGGAAAAGCTCCTCGCCCAGCATCCTGCCCTCTGGATGGCCATGATCGATACGGCCGATATTGTTGCCGAGCGTTATGGCGTTAGCCGCGAATATCAGGACGAATACGCCCTGCGCTCGCAACAGCGTATTGCCGCTGCCCAGGCCGCTGGCCTGTTCAAGGACGAAATCGTCCCCATGGCGACCAAGATGAAGAAGGTCGATAAGGCAACCGGCGAAGAATCCCTAGTCGATTACGTCGTCGATAAGGATGAGTGCAACCGCGCCGACACGACCCTGGAAGGCCTGTCCTCGTTGCAGCCCGTTAAGGGCCCTGGCAAGTTTGTCACCGCCGGTAATGCCTCGCAATTGTCCGATGGTGCCGCCGCCGTGGTCTTGATGGATGCCAAGGAAGCGGAAAAGCGCGGTCTTGAGCCCCTCGGTGTTTTCCGCGGCTTTGCCGTGGCCGGTTGTGAGCCAGACGAGATGGGCATTGGTCCTGTATTCGCCGTGCCACGCCTCTTGGCGCGCCATGGTCTGAAGGTCTCGGACATCGATTTGTGGGAACTGAATGAGGCCTTTGCCTCGCAGTGCCTCTATAGCCGCGATCGTTTGGGCATTGATCCTGAGAAGTACAATGTCAATGGCGGCTCGATCGCGATCGGCCACCCCTTCGGCATGACCGGCGCGCGCTGTGCGGGCCATGTGCTGATGGAAGGCAAGCGTCGCGGCGCCAAGTTGGCGGTTGTGACCATGTGCATTGGCGGCGGCATGGGCGCGGCTGGCCTGTTCGAAGTCCTCTAACTTTCAGCCTTGCTAAAATCGATTGGGCGGCCGGGATTGAATACCCGGCCGCCTTTTTCATGCGCATTGGCGGGGCACGTAAATCGACAAGACAAGTGCGTCAGGCCTGATAGACTACAGCCATAGGGCCCTGAAAAAAACCAAAGAGATCGCATCATGACCTCGTCTGCCAATGACACAGCCTATGACGCCGCCCAGTATAAGCGCGCGGGTCGAGGCCGCATTTACGATTCCATTATCGATACGATCGGCAATACACCCTTGGTGCGCTTGCCGCGCCTGACGGCGGAGCTTAAGCCCAAGGGCGAGGTTCTGGCCAAGCTGGAATTTTTCAACCCGATTTCCAGCGTCAAGGACCGGATTGGGGCCTCCATGATTGCCTCGCTCGAGCATCAGGGCCTGATCAAGCCGGGCACAACCATTGTTGAGCCGACGTCTGGCAATACGGGTATTGCGCTGGCCTTTGTTTGCGCCGCCAAGGGCTATCCGCTTATTCTGGTCATGCCCGAAAGCATGTCGATTGAACGGCGCAAAATGCTGGCCCTGTTGGGCGCGCGGCTGGAACTGACGCCAGCGGAAAAAGGCATGCGCGGCGCGGTGAACCGGGCCCAGGAACTGTTGGGCGAGATTCCCGGCTCGGTCATGCCACAGCAGTTTGAAAACCCCGCCAATCCCCTGATCCACCGGGTCTCGACGGCTGAGGAAATCTGGAACGATACTGAGGGCAAGGTCGATGCGATCATTTCCGGCGTCGGCACAGGCGGTACGATTAGCGGCATTGGCCAGGTCTTGAAGGCCCGCAAGCCTTCACTGAAAATGATTGCCCTGGAGCCTGAGGCCTCGCCCATCCTGTCGGGTGGCCAGCCCGGCCCGCACAAGATCCAAGGCATTGGCGCGGGCTTTGTCCCGGGCATTCTCGACCGCGGCGTGATTGATGAAGTGGTCCAGGTCTCGAATGAGGACGCCTTTGCCATGGCCCGCATGGCCGCGCGGATCGAGGGTATTCCCGTGGGAATTTCCTCGGGCGCAGCCCTGGCGGCGGCCTTTAGGGTCGCTAGCCGCGATGATTATGCCGGCAAGCAGGTGGTGGCCATTATTCCAAGCTTTGCCGAGCGCTACCTCTCCACCGCCCTATTTGACGGGCTCTAGGATCTGATCTTGGCGTGCCTGCCTATGGCGGCAAATAGGGCGGATGGCAGTATGGGCTTGCCCACATGGTCATTCATCCCAGCCGCTAGGCAGGCATCGACCTCAGAGGGCAGGGTATTGCCCGATAGGGCAATGATCGGCACCCGGTTCCAAGGCTCGCCCATGGCCCGAATGGCGCGGGTGGCGGCATGGCCGTCCATGCCGGGCATGCGGATATCCATCAAGATCAGGTCATAGGCCTTGCGCTGGGTGGCCAGCACGGCCTCTTGGCCATTCACCACCGTATCCAACTCGCAATCGAGCGGCTTTAGGCAGGTGCGGATCAGTTCTTGGCTAAAGGCATTGTCCTCGGCCAAGAGCACCTTGAGCGTTCCGGTGGTGGGCCTTGGCGGATCGCGCTGTGGCGGAAGCTCGGGAGGGGCATCTAGAATGGTCAGGTCGAGCGCGAACCAGAACTCACTGCCGCCGGAATTGAGGTTTTTGGCGCCAATCGTGCCGCCCATCAGCTCAACCAGTTGGCGGCTGATGGACAGGCCAAGGCCCGCGCCCGGTGATTGGGAATACGCCTCCGGTTCGCCGCGGGCAAAGCGTTCAAACAAATGCGGTATCTTATTGGGGTCTAGACCCTTGCCCGTGTCGCTGATCCGCAAGGTCACCTTGGCTAGGCCATTCACTGAAGCGAGCTCTGCCGTGATCTTGATCTCGCCCGTGGCGGTATATTTTATGGCATTGCCCAGCAGGTTAAACAGGATCTGGGTAATGCGGCCAGAATCGCCGATCAGGACCGGCATGGTTTCGGGGAGCTGGCTGATCAGGGCCAGACCCTTGGCCCGGGCTTCTGGCGCCATCAGGGTCAGGACGGTTTGGACCGTGTCGGCAAGCCTAAAGGCCTCGTGATCAAGCTCGACCGCGCCAGCTTCTAGCCGCGACACATCCATCACATTATTAATAATCCCAATCAGTTGGCGGCTAGCGACCTGGACCATGTCGAGATATTTCTGGTCTTGGGCATCCAGTCGGCCATTGGCGCTGACCAATTGGCTGAGGCCGATAATGCCGGTCAGGGGCGTGCGCAATTCGTGGCTTAGGGTCGCAAGAAATTCGGCCTTAGCCGCAACGGCGGCCTCGGCAGCAGCCCGCGCCGCGACGGTTTCTTCTTCAGCGCGCTTGCGGTCGGTAATATCGCGGATCACATCAATCCATTCGACGACCTTGCCTTCAAAATCGACAATCAGGCGCGGGTTTCCAGAGAGCCAAACCCAGCCCTTGGTCTTGTGCAAAAAACGGTATTCGAGCGAGGGGACCTTGGCCTTTCTGCCATCCTCGATCATTTCACTCATAATGGCGGCCAGCTGTGGCCAGTCATCGGCATGGGCAAAATGCCAAGGGTGGCGACCAATCAGCTCCTTGGCCTCATAGCCCATGACGGTTGAGGCCGCCGGTGACACATAGGTAATTCGGCCATCGCCGTCGAAGCGGCAAATCACGTCTCGGCTATAATTGATCATAAAGCGCAACTGCCGCTCGCTGGCTATGAGATCATCGTCCTGATTACGCAGGTCAGTCAGGTCGATATTAAAGCCAAAAACTCGGACCTCGCCGTCGCGGCCTAGGCGCTCGCGCAATAGCCTCGTCCAGATATGGCGTATCTCACCGTCGTGTCGCCTAATCCGATACTCTAGAGAAATGGGTTCTTCGGTGGTTTGGATGTCGTTAAAGGCTTGTTCGATCAGATGGCGGTCATCGGGGTGGTACATGGCCATAACGGCATTGCGGTCCTTGGCCTCGTCTTGAGCAAAGCCGAACATTTCGTTCATGCCCTCGGACCACTCCCCGGTGAAGCTTGGAAAATATAGCCGCCAATAACCAATCTTGGCCAATGTATTCGCCATGATCGCCGCTTCTGGGTCGGACAAATTCGCATTAACCCGTGCTTCTGCCGGGGACGACTCGGTCTGTTTGAGCTTGATTCTACGATCTTTCAAAATTCACCTAATCCAGAATTAGTATTATAGTCATAACTACTTTATACATTGAACTTCTATTCAATTTATAACCTAACATTATTAATATTTGTCAATATCTTCATTTAGTTATAGTTATCAATATGTTTATAGATTAAATAAAAGGCCCCGGCAAAACCTGCCGAGGCCTTGGGTCTGTTTTGTTGGTTTGTCGTGAGGCGCGGTGACGCCAAACTAGAGGGTGCGTGCGATCAGGACCTTCATGATCTCATTAGCCCCGCCATAAATGCGCTGGACGCGGGCATCCTTGAACATTTGGCCGATCGGATATTCGGTCATATAGCCATAGCCGCCAAACAGCTGCAGGCATTCATCGACAATCTTGCACTGCAGATCGCTGACCCAGTATTTGGCCATGGAGGCCGTTGCTGCATCGAGTTTTTCGTTCAGCAATAGGTCGGTACAGTGATTGACAAACACCTTGGCCACGGTGGCTTCGGTCTTGCATTCTGCAAGCTTGAACTGGGTGTTTTGGAAATCGATCAGGCGCTGACCAAAGGCCTTGCGATCCTTGACATAGTCAATGGTCACGGCGAGGGCGCGCTCGATCATGGCCATGCCCTGAATGGCGATGATCAGGCGTTCCTGCGGCAATTGCTGCATCAGCTGGATAAAGCCGCGCCCTTCCTCGGCCCCCAATAGGTTGGCGGTTGGCACCCGCACATCATTGAAGAACAGTTCGGACGTATCCTGGCTTTCCTGGCCAACCTTGTGCAGGTTGCGTCCGCGCTCAAAGCCCTCGACCTCATCGGTCTCGACAAAGATCAAGGAGGTGCCCTTGGAGCCGAGGTTTGGATCGGTCTTGCAGACCACGCAGATCAGATTGGCGGTCTGGCCATTGGTGATAAAGGTCTTTTGGCCACTGATCACATAATGATTACCATCCTTGCGGGCCGTGGTCTTGATGCCTTGCAGGTCAGAGCCTGTGCCAGGCTCGGTCATGGCAATGGCAGTGACCAGCTCGCCAGAAATGATCCGCGGCAGCCATTTTTGCTTTTGTTCCTCAGAGCCATAATGGGCGATATAGGGGGCAACAATCGCATTATGCAGGGTGATGCCAAAGCCCTCGACGCCCTTGAGGCCCATCTGCTCCATAATTACGACCTCGTGGCGGAAATCCCCGCCAGAGCCGCCATAGGCCTCGGGCAGGGACACGCCAAGCAGGCCAGCCTCGCCCGCCGTAGTCCAGAGCTTGCGATCGACCACGCCATTATCGCGCCAGCGCTGGACGTCGGCGGGGCTAGCGTGCTGGTCAAAAAAGCGGCCAACCGCGGCCTCAAAAATATTCAGTTCTTCAACGGCCATAAAGTCTGGCTTTTCGACGCTTAGGATTCCCATGGTCTTGTTCCTTTGACGTGTGGTCTTGATCTTGATGGAAGGATTAGAAGGACTCAGCGCTCATGGCCATCATGGTGGCAGAGCCTGTCTTGAGCTTGGCCAAATGCGCGGGCGCATCGGGCAAGAGCCGCTCGACAAAGAATTGGCCGGTGATCAGCTTGTCTGAATAAAGCGGATCGGTTGCGCCCTCGGCGATCTTACCAAGCGCGGCCTTGGCCATCAGGGCCCACATATAGGCCGTGCCGGTGAGGCCAAACAAATGCAGATAATCGCTGGAGGCGGCGCCTGCATTGTCTGGATTTTGCAGGCCGTTTTGCATCAGCCACAGGGTGGCATCCTGCAGCAGGGCCTTGGTATCCCTAAGGCCGTCAATATAGACCTTGAGGGCTTGATCGGCCTCGTTCTCGGCAATAAAGCCCTCGATCTCGGCAAAAAAGGTCATGACAGCCCGGCCGCCATTGGCCGCCAATTTGCGCCCAACGAGATCAAGCGCCTGAATGCCATTAGTGCCTTCATAGATCAGGGTGATGCGAACATCGCGCAAATACTGCGAGGCGGCATAATGCTCGGTAAAGCCTGAGCCGCCATGGACCTGCAGTGAGTCCGAGGCAATCTTAAAGCCCTTATCGGTGAAGAATCCCTTCAGGACCGGGGTCATTAGGCCCATATAATCATTGGCCTTTTGCCGGATCTCGGCATCGGGGCTCTTATGCGCCAAATCGCCATGCAGCGCGGTCCAGAGCAAAAAGGCACGGCCGCCCTCAAGCAGACATTTCGACTCCAGCAACATGCGCCGCACATCGGGATGGACAATGATCGGATCGGCAGGACCATCGGGATTTTTGGGGCCGGTTAGGCTCCGGCCCTGCAGGCGGTCCTTAGCAAAGGCCACGGCGCCCTGATAGGCGGCCTCGCCTTGGGACAGGCCTTGAAGGCCAACGCCAAGACGGGCCTCATTCATCATGACGAACATGATTTTCAGGCCATTGTTTTCTTCGCCGATCAGCCAGCCCTTGGCCTCCTCATAGGCCATGACGCAGGTGGCATTGCCGTGAATGCCCATTTTTTCTTCGAGGCCGACGCAATGGGCGCTATTGCGCGCGCCCGGATTGCCATTGGCATCGGGCAGGTGCTTGGGCACGATAAATAGCGAAATACCCTTGACGCCAGCGGGCGCCCCCTCGATGCGGGCCAAGACCAGATGGACGATGTTTTCGGCCATGTCATGTTCGCCGCCACTGATCCAGATCTTCTGGCCGGTAATGCGATAGGAACCATCCGCCTGGGGCACGGCCTTGGTGCGCAGCAGGCCTAGATCAGTACCGCAATGAGGCTCGGTCAGGTTCATGGTGCCGCCCCATTGGCCCGTGGCCAGCTTGGGCAGGTAAAGCGCTTTTTGCTCCTCCGAACCGCCCGCTAATATGGCCGAATAACAGCCATGGGTCAGGCCTGGATACATGGAAAAGGCCATATTGGCCGAGGACGACATCTCGCTATAGGCCAGGGTCACGACGGCGGGCAGGCCTTGACCGCCAAATTCGGCCTCCGATCCAATCGCGGGCCAGCCCGCCTCGACCATGGTCTTATAGGCGGCCTTGAAGCCGTCGGGTGTGGTGACCTTATGATCGGCCGATAATTGGCAGCCTTGGGTGTCACCGATCTTGTTCAAGGGGGCTAGGACCTCTTCGCAGAACTTGGCCCCTTCATTGAGAATCTGTTCGACAACATCCAAGGACGCATCGGCAAAGCCGGGCAGGTTGGAATATTGGTCAATCTTTAGCACGTCGCCCAGAATGAACATCTGGTCGCGAACGGGGGCACGATAGGTCATGAGGGTCCTAGGGTCTGCAAAAGGGATAGGTCGGGTTAGGCCGTATGGGCGGCGTCTGGTGTACCGTCAAGGCGAGCGCGCAAGACCTGATCATAATCATCGGCCTGGGGTAGAAGGTCGGGCCGAATTTCGCTCAATTGCCGCTCCATACGCTCGCAACCGCCGCGCAATTGCTCAATCGCGCCGTCAATGTCTTCGCGCTGGGCCTCAAGCGCAGCAATGCGTTCGCGGAATTTTTTCAAGGACTTGGCCATCTGGGCCGCGCCGCCGTCATTCTCGTCATAAAGGTCAAGAATTTCACGGATTTCCGACAGGCTAAGGCCAACGCGTTTGCCGCGCAGGATTAATTGCAGGCGCGCCCGGTCGCGGTGATTATAGACCCGGTTCATACCCTCGCGCGCAGGATAGAGCAGGCCCTTGTCTTCATAAAACCGCAAGGCCCGCGGGGTGACCTTAAATTCAACACAGAGGTTGCGGATCGTAAAGGTCCGCTCAAGTCGCCTTAAATCCTGTGACATCTGATATCTCCCATTTTGTTTTTTAAAACGCTAACTGCCCTTTACGTCAACGTCAAGATGCTCGCAGCATGACGGATCGACATCAGAAAATAGATTTCCCGCCTTGCGTGTTTTTAACTGCCCAGACTCGGATTAGATGTTTTATGGCCAAGTCAATGGATTGGCCAATGCGTCGGAGGGTTCATGTCCACCCTGTCCCATAGTCAAATATGGTCCGCGATCGACGCGCTTGCGGTGCGGATGACTATGACTCCGTCGGCCTTGGCCCGGCGCGCTGGGCTTGATCCCACCAGTTTTAATCGCTCCAAACGGATGTCGAGCGGAAAACCGTCTAGACCGCGCTGGCCCTCGACCGAGAGTCTGGCAAAGGTGCTAGAAGCCACGGGTATGAGCCTGGCTGATTTTGCCGCCCTAGCCGAAGGCCAAGCGGCCCAGGTCCGCAGCCAGATGCCCTTGCTGGGCCTAGAGGTCGCGGCCCACCATGGGCATTTTGATCAATTGGGCTATCCGGTCGGCGCGGTCTGGGGTGTCGCGGTGCTTCCTGGCCATGCCGAGGATGGGGCCTATGCCCTTGACATTGCCGACACGGAGCTTGCGCCGATCTATCGCCCCGGCGACCGGATTGTGGTTAGTCCGGCCCGCGAAATCAGGGCGGGCGACCGCGTACTGGTCAAGTTGGTATCGGGCGCGCTGGTCGTCAAGCGGGTCTCTGGCCTGAGCCCAACCCAGTTGAGCCTAGTCGGTCTAGACGGCCAGACGCCCGATCTTGTTTTGGATTTAGCGGATGTGGTCTGGATGTCGCGCATTGTCTGGGTCAGCCAATAGGATGAAAAACTTGGGCGCATTGGTCAAAATATATGCCCTGGGTTGATTTGGGTCCGCATCTTGCCCGGTTAGACTCGCTAAGAATTCAATTCTTTTTAGCTTTTCTGTCCCCAGTAGCCTAAAGCAGCCCCTAACTTCGCCGTTTTAGCGCTCATGGCGCCCTGTCAGGATCTGCATGCCCTTCTCTGTTAGCCACCCCGCCCTGCAACTTGCGCTCCAGGAGCAGGGTTATAAGGAGCCCACCCCGGTTCAAGCCGCCGTGCTTGAAGCGCGTGCCCATGACCAGGACCTGTTGGTCTCGGCCCAGACCGGATCGGGCAAGACCGTGGCCTTTGGTCTGGCTGCGGCCTCGACCTTGCTGGGCGAGGATGAGCGTATGGGCCGGGCTGGCCCGCCCTTGGCGCTGGTGATTGCCCCGACCCGTGAATTGGCCATCCAGGTCAGCCGCGAACTGACCTGGCTCTATGGCAAGGCGGGCGCGGTGGTGGTGTCTTGCGTTGGCGGCATGGATGCGCGGCGTGAGCAAAGACTGCTGGCCAATGGCTGCCATATTGTTGTCGGCACGCCTGGGCGTCTGCGCGACCATATTGAGCGCGGCCATCTGGACCTGTCGGGCCTAAAGGTTGCTGTGCTCGACGAGGCAGACGAAATGCTCGATCTGGGCTTTCGTGAGGATCTCGAATTCATCCTTGATGCGGCGCCGACCGAGCGCCGCACGCTCTTGTTCTCGGCAACCATTGCCAAGGATATTGCTGCCTTGGCCCGCCGGTTCCAGCGCGATGCCGTGCGTATTGACACGACCAGCCTGAATGAGCCTCACGGCGATATTGAATACCGCGTCATCAGTGTCGCGCCCA
Organism: Caulobacteraceae bacterium; assembly: GCA_947452365.1. GTDB lineage: Bacteria > Pseudomonadota > Alphaproteobacteria > Caulobacterales > Caulobacteraceae > CAISGS01. The sequence goes on from CANGCO010000018.1 coordinate 14,140, forward strand.
ATGAGGTTGAGCGGGCCGTGGTCAATGTGCTGCGCCATATTGATGCACCGGGGGCCTTGGTGTTCTGCTCGACGCGCGAGACGGTGCGCCGACTTTATTCCAGCCTGCGCGAACGCGGCTTTGATGTGGTGACCCTTTCGGGCGAATTGTCCCAGCGGGAGCGGTCTGATGCCCTACAGGCCCTGCGCGATGGCCGCGCAAGGGTCTGTGTTGCCACCGATGTGGCGGCGCGCGGCCTTGACCTGCCCGATCTTGGCCTGGTGATCCATGCCGACCTGCCGGTTAATCGCGCTGGGCTCTTGCACCGCTCTGGCCGAACGGGGCGCGCTGGTCGTAAGGGGGTGTCTGTGCTCCTTGCCCCCTATCAGCGCCGCCGCCGCGTCGAGCAGATCTTGTCGTCTGCCAATATTGAGGCCGTCTGGAGCGGGCCACCGACGGCTGAAGATATTCGTGCGGGCGATATGAAGCGTCTGCTCGAAGATCCCACCTTGACCGAAACCGGCACCGAGGAAGAAGTGGCCCTAGCCACCGCCATCTTGGCCACCCGCACGCCTATGGAGATTGCCACCGCCCTGATCCGCATGCGTCAGGCGGCCTTGCCTGCGCCAGAGGACATGTTTGATGATCCGCGCGCGAGCCTGGCCCCGCCTTCGCGGACCAGTCAGGATCGCGGCAGTGACAGGGGCAATGATCGCGACCGGGGTCAGGACCGCGGCTTTGACCGCGATGGTGGCCGACCCGAGCGCCTGGCCCCCGAAGACGTGGTCTGGTTTCGCCTCTCGACCGGCCGTCAGAACAATGCCGATCCAAAATGGCTTATTCCTCTGATCTGCCGCGCAGGCCATGTCACCAAGAAGGATATTGGCCAGATCAAGATTTTTGATCGCGAGACCAAGTTCGAGATCAGCAAGGAAGCTGAACAGCGCTTTACGGCTGCGATCAAGGCTGCGGCCGAAAGCGGTCAAGATCAGGACATGCGGATTGAACCGGCCGTTGCGCCTGCCGGTGCCCGTGCCGGCGGCGGTCGAGATAATGGTCCACGCGGTGGCGCGCCGCGCGGTGCTAGTCCTCGAGACTCTGGTCCCCGGGACTCTGGCGCCAGAGACGTTGCGCCGCGCCAATATGCCCCGCGTCCCGCGCCCAAGCGCGATTTTGTGCCGCGCGAGTCTGCCCCAAGGGACTTTGCCCCCAGGGACGCAGCCCCCAGGGACGCAGCCCCAAGATCAAAGCCGTTTGTGCCAAGAGACCCAGCCCCGCGCGCCGAAGGCGAGGCGCCCGCTCGCAAGGCTTATGGCAAGCCAGCCGCCCAGGCCAAGCCTGCGCGCGAATGGAATCCGATCGATGGTGCGGCCGAAGGTCCGCGCCCAGCCCGGCCGTTTAATCCCGACAAGAAGCCCGCCTTTGGTGCCAAGCCCGCTTTTGAGAAAAAAGCGTCCTATGACAAACGGCCGACGCCGGGGGAGGGCAAGCCGTTCTTTCCTAAAAAGCCTAAATCTAAAAAGGGCAAGCCAAACGGCTAATGCCAAGCTTTTGTCGTCAGGAATAAGACATGGAAACCCGTGACAGCAATGGCACGCTCTTGGCCGATGGGGACAATGTTACCCTGATCAAGGATCTCAAGGTCAAGGGCACGTCAGTGACCCTAAAGCGCGGCACGCTTGTTAAGGGCATCCGCCTGACCGGCGATCCGGACGAGATTGAGTGCCGGGTTGAAAAGGTTAAGGGTCTGGTTCTGCGCACAGAATTTCTCAAAAAGGCCTGACCCCCGCGACAAGGTGACCTCAACTGTGCCAAGGTCGGGGCGACAACAGTCTTGGGGGCTTTGCAGATGAATCGGCGTTTTACCTATTTTGTGATGGCGGCCATGCTGCTGGGTATTCTGGTCGGGTTTGTCCTGAACCAGACCCTGACCGATCCGGCCCAGGTCAAGGCCGCAGCGGGCGGACTAAACATCATCACCGATATATTTCTGCGCCTGATCAAGATGATTATTGCGCCCCTGGTGTTTTCCACCCTGGTGGTGGGCATTGCCCATATGGAGGATGCGGCGACGATTGGCCGGGTTGGGGCCAAGACCATGGCCTGGTTTATCAGCGCCTCGATCGTCTCCCTGACCATTGGCCTTTTTATGGTGCATTTGATCGCGCCGGGGGTTGGACTTGGCCTGCCCTTGCCAGAAGTAACCGCCACCAGTGCCGTGGATGCCAGCACCCTGTCCTTTAAGGACTTTATTACCCACCTGGTGCCCAAATCCATTATTGAGGCCATGGCCAATAATGAGATCTTGCAGATTGTCGTGTTCTCGGTGTTTGTCGGCACCGCGATTTCATCGATCGAAGACAAGGCCCCGGCGGTTTTGCAACTGGCCGAGCAGATCGCTCAGGTCATGCTCAAGATCACCAGCTATGTGATGCTGTTTGCGCCGTTTGCGATCTTTGCGGCCCTGGCCTCGACTGTGGCGACCCAAGGCCTCGGCATATTGCTCAATTATGCAAAATTCATTGGCGGGTTTTATCTGTCACTGGGCGTGCTTTGGGCCCTATTGCTGATTGCGGCGGTCGCGATTATGGGGCGGCGCGGGGTTGGCCTGTTTGGCATGATCCGCGAGCCGGTCTTGCTGGCCTTTTCGACCGCCAGTTCTGAAGCTGCCTATCCACGCACGCTTGAGCAACTGCAAAAATTTGGCGTGTCGCGCAAGATTGCTAGTTTCGTGCTGCCATTGGGCTATTCGTTCAATCTCGATGGCTCGATGATGTATTGCACCTTTGCCACCCTGTTTATCGCCCAGGCCTATGGCATTGAGCTGAGCATTGGCCAGCAGGTCATGATGCTGCTGCTCTTGATGATCACCTCCAAGGGCATTGCCGGGGTGCCGCGCGCCTCCTTGGTGGTGATCGCCGCAACGCTTGCCTATTTCAAAATCCCAGAAGCGGGCCTGTTATTGATCCTGGCCGTTGATCACTTGCTCGATATGGGCCGCAGCGCCACCAATGTGGTTGGCAATTCGGTGGCGTCAGTCGTGGTCGCCAAATGGGAAAATCAGCTAGAGACGCCCAAGGATCAGGCGGCCACCGCCACCTGATCACCGCGCAGCAGCCGGCCTGGCAACTGGCCGGTCCATTCGCCGTCCTCAAACGTCACAACCCCGCTCTTGATCGTCCAGCGATAGCCATGGGCGGCCTGTAAAAGGCGCGTGCCGCCGGCGGGCAGGTCCTGAACAATCTGTGGCGGGCTAAGGGACAAGCGGCCAAGATCAATCACATTGATATCAGCCAACATGCCCGGCGCGATCAGGCCCCGGTCCATCCAGCCAACATGCTCGGCATTGCGGCGGGTATAGCCATGGATCAGGGCTTCTAGCGCAATCTTGCGGCCAGACTTGTCGCCCTGGCTCCAGAGCGCCAGCGACGTGGTTGGAAAGCTGCCATCACAAATCGTGCCGCAATGTGCGCCGCCATCGGACAGGCCATAAAGGGTGTGATCAGCGGTCATCATGCCATAGACATCCGACAGGTCGCCGCGGGCATAATTGATCAAGGGTTGATAGAGCAGCCTATGTCCGCCCTCCTCGAGCAGGGTGTCATAGGCATGGGCCGCAGGGTCTTGCCCCAAGGCCAGCGCATGGGCGAGCAGCGACATGTCCGGTGTCGGTTCATAATCGACTGGATCGGTCATGCGAAACATCTTGCCAAAGCCCTGAACAATCCCGGCCGCCATGCCCGGGGGCTGGATGCCGACATGCTCGGCCAAGATCTGGCTACGGATATGGGGCACGGCCAATTGTTTGAGGCGGGCTTCTAGCTCAAGCCCCATCAGGCTGCGATAGGTCGGGGTCAGGAAGAAGGGATTGACCGTCGCGGCAAAGGACAGGATCACCCCTAGCGGCCTTGGCGCGACCTGCATGGAGACGGGCAGGCCATCCTTGGCCATATTCGCGACCTTGTCGGCAATATAGCGCCAGCGGTCGGGCGCATCATCGGTCTGTTGCACGGTAAAGGATAGGCGCTGACCGCATGCCCTGGCCAGATTGGCAATCAGGTCCAGCTCGCGCTCGGCAAAGCCGTCATCGGGGGTCAGATAGGCATCGGAGATCAGCTGGATCACGCCGCGGCCTGCCGCCTTGATGGCGCGGGCTGCCCCCATTAATTCGGCCTCGGTTGCCGATAGGGTGCCGATCGTATCGCCATTGCGCGAGCGATGCACATAGGTGCGGGAGGTGGAAAAGCCTATGGCCCCGGCGTCTAAGGCCTCTAGGATCAGGCGCTCCATCTCGGCAATTTCGGCTTGGCTTGGGTGCTCCAGATGATCGCCGCCGCGATCGCCCATGACATAGGCTCTCAAGGCCGCATGGGGCACATGCGCGCCGATATCGACGCTGAACTGACGCCGGGCCAGGGCATCCAGATATTCAGGAAAGGTCTCCCAGTCCCAGGTCAGGCCCTCGGCCAGCGCCGTGCCGGGAATATCCTCAACGCCTTCCAAAAGCGCGATCAGCCAGTCATGCTTGTCCTTGCGCGCTGGGGCAAAGCCAACGCCGCAATTGCCCATGGCAATCGAGGTGACGCCATTGATCGAGGAGGGGGCCAGTACCCCGTCCCAGGTCGCCTGGCCATCATAATGGGTATGGATATCGACAAAGCCCGGCGTGATCAGGGCCCCATTCGCCTCCAGCACACGGATGGCCGGGCCTTCTACCGCCCCGACCGCGACAATCCTACCACCGCGAATGCCGACATTGCCAACAAAGCCCTGCTGGCCCGAGCCGTCAATAATCAGGCCATTTTGGATTAAGAGATCGAACGACGGCATAGGCTGGGTCATGGGTCTTGGTCCTGAACGGCTTTGGCCTAGTAATCACCATTCAGATACTGGCGGCGAGCGTTTTTTTTGGCTTGGCGCTGTGGACGAGGCCCGTCATGTTCGCACCGTTAATGCGCCCGGCAGTCCTAGACCGGGCCGATCAAGGGAAGAGACACAATGACAAACCTATTGACCCCCGTATTGGCCCTGGTGGCCTGGAGCCTTGTGGTCTGGTTCTGGATGTATGCCACCCGCATACCGGCCATGCAAAAATCGGGTCTTGACCCACAAGACGCGCGCTTTCCCGGCTCTTTGAGCGTCTTGCCAGACTCCGCGCGCCAGGTGGCCGATAATTACAACCACCTGATGGAACAGCCGACCCTGTTCTATGCCTTGATCTTTTATCTGCAATTGTCGGGCCAAACCGATTCCACCAATGTTGCATTGGCCTGGGCCTATGTCGGCTTGCGGATTATCCATTCCCTGGTTCAAGGCACGATCAACCGGGTGGCCATTCGCTTCTTGGTATTTGCACTATCCAGTCTGGTCTTGATCGCCTTATGCGTTCGATCTGTTCTGGTTTTGATTTAATAGTTTTAATTATCGTATAAACTTGTCACCGAGCTTTCTAGACTGGATTGCTGAGTTTAATCGGCTTGGTGACAATTTTGCGACTAATTAGTCATTATTGCTAAAACTATGCCTTGGCGACTGGAGTGAGAGCGTATAGGAAGGTTTCTAGCGCAAAAAGTCAGACGCCTAGAATCGCCATTCAGGTGTATTCCCTGACCCGAAGCCCTTGAGCCTTTTTGAGTTGGGGGGACGATGAACAATCATACGATATTGCGCCAAGCGCGGACGGCCCTGACCCAGGACGCCCTTTTGGACATGGCAGGGCAGTTGGCGCAGACCCTCGGGCTAGAGCGCCTGACTACGAGCCTGCTGGCCGAACAGGCCGATCTGAGCCATGACCAATTGTTCCGGTTTTTTAAAGATCGCAGCAGCTTGATCGAGGCCATGATTGATCGGCTATATCAGCGCCAGACCGAGGTGGTGAATATCTGGTTTGGCCACCATGGTGGCCGCGGTCAGGCCATGATGGCCGACCATGTCGAAGATCTGTTGACGGCGCTGTTTGCCGCCAGCGCCAGTATTCCGGGGTCTGAGCAATTGCACCGTGCCCTGCATGGCCATACGGGCCTGGCCGTCCGCCGCAAGGCCATGCGTAGCATGATCGCCGACCGATTTGCCGATGCGGTGGCCCCGTATCAGCCAAGCCTGACGCGTGAAGCGATCTGGCCACGCTATCGGTTGGCGGTCGAAATGGCCTTATCGACTGAGACGCTTACGCTTACGCCCGAACAGGCGAGCCGCAAGCCAGATCCTGAGCGCTTGGCCCGCGAAGGTGCCCGGGTCTTGAGGCTAGCGCTCGAAGCCGCCTAGAGTCCAATCCGATAAGGGGCCTGAGCCCGCGTCTGTCCTCCCGGCTCAGGCGCGAGTTTTTTGTCGCCGTGGCCCTTGTCGCATCACCGATACGCTCCCCCGCACGGCAACCCCAAGCCAAGAAAAAGGCCGCGCCCGGATCGCTTGATCCAGACGCGGCTTAAGTTTTGCTCTCAGAGGGTCGTTATTAGAACTTCTTGGTCAGACCAACCTTATAGGTCCGGCCCAGGGGATTGCCGGTAAAGGGATCATATCCGAGCTCAAGGCGGGCAAAGGACGGATCCTCGTCAAATATATTGCCAACTGTCGCGGTCAGTGTGGAATCCCATGGAAGGAAGACCCGGTAATTGATGTCCTGAATGATCTGGGCATCAATGGTCTTGCCTGCGGCGACCGTCACAGGGTTACCGGCTGTATCGCGATAGGCGCCGGGCGCAAATTGTGCGGTCCGCTGGTCCTCATACTTGTCGATATAGCGAACGACCCAGCGCACATTGTGTGGACCGACCGTATACTCGACGTGGCCCTCGGCCTTCCATTTTGGAATTGGCACAATGATTGTTTGATAGTTCAGATACCCGACGCCATCAAAGCCTGGCGCAGCAAGGTTGGTGCCAATATAGGTTGGGGCAACCTTATATTCTTGAGTGATCGTCACGCTGCCGCCGACGGTGACATCGCCGCCGCCAAGGATTTGATCCCACTTGTAATCGCCGACAATATCAAAGCCGGAGGTCTTGATGCGCGGGCCATTGACGAAATAGGTTTGCAGCCGGGTGATATTCGCGCCGCCACAACCATTATTGTTGAAGGTAAAGCGCGATACAAACGGGCTGGAGCAATTGGCCGGAAGCCCCGTTGGGAATACAGAATTAACCAGGCCAGATACCGATTCCGAAACGATTGGATTGTCAAAATCGAACTGCCACCAGTCCACCGTGGCCCGCAACCCGGCCACCTTAAATATGGCACCAAGATTATAGGTCTTAGCCTTTTCGGGCTTCAGGTCCGGATTGCCGCCAATATCAACGGCCCGGAAGCTGCCAGTAATCTGCTGGAGGGAGGTCACATTGTTTGGTGCCAATTGTGCATCAGGCGGACCCCGGAAGGTACTACCTGCTGAGGCCCGCAAGGCCAGCCATTCTGTAGTTTGCCAGCGCAAGGCGATCTTAGGATTAAAGGTTGAGCCTACGTCTCCGCCGTAATCTTCATAACGCGCGGCGATCTGAGCCTGCAATTTTTCCGTGATTGGTACATTCAATTCACCGAACCCTGCATAAATACTGCTTTCAAGGTCTTGAGGTGTTGCCACGCCTAGGAACACCGAAGGTCCGTTTCGAACTGCGCCGGTACAATTGGTCACGCCAAAATCGACCGAGTTTACGCAAGGATTGGTCAGGGCATTGCCCAGATCACTGAAGTCAGACTTGAAATAGTTTCGTCGATACTGCACCCCGGCTGCCCAGGCAATATTGCCGCCGGGCAGAACGATGGGTGTCTTACCGTTTAGGACCGCATCAGCCACAAACGTGCTTGCGGTTTGCTTTGTCGAAGACTTTTGGAAGAACCAGGCCGTCAATTCCTTCGAGTTTGCCACCGCCGAATTATAGTTTGGATTGGCTTGTCCGGTCAGGGCATTGGTCGGAATGGCATTTGAGAAGGGGTTAAACCAAAGGCAACCATTGGCACCGGGCGTATTGGCCGCGATGTTACAGCTGGGGCCACCTAGGCCGCGCAGTGCTAAGGCAAGGCGATTGACCAGCGTATCATAACCGCTGCGCTGGCCGGTTTCTGATCCATAGGTTAGGGCCGTGTCCCAACCAATGCCATTGGCGAATTCGCCGGTCAGATTGCCTGAAATCCGAAAGGCTTCAAACTCGCGGGTACCGGTTGAGGGGCCATAGCCAAACAGGGGATTACCGCCTGTACCAAAGGGACGGAAGGTACCGGCAAAGAGCTGAACGCCGCCAGCGGGTGCAGCCGCTCCGATAGAGTTGAAATAGGCCACCAGCCCCGGATTATTGTTCGGAACAATATAGCGGCCAGGCGTTGTGCCAGCCGGTTGCGCCTCTAGAGTCGGAGACGATAAGGTCAGGTAGGATGGGGAAGTCTGCCACTCCGGGACATCGGTTTGGGCAAACAGGGCCTCGACATGAAGCTTAGTCTTGGCGGTTAGATCAGCATTGATCTCGCCATAAACCTGCCATTTGTCCTCTTTTTCGACGATGTTATCGAACGGGACAAAGTGGAATAGGCAGCGCGGGGACGCGCCAGAAAATCCCGCAAAACCCCCAGCAGCGGCGCAACCGGCGTCGCGGGTTAATCCGGCTGCTGGTGCAAGGTTTGCCGCTAGGGGCAGATAAATACCTGGGTTACCGCCGCCCGACCAACCACCGTCCGGGTTCGCCAGATAGCCCTTATTGGCCCAATCCCGGTCCGTAGCGGCTAGCACAGAGCGGTGGTCCCAGCCTGCGGCTAGCAATATGTTTGCCGTATCACCGACCCAACCATAGGTCAGGTTGAAGTTATAATCGCCATTGGAGTCGGCAATGTGCTTATAGCTGGCCCCGACCTCAAGGCCTGAAAAGTTCTTCTTGGTGATGAAATTGACCACCCCGGCGATCGCATCCGAGCCATAGGTCGCGGCGGCACCATCTTTTAGCACTTCAACCCGCCCAATCGCTGCGGCGGGAATGATATTTGTATCCACAATCCCTGAGGCGACCTGGCCAAACGGATTGATTGGCATGCGGCGGCCATTCATCAGCACAAGCGTGCGCTGTGAGCCTAGACCGCGCAGATTGACACTGCCGGACCCTTCAGACCCCTGAGCGCGCGCATCGAACTGGTTGGTCTCGCCTAGGACGCCATTGCTGACCGGCAGGGCCTTGAGCAGTTCCAGTGTGGTCGGCGAGCCTTGGCGTTGTAATTGTTCAGCGCTCAAGACCGCGACGGGCAGGGCGGCATCGGTTGGGGTGCCGCGGATGAAGGACCCGGTGACCACGATCTCTTCAATCGGGGCGGGCTTGGCGTCCTGGGCTAGGGCCTGGCCCGATAGCAAGGATGCGCCCCCAAACAGGAATGCCCCGCCACACAATAATTTGCGCTTTAACATGTTATCCCTCCTCATGCGGACCTGTGTTTCTGAATGCCAGCGGTTCCGCTTTGCCTATGTCTGCGATTATTTTGCAGAGGAACAACTCATAAAACTGTCATCTTGGCGCTGGGCGCAAGATTGGGGGCTGTTTGGGCGCTTTAATTATTGAATTTATTTACTTTAAGACATTTTGTCGCATGTAATATTGATCGTCTAGGTCCGGGGGGATCGGACAAATCGAACCCGAGTTTGAAATCTGTCATGGCTATAATGGTCAAGGTGGGCTCGAAACGTTACCGATTCCAAAATCTTATTGAAATATTACTAGTTTTTGTGCTACCTTTAGTTAAGTTGGCAATAGGTGCGCAAAATGAACGCCCAATCCATAGCAGCTTCTGGCATGAATGCGGCGACCTTGCGGCTCGAAGCGGCGGCATCAAATATTGCCAATGCCCAGACCGAGGGGGTCCTGCCGCCGCCCACGCCTTTGGCACAGCCAGCAGGCACACAGGCGCCGGACCTTCAGGCGGTATATGATCCGCGCTGGGTTGATCAGGTCAGTCTGTCTTCAGGCGCGGCTTCGGGCGTGTCGGCCAGTATCAAGGCAAGGCCGGACTATTCTCCCGCCTATAAGCCTGATGCCACCTATGCCGATGCCAAGGGCTTTGTCGCTGTGCCCAATGTGGATATGGCGCAGGAGACTGTGGGCCTGATCACGGCCCAGCAGTCGTTTAAGGCCAATATGAGCGTCTATCAGACGGCAGACGCCATGCAGCAGGCCCTGCTCAATATCAAGGCCTAGCGACCGGTAAAGCTTGCGGGCCGTTTGTCGATAAAGGCGGCCATGCCTTCCTTTTGGTCGTCGAATGCAAACAGAGAATGAAACAGCCGACGCTCATAGGCCACGCCTGCGGACAGGGTGGTCTCATAGGCCTGATTGACCATGTCCTTATTGACCATAACGGCCAGGGGCGACAGGGCCGCGATCTTGGCCGCAGCATTCATGGCTTCCTCAATCAACTTGTCGACCGGCACGACCCGGCTGACCAGGCCAGAGCGCTCGGCCTCGGCCGCATCCATCTGGCGACCGGTTAGGACCATATCCATGGATTTGGACTTGCCGACAAACCGGGTCAGGCGTTGTGAGCCGCCAATGCCGGGTGACACACCGAGGGTTATTTCCGGCTGACCAAATTTCGCGGTCTCAGAGGCAATGATAAAGTCGCACAGCATGGCCAGCTCGCAGCCCCCGCCCAGCGCATAGCCCGAGACCGCGGCAATGATCGGCTTGCGAAAGGCCTCGATCGCCTTGGCAATGCCTGCGAAAAAATTGAGCTTGAACATGTCGGCATAGGACTTGTCCGACATTTCCTTGATATCGGCCCCGGCGGCAAAGGCGCGGTCGGATCCGGTCAGGACCACGCAGCGCACCGTCTCGTCGCTATCAAAAGTGCCAAGGGCAACTGCCAGTTCCCCGAGCAGCTGGCTATTGAGCGCGTTTAAGGCCGAGGGACGGTTCAGGCGAACCAGGACAACATGGCCGGTCTGTTCGATGATCAAGGTTTCATAAGCCATGGATCAGTCCTTTTTCAGGGTTTCGGTCTGGCCGCTCAGCCAGGGCAGGACGGCCGAAAAATCGCGCTGAGCATAGCCTTGATTGGCAAACAAGGCATAGAGGGCTTCGGCCTGGGCCCCTAAGGGCGTTGAAGCCCCGGCCTTGGCGGCCGCTTCTTGCGCGAGTTTTAAGTCTTTCAGCATCATGGCTGTGGCAAAGCCGCCCTCATAGCCGCGATCGGCTGGGGTGGCTGGACCAATGCCCTCTACCGGGCAATAGGTGGTGAGCGACCAGCACTGGCCCGAGGATTTTGACGCTATCTCAAAAAATCGGTCCGCCTCTAGGCCCAGCTTATCGGCCAGGGCAAAGGCTTCACAGGTGCCGATCATGGAAATGCCTAGCAGCATATTGTTGCAGATCTTGGCCGCCTGCCCCGCGCCGCTGGCACCGGCATGGATGACAACCCGGGCCATGGGGGTGAGGGCGGCCTCAACGGCGGCAAAGTCTTTAGCCTCGCAACCGACCATAAAGGCTAGGCTTCCGGCGTCAGCGGCAGCCGTGCCGCCCGATACGGGCGCGTCCGCCGCACGCAGGCCTGAGCCCACGGCAAGGGCGGCCACAAAGCGGGCACTATCGACATCAATGGTCGAGCAATCAATCACCAGAGCGCCGGCCTGGCTATGGCCAACAATCTCCTCGGCATAGACACTGCGCACATGCTGGCCTGCAGGCAGCATGGTGATGACCACTTCGGCGTTCATAACCGCATCACGCACACTGCCAACCGGCGTGCAGCCTGCCTCGGCGGCGCGTTTTAGGGCCCCGGCGCTTAAGTCAAAGGCCAGCACCGTATGGCCAGCCTTGGCCTGGTTGGCCGCCATGCCAGCGCCCATATTGCCAAGTCCGATAAAGGCTATGCGGGTCATAGGGGTTTCCATTCCTGATCGGCGGGGAGGGGAGCAAAAATACCGTCCAGCAGGGCGGTATCCACGTCTTGCAGCCTAGCGGGTGCCCAAACCGGGGCATTGTCCTTATCGAGGATCACAGCACGCACGCCTTCGGAAAAGTCATGGCGGTTAACCACACGGGCGCTGATCCGATATTCCATCGCTAGAACTTGCGCAAAATCGGTGGCCTTTGCCCCCGTCTGCATCTGACGAAGCGCAACCTTTAGGGCCTGCGGCGACTTGGTCAGCAAGAGGGCGTGCTGTTGCCTAGCCCAGTCACTCTTGTCGGCGGCCAAACTGTCCATCACCGCCTCAACCGTTGGCACGGAAAAATGCGCGTCTATGGCGGCTTGATGAGCAGTAATCGGGGGTGGCCCGGGATCGCTTGAATGCGCGCTCAGGGCCTCACCCAGGCGATTTTGGCCTGTGCTTGCGATAAGATCGGCCTTGAAGGCCTCTAGCTGGGCGGTCGCGATATAGTGGGTCGTCAGGCCAAGGGCCATACAGTCGGCAGCCTTGAGGCGCGCGCCCGTCAGGCCCATCCAATACCCGGCAGCGCCGGGCAGGCGCGGCAGGTACCAGCCGCCGCCCACATCGGGAAAAAGACCAATCCCAGTTTCGGGCATGGCAAAGGTCGTGCGCTCTGTGGCAATCCGGACGCTGGCAGGCAGGGCAATCCCAACGCCGCCGCCCATGACTGTGCCGTCCATCACTGAAATCACGGGCTTGGCATAGGCCTTGATCAGGTGGTCGAGCTGATACTCGATATAGAAAAAGGCCCGCGCCTCGACCCCGTCGGTCTGGACGCTCGTGGCCAGCATGCGGATATCGCCGCCCGCACAAAAGCCGCGTGCGCCGGTGTGATCGAGCAGCACCATCTGAATGGCGTCATTCTCTCGCCAGTCTTGCAGCGCGGCGATCATGATCTGGCACATATTGGTGGTCAGGGCATGCAGGGCATCTGGCCGGTTCAGGGTCAGGTGGCCAATCCCGTTCTGTACACGGACCAAGACTTCTGGGGCCGCATCGGTCATTGGCGAAACAGCTCTCTGGAAATAATCACCCGCATGACCTCGTTTGTGCCCTCGAGGATCTGGTGCACGCGCAGGTCGCGGACAATCCTCTCCAGCGGATAGTCGCGCAGATAGCCATAGCCGCCATGCAGTTGCAGCGCCTGATTGGCGACTTCAAACCCGGCATCGGTGGCATAGCGCTTGGCCATGGCGCAGTATTGGCTGGCCTTGGGGTGGCGGCTATCCATGGCATGGGCACCGCGATAGACCATCAGGCGCGCGGCCTCCAATTCGGTGGCCATATCGGCCATCTTGAACTGCAGGGCCTGAAAATCCTTTAAGGCATGACCAAATTGGTTGCGGGTCTCAAGATGGGCCTTGGCGGTTTCCAGCGCCAGACTAGCGCCGCCGAGCGAGCAGGCGGCAATGTTGAGCCGTCCACCATCTAGACCCATCATGGCAAAGCGAAAGCCTTCGCCCTCTGAGCCAATTCGATTTTCAACGGGGACCCGGACATTGTCGAAATTAACCATGGCTGTCGGCTGACTATTCCAGCCCATCTTGCGCTCATTGGCCCCAAACGACAGGCCGGGCGTGCCTTTTTCGACCACCAGGGTGGATATACCCTTGGGGCCAGGCCCGCCTGTGCGCACCATGACCACATAGAGGTCTGACACGCCTGCGCCGGAGATAAACGCCTTGGCGCCATTGATCACATAATGATCACCGTCCAGATGCGCCTTGGTGGCTAGGCTTGCCGCATCAGAGCCCGCACCCGGCTCGGTCAGGCAATAGCTGGCAATCAATTCCATGCAGGTTAGCCGCGGCAGGTATTTGGCCCGCAAGGCCTCAGAGCCAAACCGATCAATCATCCAGGACGCCATATTATGGATCGACATAAAGGCGGCGGTCGAGACATCGCCCTTGGACAAGGCCTCAAAAATGATCGCCGCGTCCAGCCGCCCAAGGCCAGAGCCGCCGACATCTTCGCGCACATAAATACCGGCAAAACCCAAGCTTGCGGCCTTGCGCATCACATCGACCGGAAAATGCGCCTCGGCATCCCACTGCGCTGAGAACGGTGCCATTTCTGCCGCTGCAAACGCTTCGGCGGCGTCCTGAATAGCGATCTGGTCTTCGCTTAGGGCAAAATCCATGGCGGCCTCACTTCATGGTCGGAATGACAAAGGCGGAGTCTTCAACCGCCCCTTCGGGCCAGCGGGCGGTGATGGTCTTGACCTTGGTATAGAAGCGCACGCCCTCGGCCCCGTGCTGATTGGTGTCGCCAAACGCACTGCGCTTCCAGCCGCCAAAGCTGTGATAGGCCACCGGCACAGGGATGGGCACATTAATGCCCACCATGCCCACCTCAACCCGGGCGGCAAATTCGCGAGCGGCGCGGCCATTGCGGGTAAAGATCGCCACGCCATTGCCGTATTGGTGATCGGACGGATAGGACAGGGCCTCTTCAAAGCTCTCGGCCCGCAGGATTTGCAAGACCGGGCCAAAGATTTCTTCCTGATAGGAGCGCATGCTTGGCTTGACCTGATCAAACAGGGTGGGGCCGATAAAGAAGCCCTTTTCAAAGCCTTGCAGGGCAAAGCCGCGGCCATCGACCACAAGCTCTGCGCCCTCATCGACGCCCATCTGGATATAGCTGGCAATCTTGTCGCGGTGGGCCGAAGACACGACCGGGCCATAATGGGCATTCACGTCAGACGAGACACCGATCTGTAGGGTCTGAATCTCTTCTAGCAGGCGCTCGCGCAAATCGTCGGCGGTCTTTTTGCCGACGGGCACCACCACCGGCAGGGCCATGCAGCGCTCGCCCGCCGAGCCATAGGCCGCCCCGACCAGGTCCTTGACCGCCTGGTCCAGATCCGCATCGGGCAGGATAATGCCATGGTTCTTGGCCCCGCCCATGGCCTGGACGCGTTTGCCATTGGCCGTGCCGGTCGAATAGACATATTGGGCAATATCGGACGAGCCGACAAAGCTGACCGCCTTGATGGTCGGGTGATGCAAGATGGCATCCACGGCCGTCTTGTCGCCATGCACAACATTCAGCACGCCCGCGGGAGCGCCTGCCTCCATAAAGAGTTCGGCCAGCCGCACCGGCAAGGATGGATCGCGCTCAGAGGGCTTGAGAATAAAAGTATTGCCCGTGGCGATGGCAATGCCAAACATCCACATTGGGATCATGGCCGGGAAGTTGAACGGGGTAATCCCGGCGACCACGCCCAAGGGCTGGCGCATGGAATAGACGTCAATGCCGGGGCCTGCGCCCTCAGTGTATTCGCCCTTTAAGAGATGCGGAATGCCGCAGGCAAATTCGATCACTTCCAAGCCGCGCTGGATATCGCCCTTGGAATCGGCAATCACCTTGCCGTGCTCGCTAGATAGAAGCTCGGCCATCTCAGTCATATTGGCTTCGAGCAGGCGCTTGAACTCAAACATCACCCGGGCGCGGCGCTGGGGATTGGTCGCAGCCCAGCCGATTTGCGCGGCAGCCGCAGACTGGACGGCCAGGTCCATCTCCGCATCGGTGGCAAATTGAACTCGCGCCTGGACCTCGCCCGTATTGGGATTAAACACATCGCTAAACCGGCCTGACTTGCCGATCAGGGTTTGACCGTTAACAAAATGATGGATGTCGCGCATGGGGCATCTCCTGACGAGGCTTTAGGCCAATATGAATCTGACCCACTGGCTATCATTTCCAAGGCCGTGCGTATGCTGCAAAAATTCTGGACTAATCCTGCAATTATGCGGTTAGGTGGGGCCCATGAAGGATTGGGATGATTTGCGCGTATTTATGGCCGCGGCCCGTAGTGGGTCTTTGACCAGTGCTGCCCTGCGTCTGCATATGGATGCCACCACGGTGGGGCGGCGGATTCAAAGGCTGGAGGCCAGTCTGAAATCCACCCTTTTGGTGCGCTCCTCGCGCGGCCTGCAATTGACGGCGGCAGGCGCGCGTCTGCGCGAGGCGGGCCTGTCGGTCGAGGCGGCGATTGACGCAGCAGGCGAGGCCGATGCCCCTGGTGGGGTGTCGGGCACGGTGCGCATCAGTGTTTCCGAAGGCTTTGGTGGCCAGATTGTCGCCCCAGCCTTGCCTGACTTTATCCGCACCCGTCCGGGGCTGACCATCGAACTGGTGACCAATGCCGGCTCCCTGTCCCCGGCGATGCGCGAGGTGGATATCTCCGTCACCCTCAGTCCGCCGCGCTCGGCCAGACTGACGGTGGAAAAACTGACCGATTATGAGCTGGGTCTTTATGCCTCGTCGGCGCATCTGGCCAAGGTGGGTCACCCTGAGCAGCTTCAGGACCTGCGGGCGCATCAATTGGTCGGTTATGTCGATGATCTTATTTATGCGCCAGAACTGCGTTATTTGGATGAGGTCTTGCCCGACCTTAGGCCAAGGCTGATGAGTTCATCGATCCGGGCGCAGCTGGAACTGGTGGCAGCGGGCGCTGGTATCGGGGTCCTGCCGCATTTCATGGCCAGTGAGACGCCGGGCCTTGAGCGGGTCTTGGCCGGCGTCGTCGGGATTAAACGCTCGTTTTGGATGTCGATCCATCAGGATCTTAAGACCACGGCAAGGCTAAGGGCTGTGCGCGGCTGGATGCTGGACCTTGTCGCGGCAAGGTATGATCAATTGCTGCCGGGGCCAAGCGCATGAGGCTGGGCGTGGCCATATTGGTTGGCGGGGCCTCGCGGCGGATGGGCACTGACAAGGCTTTGCTAGACTGGGGCGGTATGCGCGCTGTTGATCGCTGCGCCGCCTTGGGGACTGCTCTGGGGGCGGAACATGTGCTCACGGCTGGGGGCGATTATGGCCTTGCCTTTGTGCCTGATACCGCGCCTCAGGCTGGGCCGGTGGCAGGCTTGCTGGTGGCGGCAAGGCGATTACAAGATTTGGGTCTTAGCCATATGCTGGCCCTTGCCGTGGATGCCCCGACCGTGACCCCGACGGATTTGGGGCCCCTGCTGGCTCTTTCCGAGGGCGGATGTTTTGAAGGCTTTCCCTTGCCGTTTTATGTGCCTATTGCCGCTCTTGACCACAGTGCCGCGCCAGACTGGCCCTTGCGGCGGCTGGTTGAGCGGGCGGGCGGGCAGACCTTGGCCTGCGCGCCTGATATGGCCCTGCGGCTCAGAGGGGCCAATACACCCGGCGAGCGCTTGGCCCTTGTCGAGGCGGCCGGCCTGGGTCAGGATTGACCAGACTTCAGCCCAAAGACCTAAGCACGAGACGTAAATTATGGCACATTTCAATTTCGGCGGTTTTGAGCTCCATTTTGAAGACACGGGCCCGGGGCCGGTAAATACGCTGGTGCTGGTGCATGGCTTTACCTCTAATGCGCATGAGAACTGGGGCCGCACCGGCTGGGTGCATGCGGCAAGGGTCAAGGGCCTGCGCTGTGTGACGCTGGACCTTCGTGGTCATGGCCAGAGCGCCAAGCCGCATGATCCGGCCGATTATGGCCGTGCCAATCTGGCGGGCGATGTCTTGGCCCTGCTGGATCATTTGGGCTTAGAAAAAGTTGACTTGATGGGGTTTTCGCTGGGCGCGCATGTGGCGCTAGCCGCCGCCATGGCTGCGCCACATAGGTTTTGGAACCTGATCCTTGGTGGTATTGGCGGGCGGATGCTGGAGGCGCGCCCGCGTGATGACGCCATGGCCCTGGCCATGGAGGCCGAGGATATCGAAACCATTGCCGAGCCCTTGCATAAGAGCTTTCGTCAGTTTGCGGATGAACAGGGCGAGGACCGGCTGGCCTTGGCTGCGTGTATCCGCGGGCCTCACACGCCGCTTGATCTGGACGCGCTGGAGACCTTGAGCGTGCCCACCCTTGTTGTGGCCGGATCGCGTGATGACCTGGCTGGTGATCCGCAGGCCCTGGCCGACAAGATTATGGGCGCTAGGGCTGTGCGCCTGCCCGGCTGTGACCATTTCTCAGCCATAGCGCATGGGCTCTACAAGGCCGCCGTGTTTGATTTTCTGGATGGGGTTTTGGAAGACTAGCCTTCAATCAGGGCTAGGGCCTTTGCCTCATCGATCACCTCGGCATATTTGGCCTGGAGATCAAACAGATTGGATCCGTGCGGGCGTGGGTCGCGGTCGGCGCAGGCCTGGCGCACCACAAACGGCGCAAAGCCATGTTGCAGGGCATCTAGGGTCGTGGCCCGCACGCAGCCCGAGGTCGAAAACCCGCCAATCAGGACCGTATCAACCTTCATGGCCGCTAGGGTCGAGGCGAGGCTGGTGCCAAAAAACGCTGAGGCATATTGCTTAGTCACGATCACGTCTTCGGATTGGGGCGCGATTTCGGCAGGAATGACGCCAAGCGGCGAGCCCGCATCAAAAGCCTTTAATGCCGGGACCTTTTGATAGAATAGACCGCCATCGCGGCCGCCCGCGCCATAGACCACCTGGGTATAGATCACCGGAATGGATTTGGCCCGGCAGGCGGCTATCAGGCGGGCAAAGCAGGCCACGGCCTCTGCCCCGCCCAGATAGAGCGGCGAGGCGGGATCCAGATAGGCGGCGACGACATCGACGACGAGAAGGGCCGGACTGTGGCCAAACCGCAAATGGCCACCAAAGCCAGCCTTGGCATAGTCTGCATCGAGATCCGCCCCAGCCATGGCCTAGATCAGGCCACGGGTCTTAAGGTCAGCGAGATCGGCGGGGCTTAGGCCAAGCACGCTGGAATAGATCTCGTCATTATCCTGGCCCACGGTTTGCGGCGCGATCGAGCGCACCACGCCAGGCGTCGCCGACAGTTTTGGAAACACGTTTTGCATTTTCAGCGTGCCCCAGCGCGGATGCTCGACATCAATAATCGCCTCACGCGCAGCAAAGTGCGGATCGGCGAGCATTTCGGGTGCGCGATAAATCTTGCCCGCTGGCACCCCGGCCTTGATCATCTTGGCCTCTAGCTCATCGACCGTGAGGGTCTTGGTCCAGTCCTCGACCAGGGCGTCAAGCTCGAGCTGGTTCTTGCCGCGGCTGATATGGTCAATATAGCGCGGGTCCTTGGCCAGTTCTGGCCGTTCCATGGCATCGCACAGCCGGCCAAACACCGTGTCCTGATTGGCCCCGATCAGATATTCGCCGTCGGAACACTTATAGACGTTCGAGGGCGCAATCCCGGGCAGGAAGGAGCCGGAACGCTCGCGAATATAGCCGGTAACCGAATAGTCCGGCACCATGCTTTCCATGACCTGTAGAACGGCTTCATAGAGCGAGGAATCGACCACCTGACCCTGGCCAGTCTGGTCGCGGTGACGCAAGGCCGCCAGTGCACCCAAGCAGCCATAGGTCGCGGCCAAAGAATCGCCGATGGAAATGCCCATGCGCGAGGGCGCGCGGTCCGGATCGCCGACAATATAACGCCAGCCGCCCATGGCCTCACCAATGCCGCCAAAGCCTGCCCGGTCCGAATAGGGGCCGGTCTGGCCATAGCCCGAGACCCGGACAATGATCAGGCCCGGATGGTCCTTCATCAAGGATTCGGGCGACAGGTTCCATTTTTCCAAGGTCCCTGGCCGGAAGTTTTCGATCAGAATATCGGCCTTGGCGATCAGACGCCTCGCCAGATCCTGACCTTCGGCGACGCGTAGGTCGGCCGAGACCGATTTTTTATTGCGCGCCACCACTTCCCACCAAAGGGGATAGTCACCCCGGCCCCAGGCCCGCATGGGATCGCCGGTCACGGGGGGTTCGATCTTGATGACCTCTGCCCCCATATCACCCAGCAATTGACCGCAGAAGGGACCCGCAATCAGCTGGCCCATTTCCACAACCCGCAGACCCTTTAGGGGGCCGGTATTTGCAACCTTGACCTCAGACACTCAGTATACGTCCTATTCTGCAGCCATCTTGACGACTCGGTTGCGCCAGACAGGCTGAACCGGGGCGGGAAGGCCAGTGTCGGCTAGGCATGAGGCGCGCAGCTCATCAATCGATGGGCCACGGTCAAATAGTTGCAGGGGTCCGCGCTCAGAGCGCATCTTGGCCCGCAAGGCTTCGGTTGCTGCGGTATCAATACTGCCATCGGCATGGGCAACCACGCCAAAGCGCAGTGCACCCTCGACCGTCACCAGGCCACGGGTGATTTCCAATCCGATCAGGTCGGTTTCGCGCTCGAGCGGATCGCCCCAGCCGCCGCCGCCCCAGGTGACAAAGTGCAGGACGTCGCCCTTTTCCACCTTGATACCATCGCATTTGGAAGCCAGCGGGATCTGCTCGCCCGAGACCTTGTCCAGACGCTTCCACGACCGCTCACCGGGCAGGCCGCCATTCACGCCCCAAGGCGGGATGAACCAGCGGTCGTCATGAATGGCAATCGTGCCCGCTTCCAAGAAGCGATAGGTCATGTGAATGCCATTACCGCCGCGGAACCGGCCCGCGCCGCCACTGTCGGCGACGCTTTCATACCGCTCAATGACCATGGGGAAATAGCGCTCAAGGAACTCGTTGGGCACATTGGTAAAGCCGGGCCACAAGGAGTGACCATCAGCACCGTCGCCGAACGGACGGCCGGGAATGCCGCCAAAGCCGATCTGGAACAGCTGGAACCATTCGCCCTTGCTGTCAAAGCCCGAAAACATCAGGTGCGGCGAGGACGAGAAGCCCGCAGCGCAAAGAAATTCTGGGGTCTTTTGGCCCAAGAGCGCACCCAGCACGTCAAAAATCCGGCCCAGAGCATGGGTGCGGCAAGACAGGGCGGCGGGGAATTTGGGCTTCAGCAATGAGCCTTCAGGGATGCGCACATCCACTAGGTCATAAAAGCCGTCATTGAACATGACCTGTGGGTCAAAGACCATGATCATATAGATGCCAAAGAACATCTTGAACATGTTCTCGTTCAAATAGAAATTGATCGAGCTGTCGGATTGAGGGTCCGTGCCGTCAAAGTCCAATATCACCCTGGAGCCTTCGCGCCACATGGTGCACTTGATCTTGAACGGGCCAGCGCCCTTGCCGTCGTCACAGATAAAGTCTTCGAAACTGACCTTTTCCTCGCCAATCGACATGGCCATCAAC
>CANGCO010000019.1 GCA_947452365.1 Caulobacteraceae bacterium
ATACTTTCTGTGGCGCTATCCCTAGGGTCACCCCCGGCGGGCGTTACCCGCCGCCTTTTCACCGTGGAGCCCGGACTTTCCTCGACCCCTGTTACCAGGGACCGCGACCGCCCGGCCGTCTGATCCGCGAAACAGATGAGCCCTCAAGCCTTTGGGGTCAAGGCTATTGCACGGCATCAAGCTTCGCTGGCGGCCCTTAACAGGTGCACCAGGCGCGCGCGGGTGTCGCCATCGGCAATGCCGTCGACAAGCTCTGGTCGCCAATGGGCCTGAAACGCGGTCATAGTAATTGCTGTGTCCAATTCAAACCGTCCGTCGGGGGGGCAGTCATAGCCAAGCCGGGTCAGGCCGGCCTGAAGTGCAAACACGCCCGCCCCCTCATCACCAATCGATAAGGGCGCGCCGGGCGCGGGTTCAGGCTCTACCCACAGGCCATGACCGGCCGCGGCCAAGGCCTGCCAGGGAAACAGCTCGCCCGGGTCTTGCTTGCGGTCGGGCGCCACATCGCTATGGCCAAGAATGCGGCTATCGGGGATATCCCAGCGCCCGCGAATATCATCCAACAGGCCGACCAGGGCTGCGATTTGCACGTCGGGAAAGGCGCGATAGCCATAATCATGGCCTGGATTGACCAATTCTATGCCAATCGACACCGCATTGATATCGCGCTCGCCCTTCCAAAAAGACAGTCCCGCATGCCAGGCGCGCCTTTCTTCGGCGACCAGGGTAAAGAGGCGACCATCCTCCTCGATCATATAATGCGCCGAGACCTTGGCCGCTGGATCACGCAGTCTTGCCAAGGCTTCAGCCCCTGTCTGCATGCCGGTATAGTGCAAGACCACCATGTCGGGCGGGCCCTTGCGGACGTCGAAATTGGGCGAGGGTGCGGCGATCGGGTCGGTGATCATTGGCGGCTCCGAAACAATTCAGCCACAGACAACATACGATTGGGCCGCAACGCAATAATCAAGACACCCGCCAGCGCGATCGCTGTGCCAATGCCCATGCGCAGATCAAAATGGTCATGGGTCAAGACAACGCCCAGACCAATGGTGAATAGCGGCGTCATCAGGGTCAAGGGCGCAATCAAATTGGCCTCATATTTCTGGATTAGGCCATAATAGGCCGTATGGCCCAGCACGCTGACGACCAGGGCTGAAAACACCAGGGCGCCGATAAAGGGCAGTCCCGCCGCGCTCATGGCCGCAAACTGATCCTGCTCGAACACAGCGGTGAGCAAGAGCAGCGGCAGGATAGACGAGGCCCCGACCCAGGCTTGAAACTGTAAGGGTTTGACGCCGTCCATCTGTTTCATCATCACAGCGCCAAGCGAGCCTAAAAATGCCGCAGCAGCGATCAACATCAGGCCCGGGGACAAGGCCGCACCATGCGGGTCCCAGACCACAGTCATGGCCCCGGCAAAGGTCAGACTAATACCGATGCCGCGCCGCCAACGAATCGTCTCGCCAAGCATCAGCATGGACATGATTGTGGTCATGGGCACACCCAACTGACTTACAATGGCAGCGCCAGACGGGCTGGCGGTCTTGAGGCCGATAAACAAGAGTACGAAATTGCCGCAGCCCATTAATAGGGCCACGATCAAGAGCCGCCAACGCGGCCTTGGCATGGGCAGGAGCCAGGGCGCGACCAAGACCGCCACCAGCACAAACCGCACCAGGGCATAGCTCATGGGCGGCACACCCATCTGGGTGATGACCACCTTGCTCAAGACTGTATTCATGGCCCAGACCGTACAGATCAGGATCAGAAGGCCAAAATCACGCAAGGACATGAACGCACAAATACCTTTCAAAGGCCCAGCCCGCGCTGCACCCATGGTTTGGCCGTTGTCTACACGGTTTTGCAGCAAACGGCAGTGACTATGATCGCCAAAACAGCCTAACCCGCCTGAAGCTGCTGCTTGACCCGCTCGGCCAGGATCTTGATGTCCAAGGGCTTGGGCAGGAAGGTCACGCCGGTCTCGCCCTCAAGCAGGTCAGAAAACTCCGCCTCGGCATAGCCGGAAATAAACATGACCGGGGCCGAGCCCAAAAACGCCCGCGCCCGCTTAAGCAAGGTTGGACCGTCAATACCCGGCATGATGACGTCGCTGATCAAGAGATCAATCTTGCCTGCATGTTCCTGCGCCAAGACTAGGGCCTCCTCGCCATCACAGGCCTCAATCACCTCATAGCCGCGGGCGCGCAATAGGCGGGCGGCCACACCGCGCACAGCGTCCTCGTCCTCGACAAACAAGATGCATCCCGCCCCAGACAGATCGCGGGCCACCGGGCGCGTCTTGGCCACAGGGGCAGGCGCCAGACCAAGACCAGCGAGCGGTATATGCACCCGCAAAAAGATGCGAAAGGCCGCCCCCTTGCCAGGCCCGGTCTCGACATGAATCCAGCCATCGGCTTGTTTGATAATGCCATAGACCGTGGCCAGACCAAGCCCGGTACCCTCGCCGACCGGCTTGGTGGTGAAAAACGGATCGAAAATCTTGGACAGGACCTCGGGCGGAATGCCAGGGCCATTATCGGCAACCTCGATCAAGGCCACCTCGCCCGCGCCGGGATTTTCCGGGGCATAGCCAAGGCTGCGGGCCTGATCTTGCGACAGGCGCGCGGTGCGAATCTTAACAAGGCCGCCGCCTTGGGCGCGCACCGCGTCGCGGGCATTGACCGCCAGATTCATTACGGCGGTTTCCAGCTGGCTCTTATCAACCCGTACCATGGGTAGGTTGCGGCCATAATCGGTTTCCAGCTTGACGTCTTCGCGCAGCAGGCGGCGCAGCAGGACTGAAAATTCGCTGATCAGTTCGCCCAGGTCCAAGACCTCGCGTTGCAGGGTCTGTTTGCGCGAAAAAGCCAAGAGCTTGCGCACCAGATCGGCGGCCCGCACGCCCGTCTGGCGGATCTCGTTCAGGCCCTCATAAGACGGGTCCCCCACGGGGTGGCGATGCAAAAGCTCATCCAGACGCAGTTGAATCGCGGTCAACAGATTGTTGAAATCATGGGCCACGCCCCCAGCCAATTGGCCAATCGCCTGCATTTTCTGCGACTGGGCCAGTTGCAGTTCCATCTGCTTTTGCTCAGACACATCGACCAGATAGGCAACAAACCGCCCGCCGCTGCGGCTAAGATAGAGATGCGCCAGACCGGCAGGATTGGCGACCAGCCTGACCTCAATCGGTCCGGTCTTGCCCGCCGCAATCTGGGCGGCCGCCTCAGCGCGCGCAGCCGGCTCGATCAGATCGCAAAACCGCCCGCCCGGATCGGCAGCCCCGGTAAAGGCGCTAAAAGCCTGATTAGACTGAATAATCAAGGCATTGAGCGGATCAGCTCCATCGAGCAAGGCCGCCCCAAACGGTGCGGTGGCGGCAAATGTGTCCAGGCTCAGGGCCGCATGCGACGGGGCAGCGCCCCCAAGGACCGGGCCTGGCTCTGGCAGAGGGTCTGGAGCGAGATCGAATTCTGGCGCGACAACTGCGATTTCGGCAAGCGTTTGCCCCTCAGGCCTCTCCATCAGGCGCAGCAGATAGGCCTGACCTTCAGCGCCAAGGCCATGAGGCATCAGGGCGATATGGGCGGCATAATCGCCGCCCTGCCAAAGCACCGGTGCGGCGCGGGTCTGACCCCGGCGCGCGGCGGCAAAGGCGCTGAATAGGTCTGTGGCAAAGGGGACCTGGATGGGCAAGCTCATCTCCGGACCCATCAAGGCAAACCAGGCCAGATTGGCAGCCAGAATGGCGCCGTCCTCGCCAACCACGGCGGCCGCCTCGGTCAGGACATCGACCAGCACCTGCTCAAGCGCTGGTTCTTCGACACCGTGTTCAGCGCGTCCCAGACCAAAGGCCAGGCCCAGCAGGCCAAGGCCGGGCTTGCTAGCGGCCCTTGGCTTGGCCTTGGCCGGATCAATGGCTTTTGCAACAGGGGTCAACATGAACAATCATCTATCCTGGCCAATCCGGCCGCGGCCCAGCAATTGCGGTATTATACCCGAGTCTCGGTTCTGACCTAAATTAGTCTATGTTACCTTAAAGCTTAACCTTAACCGGCGCGGCGGCCCGTGCGGCGCGAGCCGAGGATGAAGCCGATCACCTTGGCGACCGCCTCATATTGTTCGCGTGGGATTTCTTCGTCTATCTCGACCGTGGCATAAAGGGCGCGCGCCAAGGGCGCGTCTTCGACCACCGGCACATTGGCCTCCTCGGCCACGGCACGGATTTTTAAGGCGACTCGATCGAGCCCCTTGGCGACACAGATCGGCACAGAAGTCTCACCCGCCTCATAGCGCAGGGCCACAGCATAGTGGGTCGGGTTCATCACCACGACCGTGGCCGTCGGCACGGCCTGCATCATCCGGCGCCGGGCGCGTTGGTTGCGGATCTGACGCAGCCGCGCCTTCATCTGGGGGTCGCCTTCGCTTTGCTTGTGCTCGTCCTTGACCTCCTGCTTGCTCATCTTCATGCGCTGCATGAAGCGCTGATATTGAATGATCCAATCAATCCCGGCCCCAAAGCCGAGCGTGATTAGGGCGGCAATCATCAGCAGTTTTAGAATATCCCAGGTCAGGGGGATGATTGCGGTGACATCCAGCGCCGCCAACTGGGTTATGGCCTGGGCGTGGGGCTTGAGCACCATCCAAGCGACCACCGACAGGATGAGGATTTTAAGGGTCGATTTGACAAATTGAATAAGGGCATCGACGCCAAACAGGCGCTTGAACCCCTCAATGGGCGAGAACTTGCTCAGTCCGCCCTCAAATAATTTGGCCGGGGTGAACATAAACCCGGTCTGGATCAGATTGCCAGCAATGCCCGCCGCAAGGGTTGCGCCAAATATCAAGGCCAGGCTCGGCAGGACGGTCTGGCCCACCCCATGCAGCAGCGAAACCGTGCCGGCCGCCGTCAGGTCAATCTTGTCTGGCCGGTCGAGAAAGAGCCGAAGCGCGCCGACCAGGCCCTTGGCCATGCCTTCGCCGCCCCAGACCAAGGCCAGGGTGGTTCCGGCAAGGGCCATAAAGGCGGCAACATCCGGCGACCGGGCGACATCCCCTTTTTCGCGGGCATCGCCAAGTTTTTTGCCGGATGGGGGTTCGGTTTGGGAACTGGGATCCTCGGCCATGCCCGGGCCCTATTGAAACACGTGCAGGAAGGATTCGTAGTGCTGGATCCAGACCAGCCCGATCATGCTGATACTCAAGGCCACCAGGGACAGGCCCAACAGCACGCTCAAGGGTGTCGCTACAAAAAAGATCTGGAACTGCGGCATGACCCGGCCAACCAGGCCAGTGGCTATATTGAGGACCAAAGAAAACACGATCACTGGCGCAGATAGCTGTACGCCAAGCGCTATGGACTGGCTCACCGTCTGGATGGCCAAGGTGACTGTATCCTGCATCGGCAAGGGCTTGAGCGGCGCAAACAGGGTATAGGACCTGGCCATGGCTAGCAAAAAGCTGTGATGCAGATTGGTAACAAAAATCAGGGTCAAACCCGTGACGGTGAGAAAACTGGTGACCGAGGCGCTGGGCTGGGCCTGCAGCGGATTGGTCGTCTGTGAAAAGGCCAAGGTGGTCTGGATCGAGATGATTTCGCCAGCGGTCGAAAGCGAGGACATGAACAGACGCAATATGGTGCCGATCGCAAGCCCCACCAAGGCCTCCTTCGAGACCGCATAGACCATGCCCCCGACGGTGGAATCTAGCGCCGGCAGATAGGGCGCAACGCTCGGAGCGATACAAAATGCGGTCAAGAGCGCGAAAGACAGCCTTAATCGCGGCGATACGGACGCTTCACCCAGACCGGGCATGACCATGATCATGCTGCCAGCCCGCGCAAAAACCAGGCCCAGGACATAGACCTGCTGGGCGGTGGCATAGGCCTCCACGGCCTAGAGACCGACGATGCGCGCGGCGATTTTTTGCATAAAATCCCCCATCATCCGGCCCATCAGCGGCAGGAAAAACAATAGGGTGATAAACACCACCAAGATCTTGGGGGCATAGACAAGGGTGGCCTCCTGAATCTGGGTCAGGGCTTGAAACAGGCCCACCAGAACCCCGACCACCAGACCGGCAATCATTACCGGCGCCGACAGGGCAACCGCCAGAAAAATGGCGTCTCTTGCCAAATCAACGACCTGGTTTGCGTTCATGGCCCCGACCTCACGACTCAAGTGTTTAAAAAGATTATCTATCCTAGGTTAGGCATGGGTCAACAGGGTTAACAAAACCTTAGCCGCCGGCTCAGGCTAGATCGGCATGCGCATGATTTCTTGATAGGCGGAAATGGCCTGGTCACGGACCGACATAATGGTTTCCAGACTGGTTTCTGCGGAAGAAATCGCTGTGACCACATCGACCAGATCCGCCTTGCCTTGAACCTGGGCCTTGATCTGGCGCTCGGCATTGCGGCTGGAATTGATCGTATCATTGATGGCGTTTTGTACCAGGGCGCCAAAGCCGGGGCCGTCCTGGGTCAGGGGCATGCCGCCACCCAAACCCCCGGATTTGGCCGCCGACTGGGCCGTGGCATAGGCTTTTGCCGCAATCAGGGAACTTACCATGGTCTAGACGGTCCTATTTGCGGATCAGGTCAAGGGTTCGCGACTGCACACTGCGCGAGGTCTCGATCACATTCAGATTAGCCTCATAGGCCCTTTGGGCCTGGCGCATATCCAGGGCCTCAACCAGACTGTCGACATTGGGCATCTTCAAATAGCCCTGGGCATCGGCATAGGGGTGGCCTGGATCATATTGCAGTCGAAAATCGCGTGGGTCAGGATCGACCCGCTTCATCTCAACCCCGACATAGCCATCCCCAAGCTTTTGCGGCCGAAACACCGGGATTTGACGCCGATAAGGATCCCCGCCCGGCGTCTTGGCAATCGAGTCAGCATTGGCAAGGTTTTCGGCAATAATCCGCATCCGCGCCTGCTGGGCGCGCAGGGCGCTGGCAGCAATCGCCATGGGCGCATTGGTGGCATTAATCGGCGGGCGCGGCGGCTTGACCATGGGTTAGTTCTCCTGCCCCCTCAACGGCCCGGCGCTCGGGCGGCCGAGCGCAACATGCCCAAAGATTTTTGGTAAAAGCCCATAGCCGCGTCATAGTTTGCGCGCGTATCGGTCAATTTCATCATCTGCTCTTCGAGCACGACCTTATTGCCATCGAGACTGACCTCTGTGTCCCTATAATTGATCGGCTTGCCGCCGGTACTCGACAAGACCCGCATGCCGGGCAAGTGCCTTGCATTGGTCTGGACAGGTCCGGCCGAGGTGGTGATCGCAAACCCCTCATCGGTCGGTTTGAGGTTTGCCGCCGAAGGGTTGCCGTCCCCAAGTTTGAACGGCTTCAAATCGCGCGCCATGAAATCGGGCGTGTCCGAATTGGCGACATTTTCGGCAATCAGTTGCTGGCGTCGATTGAGATAGCCCAACCAATCTTTCAACAATGAAAACAAAGGTATGTTTTGAACGTCCATAAATAAAACTTAAATGAACAGGGTTAATCGAGACTTAATATAGTCAGGCACAAGGCGATCGACATAAGATCGATAAAACGACTCACCTTGGCACGGACATATATCTTGATTTTATGGGAAATTTTACGAGCGATCCTAGCCTTGGCCTTTACCTTGGCCATTGCCGGATTGATCGCCTATGGCCTCAGACGATTTGGGCCAGACACACTGACCCGGCTACAGGGCCTAAAGGGGCCAGCCAAGCGCATGGCTGTGCTCGAAACCCTGATGCTCGACCCCCAACGTCGTCTGATTCTATTTCGTCTGGACACTGAGGAAAAGCTGCTCCTGCTCGGAGAAGGCCAGATTTTGCAAAGCCAGCCGGCAAAAACCGCCCCGTCACACCCCCCGGAGCCGCCCCTGCAATGAGCCCAATCCCCAAACCCAGCCCCAAGCTTAGCCGCCTGCCCGCGCGCTTATGGCTTGGCCTTGCGACCAGCCTGCTCTTGTGCTGCCTACCCTGCCTTGCCCAGGCCCAGGCGTTGAACATTAATCTTGGCACGGGCGCGGGCTTGACCGAGCGGGTGGTGCAATTGATTGCCCTGCTGACCGTCCTGTCGCTTGCCCCCTCTATATTGATCATGACCACAGCCTTTGTTCGCATTGTCGTGGTCTTGTCCCTGCTGCGCACCGCCATTGGCCTGCAGCAAAGCCCGCCCAATGCGGTGATTATCAGCCTGTCTCTGTTCTTGACCGCCATTGTCATGGGGCCAACCTTTCAGGCCTCTTATGATGCGGGCGTGCGGCCCTTTATGAACAAGCAGATGGAATTGCCGCAAGCCTTTAATGCCGCTAGCGGGCCGGTAAAGACCTTCATGCTCAGCCAGGTCCAGACCAAGGATCTTGAGCTGTTTTTGCGCCTGTCTAAGATCAAAAAGCCCCCGATCCGCGCTGAAATCCCACTTCAAGTCCTGACCTCGGCCTTTATGATTAGCGAGCTAAAACGCGCCTTTGAAATCGGCTTTTTGCTGTTCATCCCCTTCTTGGTCATAGATCTGGTCGTGGCCAGCATATTGATGAGCATGGGCATGATGATGCTGCCACCGGCGGTGATTTCACTGCCGTTCAAGCTGATCTTTTTTGTGCTGGTCGATGGCTGGGGTCTGGTGGCTGGCGCCTTGGTCGAAAGCTTCCACCAAGGGCGGGTGCCCATTCCCGGAACCGGATGAGGGGCCAATAAGCTAGGCCTGGGGTTTGGGCGCGGCGGCGGCCTTGGCGGCCTTGGCAGGGGCCGGCGTGACCGGTTGGGTTGTGGCCACGAGCGCTTGGCCTTGGAATTTTTGCTTGGCCCTCGCGGCCCATCCGGCAAATTTATCGCTTTGGGCTAGGGTCGAGAGCACCTGGCTGGGGGCGACCACTGTGTCATCATCTAGGCCATCCAGCGCAATCTTCAGCGCATCGGCTTGCCGCGCCTTTTCAACCAGGGGGGAAAATCGCTGCTTCAACCTGGCCAAGGCCTTTGTGTCATTGGCCAGACTATAGCTTACCGCCGAACGCAAAAGTCGGGTCTCATCCTCCTCTGACAGGGGATTATCAACCGCCTTCCAGCGATCACCCAGTTCCTTCTCAAAGGCGGGGCCGGCCTGGGTCCAGACTTTTTTGCGCCAGGCAATGTCATTTCGAAGTTCGGTGGCCTCGGCGGACTTATCGGCCGCTAGGATCTCAAGCGCATGGTCGGGTTTGCCAAGCTCATTCCAAGCCCTCGCCTCGATCACCCGCCGTTCCGCCGCCAGGGCAACAGGCAAAAGGGTGGAACGGGAATCATTAATCGCCTGAAGTGCCTTTTCCGGTTGCCGGTTCATAAGCTGAACCAGGGCCAGATCGGTCGACACAATACTGCGCGGCAGGCCCTCCAGCCGATTATCGACCTGATATTTCAAGAGCTCTGCGGCCTGGTCCAACAAATCGACATCCACCAGCCGCCGCGCCAGCCGCCGCACCATGACGTCGCCATCACTGCCAATGGGGGTGAGATATTTGAAGTCATAAAACAGCGCCAAGGCCTGGACGGGCTGCAGGGAGTCGGCAAGCCCATCAAGATAAAGGCTTCGAAAAATCGCGCTGGAATCATCGGCCAATTGCCGGGCCTCAGGCGTATCGGGTGTTCGCCGACCCATTGAGCCCAGCACGCCCAAGGCCTCGCGAAAACGGCCAAGATCAACATAGAGCTGGGCCTCAGCCGCAACGGCCTTGAGCTCAGTGGCATCGCCGCGCCAGCCTAGCCGGACATGATCATAGGCATCCAGCGCCGCCACAGGGCTGATCTTGCCACTTGCCTGCTTGATCTGGGTGGCGCGAAGCATGGCTGGCATGCGGATCTGGTCCGACCCAGCCTTGGCCATGGCCTCATACATGGCCAAGGCACGATTGGTGTCGCCCATCCGGTCAAACAACTCGGCCTGGACCATTAAGGTTTTGAGCCATTCGAGCGGCTCAACATTCGGCTTAAGGGCTAGAGGCAATAACTGGCTGGCGCCCTGAAGGTCACCCGCTTCCATGGCGGCCTTGACATCGGCCCGGGCAAACCGGGCGCGCCACAGGGACGGAAATGCGGTCAAGGCGGGCATGCCCTTGGCAAAGGCTTCGCGCGCAGTATCCCACTGTCCGGTCTGGGCAGAACTATAGCCGCGCCAAAGCGCGCTGGCCGGATCAGACGCCAGTTCAGGCACAGACAGGTCGGCCAAGGCTTCTGCATAACGGCCAGCCATGGCCTTGGCCGCGCCGCGAAGTCCGCGAAAATTGGGGTCATCGACACTGGCGCGACTAGAGCTTGCAATCGCATTTAGGATTCCAATGCCCTCAAAAGCCAGACCTGAGCCAATCATAAAGCGGGCCAAGGCCATCCGGGCATTGGTCAAGGCCGCCGTGCCATCACCCGCTTCTGCTGCGGCCGCGTCAAACAAGGCATTGTATCGGCCAGAAAATCCGCCAGACCCGGTTTTGGGCCAGGTCTTAAAATCAACCAGTCCCGGCATGGCCGCCGCCTGAGGGGCGCCGCCGCCCTGATCATCGCGACTGGATCGATTGTCATCGGACAGGGCAAGGCCCTTGGGGCGGCCAATGCGCACCTGACTGCCCGCCAAGACCACATTTAGATCATCAGCATAGGGCTCAATAGCCAGGCCTTGAAAGGACTTAAGCAGGGCCATATCGACAAATTCACGGCGCATTGGCAGACCATTTATGGGTGCCATGGCCGTTACCGCAATCACGCGATCTCCGACCACCGGATCATTGATCCACAAGGCACGGCCAGCACCGGGCAGGTCTGCGGTTAGGGTGACCCGGTTCAAGTTTTCATCGCCAGCAATGGCAATACTAGCCCCTGACATGGCCGAGGATGAACCCAGCATTAGGGTCCGTGTGCCAGCATTGGCCGAAACACTGACCGCCTCGCCGGGCGCAAGCTTGACCCGCAGAGCAGACAGGTTGGGCCCAGAAACAAACTGGGGCTGAAAGCGATTGACCAAACCTTTTGGCCATCTGGACGTATCCAGTCGGGCTTGGGCGTCAAACACAGCCCATACCCCATCGCCGCGGCGGAACATGGCGGCGGGTACGGGCGCCCGCCAAGCAAATTGCAACGCGACCTGATTAGGCTGAGCGCTGATGACAACCGGCACCACGCCAGAGGCTGGACGCGGGTCAACCGGCGCTTGTTGCTTAGGTGGCGCTTGATCCGTTAGGCTGGCGGGACCTGATTTTGGCGCAGGGGTCGCAGCAGACTTGGGCGAAGGTGGCGGGTCGAATGCACCGCGCTTATAGGCATTTATATACAAGGCTCCATCGGCCATGCCCGAGGCCGCATCCGCCCCGTCTTCCAAGCCGAGCGTGATCTGGGTGGCGTCTGCCAAGGTCTTGGTATCGACGGTCTTGATAAACGGCGGCGGCGATAAGCGCAGCCGGGTTAGATCAGGGGGTGTCTTGCCGGGAATACGCACAATCAAGGTCTGGCCAGAGCGCCTGACCGTCATGCCGCGACTAGCCTTGCCGCGAAATTCAATACGCGACATGTCCTTATTTCGCGCAATCTTGACCTCCGGCACCGATGCCGTGGTTTGAGCCAAAGCCGTCACATTCACCGAGCCCATCGCCAAGGCGAGGATGAGGGCAAGACAAGATGGGGTGAGGCGTTTAGGCTTGACGGTCATAATGGCGCTCGCCCCTAGCCCTTCTGGACCTTGGCCGCGTCTTGCGGTTTGGGCGGGATAGGCCCTGAACTAGTCGCCGGCGCAGGCGATGGCGGCGCAACGGCCTCGCGGGCATCCTTCATCGCCTTGGCGGCGACAAATCGATTAGCCAGTTTTTCCGTCAGGGCCTTGGCATCCTCGGGCGCCATCTTGGCCAAGATGGCCGACAAGATTGGGGCCTTCATCTGAGCGGCGATCGGAACCCGGACACTATCATCCATCAGCGCCATACGACTGGCGGCATCCTTAGGCTTCATCGTCTCATATATGACGATCAGGCGCGCAATCTCGGCATCTTGCTGATTGTCCGCCTGCTTGATGAGGGCTGTAATCTGGCTCTTTAAGGCTTGCATGGTCTTAAGCTTGCCGTCGAGTTTGCTTTCGGCCGCGGCCAGCAATTGCAGTTGCAGATCAATGGTTTTTTCGCGCTGGTCCAACTGCCCCCGGCGCGCGCCTAGGCTTTGCAAGACGTTCAATTCGGCAGGTGACAATCCTGCCTCTTGCGCGAGGGCCGTGGCCGATACGGCACAGACGGTTCCGGCCTTAGGAATCTGAATACCGCTCGTCGGACCCTGGGCCGCTAGGCGAAAACTATCGGTTCCAGCACCAAGACCGGCCTTGTCGGCCAACTCTGTTTTCGCGCCTTCTGGCAGGGCGGCCTTTGCCGCCTTTCCGCCTGATACAACCTCCTGCGCAAAGGCCCGCGCCCCGGTCATGGCCTTGGGCAGATCACCGGCACTGGTCAAGACCTTGATGGCTAGGACACCGCCAATCGCGACCGCGATTACGGGCAAGAGACGAGGAACCGCACGCATCAACGACCTCCAAAGGGTTTACCAGGTTTCAGCCCCGGCATTTGGCGCGGATCAGGATCACGCTGCGCGGGGGGCTCATCAAACAGATCGTCATCAAGCCCCGCAGGCTTTCGGCTGCGCGGGGAAGCGGCGGATTCCGTCTCGATCGCGCGGACCGGCATTGAGGTGCTTGGTGCAGGCTCACTCAAAAAGCGGGGCTTTGACAGGGGCTGCGGCGCGGCGACGGGATCGGCGGCTAGGCGCGGCGACCTCACCAATTCAAGCGCCGCCGACATTTTGCTGTCCAGTTGTTCCATCAGTTCGCGGGCCTGATGTATCCGGCTACCCAATAAATCGCCCGCTTCCTGGGCGGCCATACGCAGTTGGGTCAGACCCGCCTGGGCCCTGACCGAGGCGGCATTGAGTTCTTGAACCGCGAGCGTAAAACTCTGATGGCTTTGGCGCAGGTCTTTTAGCCGCCGCTCAAGCCGAATCCCAACCGCAAGGGCCGTGATCAGCAAGGCTGCCAATAATAGGTTCAAGAAAACCGGGACAAAACTCATTTGAGCTCCCGCAAGGTTTTCTTGGTGGTTGGGCTTAAGGGCCGTTCAATGCGCATGGCCACTCGATTATCGCGCCGTCCAATCCGGCCTTGAGTCAAGGGAATGGAACCGGCCCGCAACTCAACCAGACTGTCCGGCGTGGCATTGAGCATGAATACATCCCCGACCTTGAAATCGAGCACTTGTTGGAGATTGATCTTTTGTTCATCCAGAACGCAACTGACCTCCATTTGGGTCGACCAAAGCTCTGTCGCCAGATGCCCTTCCCAAATATTGTCGCGGCCAAATTTTTCGCCCATGAATTGCTGCAGCAATAACTTGCGGATCGGCTCCAGCGTGGCATAGGGCAATAAGAGTTCAAGCCGCCCGCCCCGGTCCTCCATGTCAATTCGCAGCTTGACCAGGATGGCGGCATTGGCAGGCCTGACAATGGCGGCGAACCGCGGATTGGTCTCTAATCGGTCCAGATTAAAGGTCACCGGTGTTAGGGGTTCAAACGCCTGCTTGGCATCGACCAAGACCACCTCGATCATCCGCTGCACCAGGGCGCGCTCGATCGTGGTATAGGGTCGCCCCTCAATGCGCATGGCCGCCGAGCCCCGACGCCCCCCCAGCAGCACATCCACCACCGAATAGATCAGGTTGGAATCGACGGTCAAAAGCCCGTAATTATCCAATTCCTCGGCCCGAAACACCGACAATATGGCCGGCAAGGGGATGGTGTTGAGATAGTCGCCAAACCGGATGGACGAGATATTGTCCAAGGACACCTCGACATTATCCGAGGTGAAATTGCGCAGGCTGGTGCTCATCAAACGCACCAGACGGTCGAACACGACCTCGAGCATGGGCAGCCGCTCATAGCTGACCAGGGCCGAATTGATAATCGCCCGAATGCCCGCGTGTTCGTCGGAATCCTCATTCGCGGGATCAAAGCCGAGCAGGCTGTCAATCTCATCTTGATTGAGAATGCGTTCAACACCGGGCAAGAACCCATCGGACCCATCTGCATCATTGATAGGGGAATTAGGGTCCGCGCCACCCTGCCAGTCTGTTGCTGTGTCCGCATCTTCCGCCATAATCGATCTCTTCTAGGCCCGGGCCTAGTTGATGAGCATTTCTTCAATCAGGACTGAATTGACCCGGGTCGGTGCTAGGATCAGGTTCACCCTCCGCAAGATTTCCATCCGCACCTGATAACTGCCTTGGCTGCCCTGCAGGTCTTCCACCCGCAATTCGCGAAACAGGGCCTGGAAGGCATCCTGCAGCCTTGGCCCATTGGCGGTGACCACCTCGACCGCTGCCTCATTGGGCAGTTCAAAGGTCAATTTGAGCTTTAGATAGGTCGCACGGCCATCGGGGGACTGCATATTGGAGGTGATCGGCGGTAGGGTGTAAAACACCACACCATCGGGTCCCTCGCGAATTATTGGATCATTCGGCCCGGCCTTGGTTTTTTCCTCGCCCTCCTTTTTTCCGTCCTTCTTCGTTTTTGCCCCTTCCTTTTTTTTCAGCCGCATGGGCGTCCGGCTTATTAGCAAAAATCATGAAATAGGCCCCGGCACTGCCCGCAAGCAGGACAAGGGCAGCCACCATGCCGATCAGGATGACCGGCGGACCCTTTTTCTTGACCTCTTCGGTCTCAGCAACCGCCTCTTGCGCACCATCTGTATTGGCCATGATTTCCGACACCGTCTTTTTGACTTCGACGCAGCAGGCGTGCGCCCGCCGTGTCCTAGGCTGAAAGGGGACACATACTCTATAAGACCAATGCCCCGCTTTGGTTAAGGATATGTTTTTACCACCATTCGATGTCGGCAAAAACTGCCGGGCAAATCCTGTCCACAGGCATTTTGTTAACGATAAAAGATATTGATTTTATTATATTTTTTATCTGGCTCAACCCTTGCATCATTAAGGTTTGGCTCTTGCTGGCTAATCATTGGGATAAATGGTTTGGACAATTCGCTCTATGTTGGCCTGTCGCGGCAAATGACCCTGAAACGGGAAATGGATATTGTTGCCAACAATATTGCCAATCAGGACGCGGCTGGCTTCAAGATCGAGCATCTAATTGTTCAGGAATACCCCAAGGCCCCGGCAGCGACCGAGGGCGGGCCCAAGCCTATCAAATTCGTCTATGACCTCGGTGTGGCGCGTGATTTTAAGGCCGGGCCCATGCAGCGCACAGACAATCCACTGGACATGGCGCTCGAGGGCGATGCGTTTTTTACCATCAATACCCCCGACGGCATTCGCTATACCCGCGATGGGCGGTTTACCCTCGATAATACCGGAAGACTGGTCACTCAAGGCGGCTATCCGGTCGTTGGTGAGGGCGGTGATATTGTGTTCGATGTCACTCAAGGCCCAATCGCCGTCAGCCGCGACGGTGTCATCAGCCAAGGCAATCTTCGCATTACCCGCTTAAATCTCGCCCAATTTGGCGCCCTTAGCGGGCTGGAAAAAACCGGGGATGGCTTTTTCCGCAATGCTAATAATCAGCAAGTTCTGCCCGCACCCAATGCCTCTGTGCATCAAGGCAGTATCGAAGGCTCCAACGTCAATCCCATCCTTGAGATCACCGAAATGATCGAGGTCAGCCGCGCCTATGAGCGCATGACCAAGCTGGTCGACCAAAATGCCGAACTGTCCCGAGGCGCTGTTCAGCGCCTTGGCAAGATCAACTAGACAAGAAGGATAAAGACCCATGCGCGCCTTGCGAACCGCCGCCTCGGGCATGAGTGCTCAGCAGTTAAATGTGGAAGTCATTTCCAACAATTTGGCCAATCTGAACACGGTTGGCTATAAGCGCCAAAGGGCCCAGTTTCAGGACCTTTTGTATCAAAACCAGATTCGCGCTGGGGCCCTATCCTCGGATACCGGCACAATTGTCCCAACCGGCATACAGATCGGCACCGGCGTCAAGACTGGCTCAGTCTATCGCATTACCGAACAAGGCACTCCGGCCCGAACCGGTAATAAGCTGGATGTCGCCATTAGCGGACGGGGCTTTTTCCAAGTTTTGCTGCCCTCTGGCGAGACCGCCTATACGCGCGACGGCACGTTTTCGAAAAATGATCAGGGTCAGATCGTGACCTCGGACGGCTATCTGGTTCAGCCGACCATCACCATTCCACAAAACGCAACCGATATCACCATATCCGCCGACGGACAGGTGCAGGTTAGCCAGCCTGGCATTGTCGCCCCGGTCCAGATCGGACAAATCACCTTGGCGACCTTTGTCAATGAGGCCGGGCTAGACGCGATTGGCGGCAATCTGTTTCTCGAGAGCGGCGCTTCGGGCGCAGCCACCATAGGCACACCCAATATCGATGGCGTTGGCAAGTTGCTGCACCAGTTCACCGAGGCTTCCAATGTTGATCCCGTTACGGAAATCACCGCCTTGATCGTGGCGCAGCGCGCCTATGAGATGAATTCCAAGGTCGTCACCACAACCGACCAGATGTTGTCGACCACCAACCAGATGAAGAGCTAGGACCGCCTGGCCATGATGATCCGCAGCATCCTTATCGGTCTTGCCGCTGGCGCTATGGCCCTGAGTGCTTTTGCGGCCTTTGCCGGCGACAAGGTCACCTTGCGCGGCACCTTGTCCAGCCAGGGCAGTCTAGTCACATTTGGCGATCTATTCGAGGACGCCGGGCGCGGGCGCGAGGTCACGGTCGCGACGCGCAATCAGCCAGGCGCAACCTTGTTTTTGGACGCCAATGCCGTCCAGCGACTCGCCGCCCAATATGGCCTGGACTGGGACAATGCTGGCGGCCTGCGCCGCCTGATCGTTCGGCCCGAGGTCCTACCAGACCAGCCCCCTCGACAAGTCGGTTCAAGCCCGGCCAATCTCAGCCCGCGCGGCGGTCAGATCGCCCTGCACCGCGACCTCGCAGCGCCCGCCTTGATCATTCAAAAAGGCGATCTGGTTCAGGTCACTTATCGCGACCAAGGCCTGGTGGTCAGTATTCAAGGCCGCGCTATTGGCGCTGCGGCGCTTGGCCAGACCTTTAGTGTGCTTAATCCCGCCTCCAAAAAGACCATTGATGCGGTCGCGACCGGCCCCGGCCAGGCCATGACCGGTCCCGACCAGCAAGCCCTATCCACAAATCCCAATCCGCCGAGCCAATTGGCCATATTCCCCTAGAAAGGCACGCCCATGACCCCGTCATCGCCTCTAATCAAGCCGACTGCCCTTGTCTTGGCCATCGCCCTACCACTGGCCGCCTGCTCGACGGTCAAGGAGGCGATCAACGGGCCGCAACTGACCCCAGTCGGCTATCCCGCCGCGCTCGTGCCGCAAAACCAGCAGGTCCTTGCCGCGCAAACTGGTCCTTTTCCAATGCAGGCCGCCCCCCAAAACCAGCCCGCCTCAGCCAATTCGCTCTGGCGCGTTGGGGCCCGGGCCTTTTTCAATGACCAGCGCGCCAGCAAGGTCGGCGACATCTTGACCGTTCAGATTGAGATTGATGACAGCGCCAAGGTTTCCAATGCCACAGACCGCTCACGCTCCAATGACAGTTCAGGCGGTGCGACCAATTTTTTTGGGCTGGAATCAAGCCTAGGAAAGGTCTTGCCCGGCGCATTTGATCCCGCAAAAGCTGTGACCTATGGCGGCCAATTTACCGGTAAGGGATCGGGTAGTGTCACGCGCAAGGAGCAGATTTCTCTGACCGTTGCGGCCCTGGTGTCCCAGGTTCTGCCCAATGGCAATCTGATCATTCAAGGCCGCCAAGAAGTGCGCACCAATGGCGAGCTGCGCGAGCTGACCGTGGCGGGCATTGTCCGGCCCGAGGACATTTCCTCGACCAATACCATCAAGCATACCCAGATCGCAGAGGCCCGCATCTCCTATGGTGGCCGCGGCGATATCAGCCGCATGAATAAGGCCCCCGCCGCACAGAGCCTAATCGAAACCCTGTCGCCGTTTTAAGGTCATTGAACACTGGCGCTTGAGGCCAGCCCATAGGCTCTGCTAGGCTGATCTGCATGAGCCTTGCCCTTTATACCCATCAAGAAATGTTGCTGCACGAGACCGGCGAAGGCCATCCGGAGCGTTCGCAGCGGCTGAGCGCAGTGCTGGATGCGCTCGGCGATGCCAGCGATCTGGATCTTGAGGTCAAGCAAGGCAGGCTAGCCGATCCCTCTGACCTGATGCGGATCCACCCTCAGGCGTTTGTGGATGCCATGTTTGCCGCCAGTCCGGCCGAGGGCATGCATAGGCTTGACCCTGACACCGTCTTGTCGCCCGGCAGCCTAACGGCGGCCAGACGCGCGGCCGGG
Organism: Caulobacteraceae bacterium; assembly: GCA_947452365.1. Lineage (GTDB taxonomy): Bacteria > Pseudomonadota > Alphaproteobacteria > Caulobacterales > Caulobacteraceae > CAISGS01. The sequence goes on from CANGCO010000019.1 coordinate 18,366, forward strand.
GCCGTGCTCGATGCCGTAGAGGCGGTGGCGCAAGGCCAGCATCATCGCGCCTTTTGCGCCGTGCGCCCACCCGGACACCATGCCGAACCCGGCACGGCCATGGGCTTTTGCGTATTCAGCAATGTGGCGATTGCCGCAAAGCGCGCCCAGTCGCTAGGCATGGCCAAGGTCGCCGTGGTTGATTTTGACGTCCATCACGGCAATGGTACCCAGACTGCATTTGAACAAGACCCCAGCCTGTTTCTAGCCTCCATCCATCAGTCGCCGCACTATCCCGGCACGGGCGATCCGTCCGAGACGGGGGTGGGGAATATTGTCAATGCCACCGTGGCCGATATGGCACCAAGGCCGGTGTGGCGCCGACAATTTGAGTCCATGATGCCGGCCCTAGACGCCTTTGCCCCGGACCTGATCCTGATTTCAGCGGGGTTTGATGCGCATGCCCGTGATCCACTCGCGGGCCAATTGCTGGAAGCCGAAGATTTTTCTTGGGCAACCCGTGCCATCTTGACCATTGCGCGCAAACACTGCGGCGGACGGCTTGTATCGTCCCTCGAGGGAGGGTACGACCTTGAGGCATTGGGGCAATCAGCCTTGGCGCATGTGCGCGCCTTGCAGGAGGGCTAATCTGACCGGAAGGGCGCCTGGCGCATACCTGTTCAGTCCATCATGACCACCGATCCAGCCTCGTCCCAGACCCAAGCGGCCATTGCTCCGGCCCAGTCCAAACGCGCGCTAATTACCCTAGCCCGTCATGGCGAGCCCGCGCTTAACCGCAATATCAAGCTGACCGCCAAGGATTACCTGCATTGGTGGGCACGGTATGAGGAAAGCGGCCTTTTGGCGGGCCAGACCCCGCCTGCCGACCTCGTCAGTCTGGCCCAGCGGGCCGATATCATCATCACCTCAACGCGCCAAAGATCGATCGAGACGGCGCAGGCGGTTTGTTCTGAGCGAAACTTTAGCAGCCATGACCTCTTTATCGAGGCGCCCCTGCCGCCGCCGCCCTTTCCCGATCTGGTCAAGACCTCACCGCGTATTTGGGGTGTTTTATCGCGCTTGTGGTGGTGGTTCTTCAATAATCACGGCGGGCAGGAAACCCGCGCCGAGGCTAGGGTGCGGGCGGTGGAAGCGGCGCGTCAACTGACCGAACTGGCCGACCAGGGCCAGGATGTTCTGCTTTTGGCGCACGGGTTTTTCAACACCATGATCGGCATTGAGCTTAAACGGCTTGGCTGGAGGTCGGTTCTCGATCAGGGCTATGACTATTGGTCGCAAAAACGTTATCAGCGGCCCTAGCCTAATCCTCCTTGTTCGGCGATGGGCGATTGCACCAAGACCTATCTGTCGCCTAAGCTTATTCTTTCCTGCGGAGTTGTCATGACCGAAGCTGTCGATATTGCCGCCTTGAGCTTTGAGCAGGCCTTAGGCGAGCTTGAAAAAATCGTCGCCGAACTGGAATCGGGTCAGGCCCCGCTTGAACGCTCGATCGATGTTTATGAGCGCGGCGCAGCCCTTAAGGCCCATTGCGAAAAAAAGCTCGAGGCCGCGCGTCTGCGCGTTGAAAAAATCGTGGTTGGCGCACAGGGCAAGGTCAGCGCTGAAACCGCCGATTTTAGCTAATCATTATGGCGACCCTCGACCCGGCAACGGCCACTGTGCCCATTGCATTTGAAGACTTTGAGCGGGTCGATATTCGGGTCGGTACCATTATTGCGGCCGAAACCTTTCCTAAGGCCCGAAAGCCCGCCTATCGCCTGACCATCCGGTTTGGCGCAGAGCTTGGGACAAAGAGCTCCTCCGCCCAGATTACCCATCATTATAGCCTCGAAGAACTGGTCGGCCGCCGTATTGCTGCCGTGGTCAATTTCCCGCCGCGCCAGATTGGCCCCTTTATGTCCGAGGTGCTGTGCCTAGGCTTTCCAGACGCGGACGGTCATGTCGTGCTGGTCACGGTGGATCGGTCCGTCCCGGACGGAGGACGCCTGTTTTGACCCACCCTGCCGATCAAGACCCGCCCAGCGAACTGGCCCTGCGCATTGCCAAGGCCGCTGATCTGGTGACGGTGGCGCTCGATGCCCTCTTGCCGCGCAGTGATGGGCCAGAGCAGCGCCTGACCGAGGCCATGCGCTATGCCGCCTTGGGACCGGGCAAGCGGTTGCGGCCGTTTTTTGCGCTCGAGGCGGCAAGATTGTTTGATCTGGACGAGCGCTCCGTCCTGCGCGCCGCCTGCGCCCTAGAATGCATCCATGCCTATAGTCTGGTGCATGATGACCTGCCGGCCATGGATGATGACGATGTGCGCCGCGGCCGCCCCACTGTGCACAAGGCCTATGACGAGGCCACAGCCATATTGGTTGGCGATGCCCTGCAAAGCGCGGCTTTTGAAATCATGGCCCATCCCGACACGCATGAGGACGGACAGGTCCGGGCAGACCTGGTCTATCGACTGGCCAAGGCTTCTGGCGCGCGCGGCATGGCGGGCGGCCAGATGATCGATATTTTGGGCTTTCGCGACGATCTAGGCACGGTGGCTCGGATGCAGAGGCTAAAGACCGGGGCCTTAATCGCCTATGCCTTTGAAATCCCGCTTGTCTTGGCCAAGGCCGGCGAGGTCGAGCGCCACGCGCTCATGGGGTTTGCCCAGGACCTAGGCCTAGCCTATCAGATTGTTGACGATGTTCTGGACGTGGAAGGCGAGGCTGATCTGCTCGGCAAGGCTGCGGGTGGCAAGGATGCGGCCAAGGGCAAGGCCAATTATGTCACCCTCTTAGGCCTAGACATGGCCAAGGAGCGGGTCGACCTATTGGCCCAGCAGGCCAAGACGCATCTGGACCCGTTTGGTCGGCAGGCGGATTATCTTCGAGACAGTGTGGATTTCGTGCTAGACCGCCGGCATTAATCGACGGTTTTTGTTTTAAGGATCAGGCCAGCGGCCTGGAGTGACAATGGCTTCAAAAACGCCCCTTCTAGATACGGTCAACCTGCCCGCCGATACGCGGTCCTTTAATCTGGCCCAGTTGCGACAACTGGCCGATGAGGTTCGGGCCCAGACCATTGAGACCGTATCCGGCACGGGCGGTCATCTGGGCGCGGGCCTTGGCGTGGTTGAGTTAACGGTTGCCCTGCATCATGTGTTTGAGACGCCTAAGGATATTCTGATCTGGGACGTTGGCCACCAGGCCTATCCGCACAAGATCTTGACCGGTCGCCGCGAGCGTATGCACACGCTTCGCCAAGGCGGCGGCCTGTCTGGCTTTACCAAGCGCGCCGAAAGCCCCTACGATCCGTTCGGGGCGGCCCATGCGGCCACCTCGATTTCAGCAGCGCTTGGCTTTTGCGCCGCGCGCGACCAGCGCGGCGAGGACAATAAGGTCATTGCCGTGATTGGCGACGGCTCGATGAGCGCCGGCATGGCCTATGAGGCCATGAATAATGCCTCTGAGACGACCAAACAGCTGATTGTCATTCTTAACGATAATGACATGTCGATTGCCCCGCCGGTCGGCGGCATGAGCGCCTATATGGCTAGGCTTGTCTCCGGCGGCGGCTATCAGTCCTTGCGCAAGCTGGGCAAGACCATGGCCGGGGCCCTGCCCAAGCCCTTGCAAGAAGCCGCCCGCAAGGCCGAAGAATTTGCCCGCGGCATGGTCACGGGCGGCACGTTTTTTGAAGAGCTGGGCTTTTACTATATTGGCCCAATCGATGGTCATGACATGGACAATCTGGTCCAGGTCCTGAAAAATGCAAAAGAATTTAGAGACCGCCCTGTTCTGGTCCATGTGGTGACGCAAAAGGGCAAGGGCTATGCCCCGGCCGAAAACGCCGCCGACAAGTATCACGGCGTGGTGCGGTTTGACGTGGTCACCGGCCAACAGGCCAAGACCCCCGCTGTCAATCCCAGCTATACCAAGGTGTTTGCCACCGAGCTGATCAAGCAGGCCGAGCGTGATGAGCGCATTGTCGCCATTAGCGCCGCCATGCCATCAGGCACCGGCCTTGACCTGTTTGCCAAGCGGTTCCCGACCCGGACCTTTGATGTTGGTATTGCCGAGCAACATGCCGTGACCTTTGCCGCAGGCCTCGCCGCCGATGGCATGAAGCCGTTTGCCGCCATTTATTCGACCTTCCTGCAACGCGGCTATGACCAGGTCGTGCATGATGTCGCCATTCAAGGCCTGCCGGTGCGGTTTGCGATCGACCGGGCTGGGCTTGTTGGGGCCGATGGCCCCACCCATGCTGGATCGTTTGATATTGGCTTTCTTGGTGCCCTGCCCGGCTTTGTGATCATGGCTGCGGCCGATGAGGATGAATTGGCCAAGATGGTGGCCACCAGTGCCGCGATTGATGATGGCCCCAGCGCCTTTCGCTATCCGCGCGGTGATGGCACCGGCATTGGCGTGCCCGATTTTGCCGAGCCCCTAGAGATCGGCCGCGGCCGCATCCTGCGCGAAGGCAGTTCGGTCGCCATTCTCTCGCTCGGTACCCGGCTGCAAGAAGCCCTCTATGCCGCCGATATCCTGGCCGCCCATGGCCTGCCCACCACGGTTGCCGATGCGCGCTTTGCCAAGCCGCTGGATGAGGACATGATCCTGCGCCTGGCGCGTGAGCATGAATGCCTGATCACGATCGAGGAAGGCGCGGTTGGTGGCTTTGGTGGTTTTGTGCTGCAAATGCTGGCCGCGCGCGGGGCTCTGGACCGGGGCCTGAAGGTCCGTACCCTGACCCTGCCTGATATCTTCCAGGATCAGGACAAGCCCGACATCATGTATGCCCAGGCGGGTCTCGATGCCGACGCGATTGTCGCAACCGCCCTCTTGGCCATGGGTCTGGACAAGGCCCCCGCTAATCTTAGGGCCTAGATCATGACCCTGATCCGCCGGGCTGTGGCCCAAGATGCGCCTGCCCTGACCGCGGTTGGGCGCATCAGCTTTACCGAAACCTTTGGCCATCTCTATCCGCCAGATGACCTGAACGATTACCTCTATTCGGCACATACGGATGAGGCCTATGCCGGTTGGATTGCCAATTCGGCCTATGGCGTATGGGTTGCAGAATTGGACGGCGAACTGGTGGGCTATGCCCTGACCGGGCCCTGCGACCTTCCCCATGCCGAGGTCACGCCAGGATGCGGCGAGCTTAAGCGGCTCTATCTGCTGGAAAATGCGCATAACCAAGGCATAGGCGGTCAGCTTCTCAACCTATGTCTAGACCACCTGACGCAGCCAGGTCGGCGGCTCTGGATCGGGGTTTGGAGCGAGAACCATGGCGCACAGCGCCTTTATGGTCGTCATGGCTTTGCAAAGGTCGGTGAATACGAATTCCCCGTCGGCGCAACCCGTGATCACGAATTCATCCTCAGCCGGCCAGCGTGAAACCGTGCATAACGCCTAGGTTTGTAATATTTTTAGCATTGTTAGGTTGCAATTTGTAACACTTTAAATAGTGTTCAGTTGCGGGACGCTATTTGAATCAGGTTGCAATCTACCTTTAGGTGGCGATTTCCCGGGTTTCCTTGGTTGTAACCACAACAGGGGCGGGTCGGTATGCTGCGCATTGGTTATATTTTCGATACAGACCTGATCAGCGGCCAGCCAGAACTGTCGCCTGCAGGCAAGGCCGATCTTGGCGCGCTCGAGGCCGCGGGCTGCAATGTTGTGCGGATCGAAACCGGGGGCCGCAGGCGAACCGGTTATGGCCCCGTGCTCCAGTCGGTTTTGGAATTTGCCGGACAAGGCGACGAGGTTTTGGTGATGCGCGCCGATCAGCTGGCCAGCTCGGCAACCGCCATCTTGGCCATGATCCAAAACTTACAAGATCGCCATGTGACCTTGAAAATACTGGAGGACGGCCTGTCCAATCAGGGCGAAATCGGCGAAACCCTGATCAAGGCCCTCAAGGCCATTAGCAGCCTTGAGGCCCCGTCCCAGCGGCGTTTAACCCGTGGCGGGGCGAGTAGCCGCACACGTACCGATGCCGACGAAATCCTTAGCCTCAAGGCCCGCGGCATGGCCGCCAGCGAAATTGCCAATACACTGGGCGTGTCGCGCATGACGGTCTGGCGCAAGTTGAAACAGGTCTCGAACCAATCCGCATAGGGGTACTGGACACTGGCGGCCTGCGGGCTCATTCTGTGGTCCAAACAAGCGTTCGAAACCGTCCGGTCCCCGTTCAAAAATCTGCCCAGAGCCCGTCCATGTTTATGCGATTTTTTTCCGAGCTGCGTCAGGCTCGTGTTCCGGTGTCCCTCAAAGAGTATCTGATGCTCATGGAGGCCATGGATAAGGAGGTCATCGATCGTACGGTCGAGGATTTCTATTTCCTGTCGCGCGCTGCCCTGATCAAGGACGAGAAGAATCTTGACAAGTTTGATCGTATTTTTGGCAGTGTCTTTAAGGGCCTGGAAAAGGTCGATGATGACGGCATGGCCGAGATTCCGGCCGAATGGCTCAAGCTCCTGACCGAAAAATTCCTCACCGATGAGGAAAAGGCCGAAATTGAGGCGCTGGGCGGGTTTGAAAAACTGATGGAAACGCTGCAAGAGCGGCTCAAGGAACAAAAAGAGCGCCACGAAGGCGGCAATAAATGGATCGGCACGGGCGGCACCTCGCCCTTTGGCGCCAATGGCTATAATCCCGAAGGCGTGCGGATCGGCCAGGACAAGGGCCGCCATGGCCGCGCGGTCAAGGTCTGGGACAAGCGCGAATACAAGAATCTCGATGATACGGTTGAACTCGGCACCCGCAATATCAAGGTCGCCCTGCGTCGCCTACGCAAATTTGCCCGCCAGGGCGCGGCGGATGAGCTTGATCTCGATGGCACCATCAAGGAAACCTCGAACAAGGGCTATCTGGACCTGATCATGCGCCCAGAACGGCGCAATGCCATCAAGCTGCTGGTATTTTTCGATATTGGCGGCTCAATGGACAGCCATATCAAGCTGTGTGAGGAGCTGTTCAGCGCCGCCCGTACCGAGTTTAAAAACCTAGAATTCTTCTATTTCCACAACTGCCTCTATGAGTCGGTCTGGAAGGACAATCATCGCCGCCACACCGAAAAGCTCAATACCTGGGACGTGCTGCATAAATACGGCCACGACTATAAGGTCATATTCGTCGGCGATGCGACCATGAGCCCCTATGAAATCACCTATCCCGGTGGCTCGGTCGAGCACTGGAATGAAGAGGCCGGCGCGGTCTGGCTTGACCGGGTGACGCAGATTTATCCAAGCACGGTCTGGCTTAACCCCACCGCTGAGCGGCATTGGGATTATACGCCTTCGGTCGGGGTGATGAAGCAATTGGTCAGTGACCGGATGTTCCCCTTAACGATTGAGGGTCTGGACAGGGCGATGAGGGAATTGGTTCGCGGATGAGCCAAGGCTTTAAGCCAGAGGATATGGACGGCCAAGATACGGCCGAGCCCTTGCCCCTGAATGAGACTGAAGCGGCCGCCACGCGCAATCTGGTGTTTGTCGCGGCTGAGCGCCTGTTTGCCCTGCATGGCTTTCAGGGCGTATCGGTGCGCGACATTACCGCTGAGGCCGGGGTCAATCTGGCCTCGATCAATTATCATTTCGGCTCTAAAGACGCGCTGCTGTTTGATATATTCAATCGCCGCACGGCCGAGTTAAACCGCCTACGCGCCAAGATGCTGCACGAGGCCAATAGCACCCATGCGGGAAAACCGCCGGTGCGGGCCATATTGCAGGCCTTGATTGCACCACCGGTCTTGTGGATGGACCCCAAGGGCGAACGCCTGGTCTCGGTCCAGTTCCTGATCCGCGCCCGCAGCGAAGGCACAGACCAGATGCGCGATGTTCTACGCTCCGACGTATCCCACCTGCGGCGCTTTTCGGACGCGCTCTTGGTCGCCTGTCCCAATCTTGCGCCAGAAGACGTGTATTGGCGGCTGCATTTCAGCCTAGCCCTGGTGCACAATAACCGCTTTGCCGAGCTCGACCGCCTGAGCACCCTGTCTGAGGGCCTGACCCGAGAATATGAGATTGAGCGCCTGATCGCACGCATGGTCGATTTCGCTGAGGCCGGATTTTTGCGTTAGGCCGCCGCGACATATCCAACCCCGACCGTTTTTATTATTGCGAAGCATTCGCAACTATGGCAGTGACCGTCTCCCCGGCATAGTCTTTGCGCCCGGTTGGTGAGGTTTGGTTCTATGTCGCGCCTGTCTTTTCTTTTGACGATCGCCCTGTCTGTGACGGCATTGGCGGCTTGCAGCCCGGCCAAGCAGGCTGCGTCCAATGCCGGGCCCAATGCAGGGCCAAGCGCTGGCGAGATCAATCTCTATACGGCCAGGCATTATGACGCCGATCTGCAGCTCTATGCCGCCTTTACCAAGGCCACAGGGATCAAGGTCAATCGGCTGGAAATGCAACCGGACCAATTGATCGAGCGCACCAAGGCCGAGGGCGAGGCCTCTCCCGCCGATGTCATCCTAATGGCCGATGCCGGCGCGCTATGGCGCGCTGAAGCGGCGGGCCTGTTCCAGCCCCTGTCCACGCCCACACTCGCCGCCCGCATCCCGCTGGCCTTGCGCGATCCAAAGGGCCAGTGGTGGGGCTTTTCGCGCCGGGCACGGGTGATTGCCTATGACAAGGCCGCCGTTAAGCCTGAAGAGGTTGCGCATTATGACCAGATTGCAGGACCGCGCTTTAAGGGCAAGGTGTGCGTCCGCTCATCGGACAATGTCTATAATCTGTCTCTGATGGCGGCCCTGATCGAGCATTGGGGCGAGCCTAAGGCCTTGATCTGGGCCAAGGGCGTGGTCGCCAATATGGCCCGCGCACCGCAAGGCGGCGATATTGACCAGATCCGAGCGGTCGAGGCTGGCGCCTGTCAGATCGCCCTGACCAACACCTATTATTACCTGCGGCTCGCCGCCTCGCCCGATGCTTCGGACAAGGCCGCCGCCGCGCGGGTGGGCCTGTCCTTTCCAGAACAGGACGGGGTCGGCACGCATGTGAATATTTCTGGCGGCGGATTGGCCGCGCATGCGCCCAACAAGGCGGCTGCGATCAAGTTTTTGGAGTTTCTGGCCAGTGATGAGGCCCAGGCGATACTTGCCGGTGCCAATCATGAATATCCCGCCGTTGAGGGCCTGCCTTCACCCCCGGACGTCGCAGCCTATTCGAAGTTTAAGCCCGACCCCATGCCAGTGACCATCTATGGCCAAAGACAGGCCCAGGCCCAAGGCGTCTATGACAAGGCTGGCTGGCGCTAGGTGACCGATCTCGCCTTGCCTGTCCGTATCCGCGCACGTCACCATGAGGGACCTTCGGCCCTAAAGGTCGGGGCCTGGCTCGCGGCGGCCCTAGCGATCCTGCCGCTTCTGTCCATAGTCTGGCTCGCCCTAACCCGCCCGGCTAGCGCTGCCTTGCCCCTGAGCGCTATCGGGCGATATGCGGCCAATACTGCCCTGCTCGGCGGGCTGACGGCCACCGCCGTTATTGTGCTGGGCACCACAGCAGCCTGGCTGGTCGTCATGTACCGGTTTCCCGGCCGGAACCTGTTTAGCTGGGCCCTGGCCCTGCCGCTGGCTGCGCCCGCCTTTGTGCTGGCCTATGCCTATGCCGATCTGTTTGATGTTGCAGGGCCCATTCGCAGCACCTTGCGCGGCCTGACCGGTCAAGATTTTGGCTTTTTGGATATGCGCAGCCTGGTGGGCGCAGCCCTTGTCCTATCCATGGCCTTTTATCCTTATGTCTATCTGACCGCGCGGGCCGCCTTTGTTAGCCAATCGGTTTGTGCCTTAGAGGCTGGCCGCACCCTGGGCTGCACGCCCTGGACCTGCTTTACACGTGTCGCGCTGCCTCTGGCCCGGCCTGCCATTGCGGCTGGCGCAGCGCTCGCCCTAATGGAAGTATTTGCCGATTATGGCGCAGTGAATTTTCTCGGCGTCCAGACCCTGACCACGGGCGTGGTTCGCGCCTGGTCAGCCTATGGTGCGCCAGGGTCGGCGGCACGCCTTTCGCTCATGCTCTTGGTCGCGGCAGGCCTATTGCTCTGGATTGAGCGCAGTGGGCGCCAAGGCCAGGCCTATGGCGCATCGAGCGCCCGTTGGCGGCCCTTGGAGCCGGTTGCCCTGACCGGCAAGGCAGGGCTAGCCGCCGCAGCCTATTGCCTTGCCCTCATCAGTTTTGGCCTCTTGATCCCCGCCGGATGGCTGGGCTATCGCGCCCTGTCCGCCCTGCCAGAAGCGGATCGCTTGCTGCACGCAGCCCTGGTATCGTTTGGTTTGGCCGCAACCGGCGCTATGGTCACGGTCGGCCTTGCAGGCCTGATTGCGTTTGGTGCGCAAAACGGCCAGTGGGCCAAGCGCATTGCCAGCCTTGGCTATGCCACGCCCGGTGCGGTCATGGCGGTGGGCCTACTGGCCCCGGCAAGCCTAGTCTGGCGCAGCCTTGGCCTGAACCCAAACCTTGGTCTGGGCATTGGCTTGGCGCTTGGCGTGCTGGTCCTCGCCTATTCCGCCCGGCTAATGGCCTCGGCGCTTGGCCCGATTGAGGCGGGCCTTGCGCGTGTCACCCCCGCCATGGGCCGCGCCGCCCGCACCCTTGGCGAGACCGAGGCCGGGGCCCTGCGCCGCATCCATATCCCAATTGCCAAGGGCGCGCTCTGGACCGCCGCCTTGCTGGTCTTTGTCGATGTGATGAAGGAGCTGCCCGCCACCTTGATCCTGCGGCCGTTTAATTTTGACACCCTAGCCGTACTTGCAGACCGCTATGCCTCGGATGAACGCCTAGCCCAGGCGGCCTGGCCAAGCCTAATGATTGTGCTTGCGGCCTGCCTGCCCATCATCCTGCTCTCGCGCCAAATTATGCGCTCGCGGCCTGGAGACCAAAGCCTTTGACCCTCGCCCTAAGCCTAGCCAAGGTCCGCCGCCTCTATCATGGCAAGGCGGCCGTCGACGGGGTCAGCCTGACACTCGAGGCGGGCAAGATCACCTGTCTGTTGGGGCCTTCAGGCTGCGGCAAGAGCACGCTTTTGCGCCTGATTGCCGGGCTCGAACCCATAGATGGCGGCACAATTTCTTCGGGCCGAACCTTGTCCGGCCCCGGCGTGCATCTGGCGCCCGAGCACCGCGATATTGGCTTTGTGTTCCAAGACTATGCCCTGTTCCCGCATTTGAGCGTCGAGGACAATATTGGCTTTGGTCTAACCCATCTGGATGCCAAGGAACGCCGCCTGCGCGTCACCGAGCAGTTGGCGCGCGTGCAATTATTAGGCCGCGCCAAGGCCTTTCCCCAGGCCCTGTCTGGCGGTGAGCAACAGCGCATTGCCCTGGCCCGCGCCCTCGCCAGACGGCCCGCCCTGATCTTGCTTGATGAGCCCTTTTCGGGGCTGGACAGCTATTTGAAGACCGAGGTGCGCGACGCAACCTTGGCCGCCCTGCGCGCCGCAGGCACCACGGCCCTGATCGTCACTCATGATGCGGAAGAATCCCTGATGATGGCCGATGACCTCGCCCTGATGCGCGAAGGCCAGATCTTACAGACCGGGACGCCAAAAGATTGCTACCAAGATCCAGTATCGTTACCCGCCGCCCAACTGCTTGGCCCGATCAATGCGCTTGATGTTTTGGCAACGCACCAAGGCATGGACTGCGTGTTTGGACACTTGGCGGCAAATGGGGTTGCCCCCGGTCCGGCCAAACTCTTGTTTCGCCCAGAAGCGGTTAGGGTGAGCGATACCGGCATTTCAGCCAAGATCGTCCTTAGCCGCTTTGCCGGTGCCAAGACCCATCTGACCCTAGAGGTTCAACAGACCGGTCAAACACCGATCATTATACAAGCCTATGCCCCGCCTAACCTGTCGGCGCGGCCTGGCGACACACTTGGTCTAGATTTGGATATGGGCGAGGCAAGACTGGTACCTATCCCGTTGTAAATATCGGGCCAAGCTCATTATAGTTAACAAAAACAAAGAATTAAATTAAGCGTATTTTCAATAGTTATTGCTATTTTAGCGGCAACTGAACTCCTTAACCATCCAGGGGCGCCATGAAAATTGCTCTAACGACCGTCTTGGGCAGTATTGCCCTGTTAATCGCGAGCCCGGCCTTGGCCGAACAAGGCGAGCGGGCCTTAAGCTTTACAGCCAGTGCCACGGCAGAGGCTTGGCGCACTGTCCAAGGGGGTCTATCGACCGGCACCGTGGCCCTGACCATGGCGGATGCGACGCTTGGGCTCGACGGGGCGGCGCTGGGACACAGGGGTTTTAGTGGTGAAATAAGTCTAGTCGCCACAAATGGTAAAAGTCTGAGCGCACAGATTGGCGACATCCAGACCGCCAGCAATATTGAAAATGATGGCGCGCTTCACCTCTATCAGGCCTGGCTAAGGCAAGCCCTTGGCCAGGACGCGTCCATCAAGGCGGGTATTCTGGATCTCAATGCCGATTTCGATACGAATGACACGGCCAGCCTGTTTATCAATAGTGCGCACGGGGTCGGACCTGAAATCTCCGGCAGTGGTCTGGCAGGGGGTCCGGTATGGCCGCTCGGCACGGCGGGCCTATTGGTCCAGGCACGGCCAAGGCCAGACCTTAACCTACAGTTCGGCGTCTATAATGGCGTCCCGCGCGACCTTGACCATGCCCATGCCTTTGCAGCCCTTGGCCATGATAGCCGTGATGGCCTTATGGCGATTGGTCAAGCAGACTGGACCTTGGTCAAGGACACGCGTCTGGCCATTGGCGTTTGGCACAATTCGGCCAAGCTTACAGCCTCTGACCCGCGCCTGTCGGAAACGGTGTCCGGCCAGACCGGGGCTTATGCCATCTTGGAAGGGGCAGTCCCGGGCCTTGATCAGACCCGGGGCTGGTTTCGACTAGGCCTGGTCGAGCCCAAGGCCTCGAGCCTGTCGCAGTATTTTGGGGCAGGCCTTGTCCGCCAGGGCGTATTGTCTGGCAGGCCCGATGACCTGCTGGGCCTGGCCATAGCCCATGCCCGTTTGAGTTCAGGCAGCCGCCAAGCTGACCCGCATCTGGGTTTGGCCGAGACGGCGCTGGAGCTGACCTATGCCATCCAGTTGAGTGATCGCTTGGCCATTCAGCCCGACCTGCAATATATCATCCATCCCGGCGGTGACCGGACACTCAATGACGCCCTGGTCATTGGTGTTCGGATGGCCGTCCAGCTTCCATAAGGATTTTATGCTGTGACCGATCCGATTGAGCCTATCCAGACCCCGCCCAATCTGATGCGCTCACCCATAGAAGATATCATGTTTGCCCAACTGGCCCTCGTGCCCGCGGGCAAGAGCATAGACCCGGCCGCTGTGGCCAAGGCCCTGGACCCCGAAGGCTGGCGGCGCGCCCTTGGTCAGGTTCGCGCCACCGCCGTGGGCCTAGCCCGCCAAGGCAGGCTGGAAATCACCCGCCATGGCAAGACGGCTGATCCCAGCGCCTTTAAGGGCGTTTACCGGCTGAGACTGCCGACCCTAGCGGACTAGCCGCCGCGCTTCATGGTTTCGCGGGCAATAATGACCTGCTGAATCTGGCTGGTGCCTTCATAAATGCGGAAGATGCGCACATCGCGGTAAAGCCGCTCAATGCCATAATCAGCCACATAGCCCGCACCGCCAAAGATCTGCACGGCCTTGTCGGCCACGCGTCCGACCATTTCCGAGGCATAATACTTGGCTGCGGCCGCTTCTAGCGTGACATTGGCCCCGGCATCGCGCTGGCGGGCCGAGTCCATAACCAGCGCGCGCGCGGCCAAGGCCTCGGTCTTGCAATCGGCAATCATGCCCTGAACAAGCTGAAAATTAGCGATCGGCTGGCCAAATTGCTTGCGCTCAGCGGCATAGGCCACGCAGTCCTTGATCAGACGCTCAGCGACGCCAACACAGACTGAGGCAATGTGCAAACGGCCGCGGTCCAGCACCTGCA
>CANGCO010000020.1 GCA_947452365.1 Caulobacteraceae bacterium
AACTGGGGCCAAGGAAGCTACAGCACCTAAGTGCAGTGGAGGCACTCAGCAATGCCACTAAAGAATCAACCATCAATTCTCCGAAAACTCCTGACCAGCATAATTTACGGTGTAGGAACAACTATACTGGTTGCAATCTGTATAGTTGTCGCTAATGCGATTATAAATGGCCCCGGCTATATAAATAGCCCCGAATTCCGGAGTGACTCCAAGACATACCTCATGTTGTCCCCAATTACGGCGCTAGCATTTGGATTTTTTGCATTCCTATCAAAGAGGAAGCCAAGATCTGACTGAGGCCTCAACTGCTTTTGGGGGGGCTGATGGGTTTTTGGCTTCTGGCATAAAAGGCGCAAGGTGCGGCGGCGTTAAGTTGATGCTTCGCCAGGCCTTTTTGCGCCTTGCCCGACGGGACCGCGAGGTGCGGTGTCGCCTATCTCCCTGAACGGTGTTGTCAGAGCAAAATTGACGCCGCCCAGTAGCGGCGTAATCTGGCTGCGATGACCCAGCCCAAAAGCCCATTCCGGTATTTCAATTCGTCGCCCGAGATCATCCGGCTCGTGGTCATGATGTACGTGAAATACCCCCTGTCGCTGCGAAACGTTGAGGACCTCCTGGCCGAGCGCGGCATCGACATCTGCCACGAGACCGTGCGGTTCTGGTGGAACCGGTTCGGGCCAATGTTCGCCGCTGAGATCCGCCGCAAACGGGTCGATCGGATGCGGGCGTTCACGCACTGGCGTTGGCACCTCGACGAGGTTTTCGTGAAGATCAACGGCCAGACACACTATCTATGGCGCGCCGTCGACCATGAGGGCGAGGTGCTGGAATCCTATGTCACCAAGACCCGAGACAAGGCCGCAGCATTGAAATTCATCAAGAAAGCCATGAAACGACACCGCTCGCCCGAGGTGATCGTAACCGACGGTCTGAAGTCCTACCCGGCAGCGCTGAGAGAAGTCGGGGCGCTGGAGAAGCGGGTGAAAGGACGTCGGTTGAACAACCGAGTGGAGAATTCACACCTACCCTTCCGACGACGAGAGCGAGCCATGCTCCGTTTCCGGCGGATGAAAACCCTTCAGAAATTCGCCTCGGTACACTGCTCGGTTCACAATCACTTTAACCAGGATCGCCACCTAAACACCCGGCAGAACTACAAAGACCTACGCTCCGCCGCCCTGGCTGAGTGGAAGTTGCTCATGGCCTGAGGCCAGAAGCACCCTGCCCTTGCTCCGCAAAGCGGAGACACTTTCGCATTGGTCTGACAGCACCTTTTGG
This sequence comes from Caulobacteraceae bacterium, assembly GCA_947452365.1. Lineage (GTDB taxonomy): Bacteria > Pseudomonadota > Alphaproteobacteria > Caulobacterales > Caulobacteraceae > CAISGS01. Next base: position 1,279 of record CANGCO010000020.1, read on the forward strand.
ACCTGTCGCCCGCGCCCACAGCCAGCCTCTCTGAGGCCCTCGCCCCAAACCCAGCTTTCATCGACCCGCCCGCCCGCCGAAAAGCCCCAAAACGCCTACGCTACGTCTGCCCCTCATGCTCAGCCCGGGCCTGGGCCGACCCAAACGCTGCCCTCATGTGCGCAACCTGCGAGACAGATCTCGAACACTAGATTGCGGGTTTGTCGCGGGTGGGTCGCAGGCGTTTAGGCTACGGCCTCAAGGCCCTTGCGCTGGATGATTGAAAGCAGCCGCAAGGCTGGTCCCCCTGGCCGTTTCTTGCCGCGCTCCCAGTCGGACACCAAATTCTTGGACACGTTTAGATAGCGCGCAAAAACCGGCTGTGAGACCTTTTGCGCATCGCGTATGGCCTTGATCTCTTCGGCCGTGAGCCGTGTCGCGGGGGCAAGGCAAGCCTCGTCAAACTCGCGTAGGGTTTGCTTGTCGATGGCGCCTGCGCCATGGAGCCCTTCCATCATCTCGTGGACGGCGGCAAGCGCCTCGCTCTTATAGGTCTTGGGCATCGTCATTCACCTCAAACAATCTTCCTTCGTCAACCTCAGTATCAAGCTGCGCCTGTGTCAACGCGAGCACGATCTTGGCAGCCAACTTATAGACCCGCAACTCAACCGCATTGAGGTTGGCCTTGCTGCTTTTGGCAAAGCCAAAGGCGAATACAGCCATCTCCTCATGGCGGAAGAAAACCAGCGTACGATAACCGCCGGACTTGCCTCCCCCATCACGCGCGACGCGCTGCTTGATCAGGCCGCCACCGAGATCGGCATCGACAAGGCCGCTATTGGCCTGCTCGACCGCAGACATGAGCGCCGCATCACTAATCCCTTCACGGCTTGCATATTTGGCAAACCAGCGGTTCTTATATATGCGGGTTTTCGGCATTCTGACCAAGAGCAGGCACCTCGATATCACACTAAGTATTATGGTTCAATGAACAGGACTTGCTAGGCGAAATCGATGCGACCTTGCACCCGACGCCGTTCACGATCTGCCATCTGCAACAGGAGACTAATCCGTGCCCGTGTCAGCAGTAATGGGAGATATTACCCAGCGTCTTGACGATGCGATCGTCAATTCAGCAAACCCGTCCCTATGGGCGGGCGGCGGTGTCTGCGGCGCCATTCATGCAGCGGCTGGGCAAGAGCTTGAAGCGGCTTGTCGGGTCATCGGGCCGATTGCTGTTGGTGAGGCCGTCATCACGCCCGGTTTCAATCTTAAGGCTCGTTATGTGATCCATGCCGTAGGCCCTCGGTGGCTAGGGGGCGGTCGCAGAGAACTGGAACTACTGAAAGACTGTTACGCGCGCATTTTCCACTGTCTGGCCGATTGCAGCGCGGCCAGTGTAGCCATACCTTCCATCAGCACTGGCGTTCACCATTTCCCGCCCGACCTTGCGACCCAGATCGCGGCGGCCGCCGCCATGCGCGCTGATCGGCCAGGGCTCTCGATCACATTTGTCTGTTTCGAAGCTGAGATACTGGACCTTTATAGGCGCCAATTGGGCAGCGGTGATCAATGACCTCCCTGAGCTGGTATTATCTGGCCCACTACGTAAAATTAACTTTGCTCAGAGACACCCATCCGCAACAGCCCCGTCATTTGAGCAGGCGATGATCAGCTCGCTAAGGTCCGGACGTTGCCCCGGCCAAGGCCAATCCCGGCGCGCCGAAATTTTACCGTCACTAGAAATTCACAAAATTTACTTAAAGGTCTTTTCGGTATAAATGCGCGCGGCGCAGTGGCGATCAACCAATGAGTATTTTATTGCATGAGTGACGCGGTTGGCATTGAAAACGATCGCTCCTCAGCTTTAGCAGATGCCCGCGATCGACCAAAAAGCAGATTTATACATAGGCATTTATCCGAATTGGGCGGACCGGCAGATGCTTTGTCTGGTTTAATTTGCGGAATAATCACTGTACTATATGGAATCTCTTATGCCGCCCTGATCTTTTCAGGGCCTTTGGCGCCGGGGCTTTCATTTGGTCTTGCGGCGACATTTTTGACAACGGCGGTAGCCGCGCTAATCGTGTCATTGCGCTCCTCGATCCCGTTCATGATTAGCGGGCCTGATTCTTCGACCTCGGCAGTGACCGCAGCCCTTTCGGGCGCACTGGCGCACCATATGATTGCTGACGGTGGCGCCGCGCTGGTTGGGCCAGCCGTGTTGATCATCGCAATGGGCAGCTTATTGTCCGGCCTGTTCCTGTTCGGTCTGGGGCGCGCGCGCGCGGGTCGGGCAATCCGGTTTGTGCCTTATCCCGTCATTGGTGGCTTCCTTGGCGCAACGGGTTTGTTACTCGTTGAGGGATCAGTCCAGGTCATGACCGGACATAAGCTGACATTGACCAATATCGGCGAGCTGACCACGCAACAAAACCCTTTCATGATACTGGCAGGCCTGGTCATTGCTGCCTCCCTGTTCTGGGCGCGCTCGAGATTTAAAGGCGCGCTCACAATCCCGGCGGTACTGGCTGGTGCAGTCATCCTGTTTTATGCTGTTCTAGCACTCGGGTCGGTGCCGATTTCTGATGCACAACAAGCGGGCTGGACGTTTGCGAGTCAGACAAGCGTAGGCATTAATATTCCGTGGACGGCTCAAGCGCTGACCAACTTCCCATGGGCGAGCATGCCCTCCTTGCTCGGCAACATGCTCGCAGTCGTCTTTGTGACCACCATTAGTACGCTATTGAATACAGCCGGTATCGAACTCACCGCTGAGCGCGAGGCGGATCTGGATCAAGAACTAAAGGCACTCGGTGTGGCCAATCTCGTTTCGGGCGCCTTGGGAGGGTATGTCAGTTGCATGTCGCTTAGCCGAACGACGCTGGCCTATAGCGCAGGGGCTAGAGGGCGTCTGGCCGGCATGTCGGTCGCGGTGATTGCCGCCTTGATGTTGATCGTCGATCCCGCCTTTCTTTCTTTTATTCCGAAAAGCGTCCTAGGCGGCCTGCTGCTCTTTATGGGGCTCGATTTGTTGTACAAGTGGCTGGTGCAATCGTCTCGCCGCTTGATGCTGGTAGATTATCTGTCGCTGCTCGCCATTGTCGCCGTTATATTTTTCTGGGGGTTCGTTTACGGTGTGCTGTTCGGGATCGTCACCGGTTGCGCGACCTTCGCCTTCAGCGCCAGCCGCGTAAATGCGATCAAGTTCAGCTTTGACGGTGGCAGTTATCGCTCATTGCTCGATCGCAGCAAGCGCGACCTGGTGGTCTTGAACGATAATGGCAGCAACATCCAGGGCATGGCGCTGCAGAGCTATTTGTACTTTGGGTCGGCGAATTCATTGTACCAACATATCAAACAACTGATTGCAAAGAAAACCGGCTGCCGCTTCCTAGTATTTGATTTCCGCCTGGTAACCGGCATCGATTCTTCGGCCATACATAGCTTTAACCAGATCAAGTTGCTGGCAGGAAAAAACAACGCGTCGCTGGTGCTCGTCAATATGAGTAGCGATGTGCGAAAAGCTTTCAAGGTGGGCGGCCTTCTCGGAGACGACGTAATTCTTAGTAATGATCTTCACCATGCGCTGGAGAGTTGTGAAAACGTCATAATCGAGGACAAAATCGAAAATGCTCACCAACGTGAGACCTTTATCGAATGGCTTGAGATGGCGCTTCAGAACCGCGAATATGCCGAAACCCTAGCCGAGCACTGCAAGAAGATCGATGTGGCGGAGGGCGCATTGATTGCTAGACAGGGCGCGCCTTCCGACAGCATGCACTTCATTATGGAGGGCCGGATCGGGGTCGTTGTGTCCGTCGGTCCGCACAGCCAAATTCGCGTCCGTAGCCTTGGTCAGCATACAACCATAGGCGAAATGGGCCTGCTTACCCAGCAACCCCGCAGCGCCAATATTGTGGCGGAGGCGAACAGCTTGCTATACGAGCTCAGCGCCGAATCCTATGACCGGATTACGTCCGAGCACCCGGCCTTGACGCAAGCCTTGCTAACCTATGTCATGACGGTCATGAGTGAACGATTGCGCTTTGCCAACCAAACAATCGGGATATTGCAGAATTAGGCAGTATCAGAGCGATCTGCCTGCGTCTGACTGGCCCAATTTCGATGTTTGAAGGTGTTGGAAAACTGAGCAAGCATAAGCCCTAAAAAATCACCGGCAAGCTGGGTGCATCCGCGATTATGCGGGCATAGGGCGGGACCGTTTCGGATAAGTGCCGTCCCAACTCAAGGCGAGCGCATCGCAGACCAAGGCCGCGATGCGGGCGGGAGCGGGCCCGAATACAGCAACAAGTTCTGCTGGCCCCGATTTTCTGCACGCCAAGGCTCGACAAGCGCCGCACTAGGCCGGAAACTGGGGCTTACCAAAACGAAAGGGAGCACCAATGTTTTCACACATCATGATCGGCACCAATAATCTGGAAAAGGCCAAGACGTTTTATGACGCCGTGCTCGGCACGCTCGGCGTGCCGGAGGCCCGTATTGATGGCCACCGGATCTTCTATTTCACGCCAACCGGCGTGTTTTCCGTGTCCCTGCCCATCGATGGCAAACCAGCGACGGCCCCTAATGGCGGCACGATCGGGTTTGCCTGCACTTCGGGCGAACAGGCGGATGCCTGGCATGCGGCTGGCCTAGCCCATGGTGGCACAGCTTGTGAAGATCCTCCGGGGATCCGCGAAGGCGCTTCGGGCAAGCTTTATCTTGCCTATCTGCGCGACCCCGATGGCAACAAGATCTGCGCCCTGCAGCGTCTGGCCTAGCTAATCTCGGTGGACGGGCCTTGGGTCCGTCCACCTTCGTCCCCCACCTCAGAATCTGACTTGTATTTTCCGGCCAAGTGTTCAATCTGACTAAATAGTCATATTGGAGCCCGGACATGGCCGGAATCAAGATTGAGGATGTGGCCTATGTCCGGTTCCGGGCCCCGGACCTAGACCTGATGAAGGCCTATCTGGCCGATTTTGGTCTGGTGGTGGCCGAAGAGCGCCCGGACCGGGTTTTCGCACGGGGTACAGGCCCCGCGCCCTTTGTTCATGTCACAGAACGCGGCGAGCCGGGTTTTGCCGCCCTTGGCCTGCAGGCCGCCAGCGTGTCCGACCTTGAGGCCCTAGCCAGTGCCGAGGGCAGCCCCATTACACCGCTTGACGCACCGGGCGGCGGATTTGTCCTGACCCTGACCGATCCTGATGGCCATCAGATCGAGGTGGTGGCGGGCCAGACCCTGGCACCGGCCCTAGCTGCGCCCGCGCCGCAGCCAACCAATTCGACCAATAGCTATGGGCGGGTGCGCATCCCCAAGCGTATCGCTCAAGGACCAGCCCATGTCATGCGTCTGGGCCACTGCGTCTTGAACGTCTCGAACTTTAGGGACTCTGAGGCCTGGTACAAGGCCCGGTTTGGCTTCATCACCTCGGACGAGATCGCCCTGGCCCCAGAATTTTCGATTGGCGCGTTTTTGCGCTGCGATCTTGGCGCGCGGCCTACCGACCATCACACCCTATTCCTGATCCAGAGCCCAAATGGACCCGGCTTTAATCATGCGGCGTTTGAGGTGGCTGATCTGGATGATCTGATGGCGGGTCATGCGACCCTAAAGGCCGCAGGGCGCACGCCCGAATGGGGGGTTGGCCGTCATATTCTTGGCAGCCAGGTGTTTGACTATTGGCGCGACCCCTGGGGCCATACCCTCGAACACTGGACCGATGGCGATCTCTTCACCACCGAGGACGGGTCCAATATGGCTACCCTACAGGATCTGCTCGGCGTCCAATGGGGACCTGCCCCACCGGCCACTATGGGCTAAACCCGCACCCAGCCTTTAACGGAGTCCAAAGCCATGAAACTTGCCACCTTTAACGCCGGCCAAGGCGACGAACTGGGCCTAGTCACCTCTGCCGACACATTGGTCAGCCTGTCTCGCGCCGCGCCACAACTGGCCAAGGACATGATCGATCTGATCGCCCGTTGGCCCCAGGTCGAGGCCGAGGTGCGACGCATTTCGGATGAAGCCAAGGACACGATTGATCTAAATTCGGTCAAGCTGCTGGCCCCGATCAAGCGCCCTGGCAAGATTATGGCGATTGGCCTGAACTATGCCGACCATATTGCCGAGAGCAATCTGGGCACGCCCGAGCACCAGCTTTGGTTCACCAAGGCCGTGACCTCAATCACCGGCCCGTTTGACCCGATCCAGATTCCCAAGGTCTCGCAAGCCGTGGACTATGAGGCCGAGCTTGTGGCCGTGATTGGTACGGGCGGACGTCACATCTCCAAGGCTGGCGCAGCCGCGAGTGTGTTTGGCTATTGCGTCGGCGATGATGTGACCGAGCGCGCCTGGCAACACCGCACGCCGCAATGGTCGCTGGGCAAGAGTTTTGACACCCATGCCCCAATTGGCCCCTGGATCACCACCGCCGACGAGATTGCCGATCCCCACGCCTTGGGCATTCGCGGCCTGGTCAATGGCGAAATGCGCCAGAACTCCAATACCAAGAACCTGGTCTTCAATCTCTGGGACCAGATCGAACACATTTCACAGGCCATGACGCTAGAAGCCGGGGACTTGATCTTTACGGGCACACCCGGCGGCGTTGGAGCAGGCTTTAAGCCGATGAAGTTCCTCAAATCGGGCGACAAGGTCCGGATTGAAATCGATGGCCTGGGCGCAATCGAAAACACCTGCGCGCCAGAGGCCTGATCATGGGCCAAGGTGCGGATACTCTGGGCGATGACACTGAGGTTCTGATCGTCGGCCTTGGCCCAGTCGGCGCAGCCCTGGCCGCCCTATTGGCGCAATATGGGGTCAGCAGCTTGGCGGTTGATAAGGACGCGGCCGTCTATCCCCTGCCCCGCGCCGCCCATTTCGACCATGAAATCATGCGCCTGTTTCAGCAGATGGGCCTCGCCGACGAAGCCCTGCGCCATAGTCGCCCTGCACCGGCCTATGAGTTTCGCTCTGCCGATGACCAGCTCCTATTGAGTTTCCCGTCGGTTGCAGGCGGGACTGTCTCGGGCTGGGCCAGCGGCTATATGTTTAACCAGCCTGGCATTGAACACGCCCTGCGCGCCAAGCTGGATCAAAGCCCCTTGGTCCAGACGCGCCTTGATGGGCGGTTCACCGGCCTGGCCCAGGACCGGGACGGCGTCGTGGCCCGCTTTGACACGCCAGAGGGCGAGGTCACCCACCGTGCGCAATATCTCGTCGGCTGCGACGGCGCTCATAGTCCCGTGCGCGAAGCCGCCGGGATCAAGCTGCTGGATCTCGAATTTGACGAGCCCTGGCTGGTGATCGATGCGGTCGTGACCGACCCGGACCTCATGCCCAAGGTCAATCTGCAAATCTGCGATCCAGCCCGGCCAACGACCTGTGTGCTGATGGGGCCGGGACGGCATCGCTGGGAATTCATGCTGCTGCCGGGCGAGCGTCCCGAAGAGGTGATCCAGGACGCGTTTATTCAAAACCTGCTGACAAGCTGGGACTGCGCTAAGGGCGCCCAGATTGATCGCAAGGCCGTCTATCGCTTCCATGGCCTGGTCCTGATCAATGGCGCAGGGGCCGGGTCTTGCTGGCTGGCGACAGCGCCCACCAGATGCCGCCCTTTGCCGGACAAGGCCTATGTTCGGGCCTGCGCGACGCCGCCAATCTGGCCTGGAAGCTCAAGGCCGTTATTAAGGATGGGGCCGATCCGGCCTTGCTGGACACCTATCAGCCCGAGCGCGATCCGCATGTCCGCGCCCTGATCGGCTTGGCTATTGGCATGGGCCGGGTGGTCTGTACGCTGGACCCGCAAGCGGCGGCCCAGCGCGATGCGGGCATGCTGGCGCAAAGGGCGGCGGGCGGCTCGGCCCTGCCGCCGCCTAGCTCCAATCCGTTTAGCGCGGGCTGTATTCTCAAGGGCAGTGCCGCAGCGGGCGAGCTGTTTCCTCAACCGGTTATCGATCAAGACGGTAAGACCCTAAGGCTTGATGATGTCTTGGGCGATGGGCCCTAGTTGATCACGCCGGAGGATTTATTACGCCCCGACCTTGCCCCGTTCGCACCCGCCCTGTCCAAATGGCTGGAGCGCAATGCGGCCAAGGCTGTGCTGGTTCGGCCCGATCGCTATGTGTTTGGTACCGGAAAGCCAGAAGCCATACGCCAGGCCTACGAAACGGCCGTGCTGGCCAGCGGCGCGGCCTGAGCCGCGATCGTATCGGCTTCAGCGTGGTCCAGGCCAAAGCCACGCAGTAGGACAGCGCATAGGGGCTGGGCCAGCTGAGAAGGATCTGTGCCGGGCAGCGCTTCTGTAATCCGCGCCAGGGCAATCTGGGCCAGGCCCATAACCATAAGAACCCCGACCTCAACCGAGGCCAGGTCAAACCGGCCCGTCTCGCGCCCAGATGTGATATCGTCGACAAGCCCCCGATTGAGCGGCGCATTGAGCGAGGTATGCCCGCCCTGGATCCGCAGAAGCGCGACGGCTTGCTCGCGATGCCGCGCCGCATAGCCCAGATAGACGCAAAGCCCGCGCACAGTGCGCAAGGCCGGGTCGGTGATATCGGCATTAGCAGACGCAATCGCGGTTTCAATATCGCGCCGGATCTGGCCGGTAATCGCCCGGACTAGCTCATCCTTATCGTTGAAATGATTGTAAAAACTGCCCTTAGCGACACAGGCCGCCTGGACAATATCATCAATCGGCACAGCATCGACAGGCCGGGTTGCAAACAGGCCCCGCCCGGCGTCAATCAGAGCCTGGCGGGTGCGGGCAGAGCGCGTAGATACGGGCGGCGTATTCGTCATAATTCAGAGCCAGGCCTAGAAATCCAGCGTCTGCATAGCATACCGATGCGTAATATCATCCCCTAGGCTGGCAAGACGGGCTCGCCCATTTGCGCCCCCCCTATACGCCCGCGAATTTTCGGGCCATGCTCAGCCAAACAACTGTTTGAGGACATCATGACCGACCAATTGATCGAGACCTTTGAAGACGGCATTGCCACCCTGACCATGAACCGCCCAGAAGCGCGCAATGCCTTGACCGGCGAAATGCTGGGCGCCCTTTCGGCCGCTGCTGCACGGCTGGCGCTGGATTCCAATGTTCGGCTTGTGGTGATTACGGGCGCAGGCGGCGCGTTTTGTGCGGGTGGTGACGTCAAGGGCTTTGTCGCCGACAAGGCCCCCGGCGCGGTGCCGCCCAGCTTTGAAGACCGGGTCAATGGCCTGCGTCACGGCATGGATCTGAGCAAGATCTTGCACGATATGCCAAAGCCAACCCTGGCCGTGATCCCCGGCGCTGCAGCCGGCGCGGGCCTGTCCATCGCCCTGGCCTGCGATATGCGCATCTGTGCCAATGAGGCCAAGCTGACCACCGCCTTTTCCAAGATTGGCGCTTCAGGCGATTACGGCGGCAGCTATTTCCTGAGCAAGCTGGTTGGACCGGCAAAAGCGCGCGAGCTTTATTTCACCGCGGATGTGATTAGCGGCGCAGAAGCCGCCCGGCTTGGCGTGGTGAGCAAGGCCGTGCCTGCGGCGGAGCTGGCCACCGAGGCCGCGGCCATGGCCAAGCACCTGGCCAGCCTGCCCACCGCTGCCATTGGCTATATGAAGAAAAATCTTGGCCTGGCCGAAAGCGGCACCTTGACCGAGGTCTTGGATATGGAGGCCATCCATATGGTGCGCACCATGATGACCGACGACCACAAGGCCGCGTCTCTTGCCTTTGTCGAGAAGCGCGCGCCCGTGTTTAAAGGTCGGTAACAAAAGGCGGCAAAGACCGCTTTCGCAACAATAAGAACTCGGATTAGGAAACGCTAATGGTCCAGGCCCTCGCTGCGGTTGCCCGCGCCCCCAATGCTGATTTCACCCTCGAGACGGTAGAGCTTGATGCCCCCCGCCCCGACGAAATCCTGGTGCGGATCCACGCGGTGGGGGTTTGCCATACCGATCTTGTATTCAAGGACACGGCCGCCATAGCCCAGCCCGCCGTCCTGGGCCATGAGGGCGCTGGGGTCGTCGAAGCGGTTGGGGCCGACGTGACCAAGGTCAAGATCGGTGACCGTGTGGCCATCACCTTCCGGTCCTGCGGCCAGTGCGCGCGCTGCGACAGTGGCGATCCGGCCTATTGCTATGCCATGCCCATGCTCAATTATATCGGCATGCGCCCCGACGGGTCCAAGGCCATTCATCAAGGCGCAGTCGATGTCTCGTCAAACTTTTTTGGCCAGTCTTCGTTTGCAACCTATGCCCTGACCTATCAGCGCAATGTCCTCAGATTGCCGGACGATCTTCCGTTTGAACTGGCCGCGCCGCTGGGCTGCGGTGTCCAGACCGGGGCGGGTGGCATTATCAAGGCTTTAGCGGCCAAGCCCGGCTCGTCCGTCCTGATCACCGGCGGCGGGGCTGTGGGCCTTTCGGCTGTGATGGGCGCAGTGATCCAGGGCTGTGCCAAGATTATTGTGGTCGAGCCCATGGCCAGTCGCCGTGACCTGGCCTTGAGCCTTGGCGCCACCGATGTGATCGATCCCCTGGCGACGACGGACCTGGCCGCCAGCGTGCGTGCCATCGCGCCCAATGGCGCCGACTATGCCTTTGACACAACCGGGCGCGGCGACACGCTCAATGCCAGTGTCGTGGCCCTTGCCCCCAAGGGGGTGCTGGGCATAGTCGGTATTCCCGCGCCGGGAACGCCCATGCCCGGCGATCTGGGCAGTATTCTGACCCTTGGCCAGACTGTGCGCGGCATTATTGAGGGCGATAGCGACCCCGATGTCTTTATCCCCGAACTGATCGCCTATTGGCGCGCGGGCCGTCTGCCGCTCGAAAAGCTTGTCCAGACCTTCGAATTTGATCAGATTAATGCGGCCATCGCCGCCCAGCACCATGGCGACTGCGTCAAGGTGGTGCTGCTTCTCCCCCAGCCTTGAGGCCAGAGCCATGACCACGTTTGATTCAGACTTCACCATGACCATTGGCGGCAAGGCCGTTGCCGGGGCTGCCAGCTTTCCGGTCCTAAACCCCGCCACCGAACAGGCCTTTGCCCAGGCCCCCGACTGCTCGCCCGAGCAATTGGACCAGGCCGTGGCGGCTGCCCGCGCGGCCTTCCCCGCCTGGGCCGTCACCCCCTATGCCGATCGGCAAAAGCTGGTCGCCTCGATTGCCGGGGTCTTGGCGGCTAATCTGGATGGCCTGCACCGGCTCTTGACCCGCGAACAGGGCAAGACCCATGTCAATGCCCAGGGCGATGTCATGGGCGGCGCGCACTGGTGCCAACAGGCCGCGACCCTAGAACTGCCTGTCACCGTGGTGGAGGATACGCCAGAGCGTTATGGCGAAACCCGGCATGTGCCCATCGGCGTGGTTGGGGCCATCGCGCCCTGGAACTTCCCGGTCATTCTGGCCTTTTTCAAGGTCGCGCCTGCGCTGCTAGCGGGCAATACGGTCGTGCTCAAGCCCTCGCCCTTTACGCCCCTGACCACGCTGAAGATTGGCGAGATCTTGCGCGGTGTCCTGCCCGATGGCGTGCTGAATGTGGTGACCGGCGGTGACATGCTGGGCCCCTGGATGACCAGCCATCCGGGCATAGACAAGATCAGCTTTACTGGCTCGACCCAGACCGGTCGCAAGGTCATGGCCTCAGCCGCGGCCAGCCTGAAGCGCGTCACCCTAGAGCTTGGCGGCAATGATGCCGCCATTGTCCTGCCCGATGTCGATGTGGCGGATGTGGCGGAAAAGCTGTTCTGGGCCGCCTTTGGCAATACGGGCCAGATCTGTATCGCCACCAAGCGCATGTATGTGCACAAGGATATTTATGAGCCGCTCAAGGCCGCCCTGGTCGACTATGCCAAGACCGTCAAGATTGGCGACGGGGCCGAACAAGGCACCCAGCTGGGCCCGATCCAGAACCGGCCGCAATATGAGCGGGTTCTGGACTTAATCGCCGATGCCAAGGCCAAGGGCTATGACTTCATCCTCGGCGGCGATGTTGCCGATGCGCCCGGCTATTTCGTGCCGATCAGCATTATCGACAATCCGCCCGAAGGCAGCCGCATCGTGCAGGAAGAACAATTTGGGCCGGTACTGCCCCTGCTGAAATTCGACAATATCGAAGACGCCATCAGCCGCGCCAATGCCAGCGAATATGGCCTTGGCGCCTCGGTCTGGTCGGCGGATACGGCCAAGGCCCTCGAGATCGGCTCGCGCCTCCAAACCGGCACGGTCTGGATCAATGAGACCCAGCACTTATCGCCGCTCGCCGCCTTTGGCGGTCACAAGCAGTCAGGCTTGGGCAGCGAAGGCGCGCTTGAGGGCCTTCTAGAATACACCAATGCCCAAACGACGTTTGTGAAGCGAGGCTAAACCAAGATATATCATAGAAACCTGTGCCAATTTCGCCCGATAAACACAGCCCGCCCCGTTAAAACCGGGGCGCGGTCCTGTGGAGATTTGGTAAATATGGCGCGCAACAGACCCTTACGCTTGGGGATTGCCCTTTGTGTCCTGATGATTGCCGCCCATGCCGTATGGGTCATGTGCGTGTCCGTGGGCTGGGCACAGCCGCTTATGGATTTCATTTTCCGGCTGCACTTTATCGATCCGCCCTATCACATCCTGCGCTTTGATATAATCACAGCGCTAGAGCTATTGAGCTTTACCGGGCTTATGGGACTGTTCGGCGGCTATCTAATCGGTCTGGTCCTAGACGCAACCAGAGGCGAAGACTAGGGGCCGGCATGGCTTGACAAGCTAAGGCCCATCGTCTTCTAGCTAAGCCGCTTTGGTCGCCAAACCAGTCACGGTTGGCGGCCAGACAAGAGGACAGACCATGCGCGCGACCGTGCCGATTACGCGCGATTTACTGCTGATTGGCGGCGGCCATGCCCATGCCATTGTCCTGAAAATGTGGGGCATGAAGCCCCTGCCCGGCGCGCGCCTAACGCTAGTCAATCCAGATCCAACTGCGCCCTATACCGGCATGCTGCCAGGCCTTGTCGCTGGACATTATCACAGGGACGCTCTGGAGATTGATCTGGTCAGGCTGGCCCGGTTTGCAGGCGCGCGGCTGGTGCTCGACCGCGTGGTCGGGCTGGACCTGGCCAAGGGCCGCGCTCAGATGGCTGCGCGGCCTGACATCGCCTTTGATCTGGTCTCGATCGATATCGGCATTGGCTCGGGGATAGCGGGGATTGATCCGGGCCAGGCTTGGCCGGCCAAGCCGCTGGGCGCCTTTGCCAAGGCCTGGGATGGGTTTATCACAGACGTCGTTGCAGGCACCAAGACCCCGCGCGTGGCGGTGATTGGCGGCGGTCTTGGCGGGGTTGAGCTAGCCATGGCCATGGCCCACCGACTTAAACAGACCTGCCCTGACCCGCGTGCCATCAAGATCACTCTGGTTGAGGCGCAACCAGACCTGCTGGCCAACTCTGCCCCCGCGCTTCGAAAGGCTATGGTATTGGGCCTCTCTCACCTCGGGATTGAGGTTCTTACCCGTGCGCGTGTCACCGCGATTGAGGGGCCGCGCCTGCACCTCGCCACTGGCCAGGCCCTAGAGGCCGATTTCATGGCTACGGTGGCTGGGGCACGGCCCGCGGCCTGGCTTGGCCAAACTGGCCTTGCCTTGCACAATGGCTTTATCAGCATCGATCAAACCTTGCGCAGCCTGAGCCATGAGACTGTATTTGCCGTCGGCGATACCGCCTATATGCCGACCAGTCCCCGGCCAAAAGCAGGCGTGTTTGCCGTGCGCCAAGGCCCGGTCCTGTATCACAATTTGCGCGCCGCCTTATCCAAAGGCCGCCTAAAGCCCTTTCGGCCACAAACCGATTATCTCAAACTGGTCAGTCTGGGCGGACAAGGGGCGGTAGCGGAAAAGTGGGGCCTTAGTGTCAGCGGCGCCGGGCTGTGGCGACTAAAGGACCAGATTGATCAGCGGTTTATGGCCATGCTCAGCACCCTGCCCGCCATGGCCGCGCCAGAAATGGCACCCGGCCCCGTCGCGCTTGGGGTCGCGGAGGCTGAAACGGCTCAGCCCCTATGCGGCGGCTGCGGCTCGAAAGTTGGACCCGAGGCCCTGGCCAGTGCCTTGGCTGATCTTGCACCACCGACCAGAGCCGATGTCCTGACCGGGCGCGGCGATGATGCGGCCGTTCTGGCCTGGGGCGCTGGCGACAGCCAAGTGTTTAGCTGCGACCATTTTCGCGCCTTTAGCCTTGATCCCTTTGTGATGGCGCAGATTACGGCTAATCACGCCCTAGGCGATATCTGGGCCATGGGCGGTGAGCCCCAGGCGGCCTTGGCCAGCATTATCCTGCCGCCCATGACCAAGGCCAAACAATCGGACACGGTGGCCGAGCTCGTGGCCGGGTTTCAAGCCAGACTTAAGGCCGCTGGCGCTGATCTGGTTGGCGGCCATACCAGTCTGGGGGCGGAACTGACCCTTGGCCTGTCCGTAACCGGCCTGATGCAGGGGCGAAGGCCGCTTGGCCTTGGCGGCGGAAGGCCCGGGGATGTTCTGGTCCTGACCAAACCGATTGGTGTTGGCACAGTTATGGCGGCTGAGATGCAGGGCCTTGCCAAGGGGCACTGGGTTGCGGCTAGTCTTAAACAAATGCTGGTCTCAAGCGGCCAAGCCAGCCGCCTATTGCGCGAGCATGCCCATGCCATGACCGATGTTACGGGGTTTGGCCTGGCGGGGCATGTGCAGGGCCTATTAGCCGCATCTGGCCTGTCCGGGGTCCTGGACCTCAGCCAAATCGGCTGGGCTGAGGGTGCGATTGACCTTGCACGGGCCGGCATTCACAGCTCGATCTTTCCAGAGACCTCACGTTTGGCGGGCGACCTTAAGGCCAGCGCATCGGTACCGGCCGATCCGCGCTTTGACCTCTTATTTGATCCCCAGACAGCTGGCGGTCTGGTTGCCGCCGTGCCTGCCGAGGCGGTCCAGGGCTTGATCAAGGCTTTTTCGGATCAAGGCCTAGGCCTGTGGGTGATCGGCGCGCTAGCCGATGAACCGTCTGAAACGCCAATCCTGACTATTACCGATTAGAAGCGAACAAGGCCGCAATCTGATCGGCCAAACGCTCTTGGCCGTCCTCATTGAGCGCGGCGGTGCTCAAACTTGCCAGACAAGGGCGCGTATCCTGCCGGCTGGAGCGGCCATAGGCCGGGTCGTAATGGGTCTCGATCAAGGCCTCGGCCAGGGCCTCAAACGCCCCAACCCGTGCCATTTCACGCCAGGCGGCCAAGGTCTTGTGGCCATAAAGGGCGGGCAGACGGCTCAAGGCCCGCTCTATGCTGACGGGATCACGCACAACCTCGCCATAAGCCGCCACCAGATACCGCGCCCGCTCAGCCGCATCGACCTCCAGAACAATGCGCGGCGCGGTCTGCATGACTTGCCAAAGCGCGGGCGGCACCATCCGGTCGCCAATCTTGCTGGATTCGGCCTCGACCAGCACCGGACGCGCCGGATCGAGTATAGCCAGGGCCTGCAAGAGGCGGCTTTCGAACATTTTTTGGCTTGGCTGATCGAGCCCCGGCATGGCCCCAAACACTGAGCCACGATGCCCAGCCAAGCCTTCAAGGTCCAAAACCTGCACACCGCGCTTGGCCACCCTGCCCAAAATCTCGGTCTTGGCAGAGCCGGTATTGCCGTCGAGCAGAACCAGTTCAAGGCCAAGCGGCTGATCATATAGCCTGTCCGTCACATAGCGCCGCCAGGTCTTATAACCGCCGGTCATAAGTGTCGTGCGCCAGCCGACCTGGCGCAGGACCGTGGCCATGGACCCTGACCTCTGTCCGCCGCGCCAGCAATACACCAAAGGCGCATAGCCGCCGGGGCGGTCGGCTAGGGTCGTCTCAAGATGGTGAGCAATATTGCGCGCCACATGCGCCGCGCCAATCTTTCGGGCATGAAAGCGTGAGCCCTGCACATAGATGGTGCCAACCTCAGCACGCTGGGCATTGCTTAAGACCGGCAAATTGATCGCGCCGGGCACGTGGTCGATCGCAAATTCAGCCGGACTGCGGACATCGATTATGTCGTCAAACGCGCGCAACGCATTAAGATCAATCACGTCTAGGCTATCGGCCATCAATCTTCCCAAAAGGTTTGCGCAAGGCTTGCAAACCCTTACAGCAATATGGCGCGCTTGAGCACCCATTTGGGCTCAGAGGGCGCAAAACCGCCGACCTAGGAGACGATCTTGTCCACCGCCTTTATTAATGATGCTCAGGTCGAGCATATCGCTAAGGGCTTTTTGAATGCGAATTTGCCCAAGGCCGAATGGACCCATCCAGCCCATTTCGCAGCCCTATTATGGATCTTGCGTTATCGGCCTGACCTGAACCCGGAAAAAGACATGCCAGGCTTGATCAGGGCCTATAATCTGGCAACAGGCACAGAAAATTCAGACAGTTCCGGTTATCACGAGACCATAACCCTAGCCTCGATCACTGCGACCCGCGCCGTCTTGGCTCGACACGCCAGCGACATGTCCCTGCACACTATTCTCAACCAAATCATGGACTCAAGCCTTGGCAAGAGCAATTGGCTCCTGACCCATTGGCTCCGCGAAACCCTGTTTTCAGTCGCGGCTAGACGAAATTGGGTCGCGCCCGATCGGACAGCCTTAAACCCATAGAAACCATGACCAACAAGGCGCGGCATACCGAATATTCAATCCGCTCCTGAATTACCTTACTTTAAATAGTAATTAACTTTAAGCACTTTAAAAGATTAATATAATTAAACCTATATAAATTTTTATCGGTTTATGTGAACACCGCACATGAGCAAAGAGAATCGGAACAACAGTAAAATCACCTAGTGAAGTTCAGAAATCGGTGATTTTTCACGGTGATCTAGCAAAGTCTAAATTTGTTATCCTTTCGAATAAAGAATGAGCAAGCATAATGACTGATACGGTCGTTTATCTATTCAATGAAACCACCGAGCAAGACGCTGGGTTGTCAGAGGCGCAGCGCCACGCCATTCGTCAGGCCGCGCCGCAAATGCCGGTTATGCGCTGGAATCGGGCACGCAAGGCCGCCGTCGTGGCGACCATTATTGCCGGAGTCTTTACCCGCGAGCATGTCTGCAAGACTTATGAATTATCGACCGAAGAGCTGGATCGCTGGATCGCATTAATGGACGATTTCGGCGTTAATGGCCTAGAAGTGACCAAGGTACAAAAATGGCGCGGCGCTGAGCGGGCGAGCGCTGGTCAAAAATCAGTCGCCTAGGCCAAGGCGGCCCGCATCTGGTCGATGGCATTGAGCTTAGCTTCAAACGCCGTCCAGTCATCATGTTGCGCGATGCTTGACCAGACCTGCTCAATCTCGTCGATCAGCAGTTCCTGCGGCTCTGGCTTAGCAAAATAGGCATGGGACAAGCGCTCGGCCCGATCGGGCTCAAACGCCCCAAACGCTTGCCGAAGGGCAACAAACTCTGGCTTGGCATAGAGCATTCCGCGTGGCCCCGCTAAGGCCCGCGCCTCGGACGCTAGACCGCCAAACCAGTCGAAAAAGAACGGCTCCCAGCGCAGGCTTTCATCGCCTGCGCCAAGGGCCTGAAACACCGTATTGACCAGATCAAGATCGCCAGCCTCGTCGTGCCGCTTAAGCCCAAGCCGGGCAAACATGGCCGTACACAAGGCCTCGCGATAGGCCCCGGCATAGGTGTTGAGCACCTCGGCAAGATCAGCCTCAGCGGCTAGCCCGACCAGGCAGCCCGCCAGTTGTTTAAGATTCCAGAGCACGGCTTGGGGCTGGCGGCCAAACCGATAAAGCCCCTGCTGGTCAAAATAGGCGGCGACAAAATTGGGATCATTGCGTGGCAAGAACCGATAGGGACCGTAGTCGAAACTCTCGCCGGTAATATTCATATTATCGGTATTGAGCACGCCATGCACAAAGCCCGCCGCCATCCAGCGCGCGGCAAGATGCGCCGCCCGGGCCGTGACACCCGCTAAAAACGCCAGCGCCCTTGGTCCATCGCCTTCGACCGCCAAGATCGCCGGGTCATAGATTTCGCCGACATGGTCAATCAGCCGAACAATCAGGTCGGGGCGTTGCAGATAGGCATGGCGCTGAAACGTGCCAAAGCGAATATGGCTGTGCGACAGACGGGTCAGGACGGCCGAACGGGTCGGACTGGGTTCATCATTGCGCTGTAGCGGCTCGCCGGTCTCAATCAGACTGAAACTGCGTGAGGTTGGTACGCCTTGGGCCTCCAGCATGGCCGTCGCCAGCACTTCACGCATGCCGCCCTTAAGGGTTAATCGCCCATCGCCCGAGCGAGACCAGGGCGTGCGACCACTGCCCTTGGTTGCCAGATCCAGCAGACGGCCGGTTCCAACCTCGCGCAGCTGGGCATACAAGAACCCGCGCCCATCCCCAAGCTCTGGATTATAGACCCCAAATTGATGCCCATGATAACGCATGGCCAGGGGCTCAGCCTGATTACCGGGCAAGGGCTCAAACCGCGCAAACGCTGCAATCCAGTCAGGTTCCGACAGCCCCGCTAAGCCGACAGTCCCCGCCGCCGCCTGATTGCGAAACCGGATCACCGATTTTGGAAAATCCACCGGGGCCACAGGATCGGCATAGTCCCCACCAAGACCGGCAAAACGCGGATCAGGCTGATAGTCGAGGCCGAGTGTGTTAAATCTGTGGGTCATAGCCGACAGATGACGCCAAGACCCTTTTGTGGCAAGACAGATTGGACGGCATTCGCGCCTATTACGTCCTTGCCAAGCCCTTTTCACCGTCAGGAGCCCCCCGCTTGTCCCGCCGACCGAGTTTGGACTTTCTGAAGACGAAAACCGGGGCGGGCATGGTCCTGATCCTGGCGGCGACCATGGCCTTGATCGCGGCCAATAGCGCCCTGTCCCAGGCCTATTGGGACCTGGTCCATGCGCCCCTGACCCTGCATTTGGGCAGCTTTAATGAGACCAAATCGGTGCAAAAATGGATCAAGGACGGGCTCATGACCGTCTTTTTCTATGCCGTGGGGCTAGAGATCAAATACGAGGTTTATAAGGGTGAATTGTCCAGCCCGCGCAAACTGGCCTTGCCCTTGGTGGCAGCGCTTGGCGGCATGATTGGACCCGCCCTGGTTTATCTGGTGATTAATCTATTCCCCGGCGGGGCGATGCACGGCTGGCCGGTGCCGGTCGCAACCGATATTGCCTTTGCCCTTGCAATCTTGGCCCTGGTCGGCAGGGGCCTGCCGCCGTCCTTGCGGCTTTTTCTGCTGACCTTGGCCATAGTCGATGATCTGGGGGCCGTGACCCTGATTGCCGTGCTGTTCACCAACCAGATCAAGCTTGGCGCTGTGCTGGGCGCCGTCTCGGGGCTTGCGGGGCTTGCGCTTTTGGCGCGCTGGAAGCGGGCCCCTTTGCTCTTCTATGCCGCTGGCCTATTGGTGGTTTGGGCCTTTACGCTAAAATCTGGGATCAATACCTCGCTGGCGGGCGTGGCCTGCGCCATGCTGGTGCCGGTCAAGCCGCGCCAACTGGGCCAGGACAGCCTCTTGACCCTGTTTAATGCCAAGCTTCACGCCTATGTCGCCTATGGCATATTGCCCGCCTTTGCCTTTAGCGCAGCGGGCTTTCAGTTGAATGACTTGGCGCCCGCCGACCTGGTCGCGCCTGTGCCGCTGGGCATTGCCGCAGGCCTGTTCGTCGGCAAGTCTATCGCCGTATTCGTTGCCGTTTGGCTAGCCGTACGCCTAGGCTTAAGCCGCCGCCCGCACGGGGCCAGCTGGCTCGATATAGCCGGGATCAGTGCCTTATGCGGCATTGGCTTTACCATGAGCCTGTTTATCGGCGCCCTCGCCTTTCCCGCAGATCAGGTCCTGGTCCAGTCCCAGATCCGCCTTGGCGTCATTGCCGGGTCCGTGGTTTCGGCCCTGGTCGGGTTTGGCCTATTGAAACTATCGGCCAAGACGGGACGTGCGCCCCTCGCTTGAGGGTGAGGCGCGCACGCAAAGATCAGCCCAAGCGCGCCTTAAGCGCCTTTGTCACGTCCTCATAGGCGGGAAGAACGGCAGGTGCGAGGGCGGCTAGGTTATAAAAGCCGTGGATAAAGCCCTCATAATGATGGTGCTCAACCGACACGCCCGCAGCATCGAGCGCCTTGGCATAGGCCGCGCCCTCATCGCTCAAGGGGTCATAGCCCGCCGTCGAGACAAAGGCTGGGGCAAGGCCAGATAGGTCCGTCACATCAAGAACCGACACCCGAGGATCTGCAACCTGACCGCCATCGCCAAACAGGGCATCGCGGAAATAGATCATGCCCGCCTTGGTCAGGAAATGGCCCTCGGACAATCGGTCCATGGACTCGGTGGTGACGGTAAAGGTCGTAACTGGATACATCAGGACCTGCATGGCCAGACTATGCTTGCCATGATCGCGCAGGCTGATTGCTACGGAAGCCGCCAGATTGCCCCCGGCAGAATCGCCGCAGGTGGCAATGCGCGCGGGATCAATGCCGATCTCGGCGGCGTGCTCAAACGCCCATTCAGCGGCCGACAGGCAATCATCATGCGAGGCTGGGAAGGGGTTTTCTGGAGCCAGGCGATAATCGACCGCCAAGACCCTGTAGCCGGTCATGTCCGCGAGGCGGCGACAGACCGCGTCATGCGTATCTAGATCGCCAATCACCCAGCCGCCGCCATGGAAGAAAACAATCCCCGGCGTCACAGCCGCCGCGCCCTCTGGCGTATAGTGCCGCACTGGAATTGGCCCAGCCAAGCCCGGCACGGTGAAGTCGCGGCTATCAACCGGGCCCATGGGCGGTTCATCGCCAAATTTAAGCGTGCGATAGACTTCGCGCGCCATTTCTGGCGGCAAGGTTTCCAAACCGGGCGCACCGGCCTCGGCCGAGGCATCGAGCATGGCTTTAAAATAGGGATCGAGCATGGCGGTATCCTTTGGCTGATTTAGAAAATAGGGGTTTGGCGGCTAGAGGTTCATCACAGCGGGTGCGCCATAGGCTGGGGTCATGCTGCCTATCCTCCCGATAGGTTATCAATGTTTTGTTTGAGACTACGCCTTGCACGCGCCGCGTCAAATGGCTTGAAGCGGCAAGGGCCAACTTCCTTAGGCGTCTTGTCTGACTTTACGTAATTCTAGGACGCAGGGACAAGGTCTTGCGCGACATAGCGGGCAACGACAATATCGGCCTCCTGCGCGCGTGCCTTGGCAATGACATGGCTATTTTGCATCCGCATCAAGGTGTCCATCGATACGCCAAAGGCCTTTTCAACCCTTAAGGCCATTTCCGGCGATAGGGCCGCGCGCTGGTTCAAGACCGCCGACAGGGCCGGACGCGTTACCCCCAAAATGGCGGCCGCATGAGTGATGGATAGGCCAGCCGCATCAATAATCTCATGCTTGATAAAGCTGCCGGGATGGATCGGCATTTTCATGCGGATGCCGGGATTGGTGCTCATGACTGCCTCTTAGTGATAGTCTTCAAAATTGAGATCAAGGATCTCGATCTCACCCTGATCGATCAGAAACGTCAGTCGCCAGTTTTTGGTAACAAACAAGCTCCAAGTGCCTATGCGTTCGCCGGTCAAAACGTGCGCCTTCCATCCCGAAAGAGCATAAAGTTCGCGCGTCTGCTGCATGTCTTGCAGGAAAGAGATCATGCGCCGCAGCTTGTCCGCAACGGCGGCTGGGACCGCGCTGGCATCATCGTCCTCGACGAGGCGACGCAAGCCCTTATGGACCACGTTCCTAATCTTCATGCCTTAGAGTGGATCAAATTTCGTAAACTGTCAAGTTACGCTTTACGGCAGTTTCACCAAGGCCGGAATAACCTCTCGGAACTGGAAAAAGCCCTTGGTGGCGTGGGGCCAGGCTGTGGTGTCCCAGGCGCGGGTCAGTTCGGCAATCTGGATGCCCAAGGGCTCCAGCTTGCGCCGGGTGGCGGCCAGGCGTTCGGCCACCGGGCCTTGGGGCGCATGGGCGGTGACAATCTGCTCAAGCCCATTATCCTTGGCCCAGGCTTGAAGACTGCTGACCCAGTCGCTATCGTCCAGCCTCTGGGTCGGCTGGCCAAACAGGGCGCTCGCCCGGCTCAGGCCATCACTGAGGGCCGCATGGCTAAAACGGCGCGCAAGCTCGCCTGCATCAATCGGCGAGCGCAGATCAACCGAGGCAAGGCCAGCAACGGCGGCGACTTCACCCGGGCGCCAGGCCCAGCTCTCAGGGTTCAGGTCCTCATCGGTCAGCAAGACCCCGGTGCGCAGGCCTGGGTCATAGGCCGGGGGCGCGGCCAGAGGCTCGATCTCGCCAACATCGTCCCAGTTCAAGGGCCTGGCATTATCATCGATAAATTTGCGCCTTGGGTTAAACCGGCCGCTGGTAAAGGCGGTGATATTCTCCACCGTGGCCAGATAGTGCTTGCCTTGGGTATGCAGGCCCGCAACCCAGCGCCAAGACAAGGTATTGGACGCCGCATCGCCATCGACAAGGTGGCGCAAGAAAAAGTCGGCTCCCAGCTCCCACGGTAGACGCAGCGAAAAGATCCAGATTGAGGCAAACCACATCCGCGCATGATTGTGCAAATAGCCGGTCTGGCGCAGCTCATGGGTCCAGGCATCAAAACAGTCTATGCCGGTCTGGCCATCCACCGCCTCGTCAAATGCCGCTAAAAGGCTTGGTGACTTTTCCATGGCCCGCACCCGCCGGGTCACGGCCAGCCTATAGTCGCGCCAGACCTGGGGCCTTTGCTCCAGCCAGCCCTTCCAATAGGTGCGCCAGGCCACCTCATGCAAAAAGGCCCGCGCCTCGCTTTCCAAATGCTGATCTAGCACGGCGCGGCAGACCTCGGCCTCAGTGATCAGCCGATGGCGAATATAGGGCGACAGGCCCGATATGTTCTGGCGCTTGTCCGGACCCCAGTCATAATTGCGCTCAAACGCATAGGCCTTGCCCGCGCGCGGCACAAAATCGGCCAGCCTTGCCAGACCGGCGGCCCGGCGGGGGACAAAATCAAAAGACAGGGCCTCTGAGGGCGGAGCGGGATGCGCATGATCAGACATGCGCCGCTTCTATTCTATTGGCTCGGCCTTGGCGAGCCTAGCCAATGCCGCACGTCTTGACCGACAGGTCCCAAAGCTTGTCGGCGGCATCACCGTCCAGCGCCCAGGGCTCGACCCCGACAAAGCGGACGTCTTTTTGGCCCGGCACGGCTTGAGCGCAGTTTTCCAGATAAAGTCCGCCAATCCCGATCAGTTCCGGCCCCACCGCCGCCCAGACCGAGGTGGAGGCGCCCTGTTCGGTGGTCTTAAACCCGTCCGCGACCTTGCCCGCCTCATCCATCCAGCCCATGGCGATCATTTCCTCGCGCGGCAGGTGGCGTTGCAGCGGGGTCATGATGCCGCCGGGCATGACGGCATTGGCAATCACGCCCTTGTCCTTAAATCGATTATGAAAGCCAACGGCGAACAGACTATTGGCGGTCTTGGCCTGACCATAGGCCTGCCATTTCTGATAGGGCCGGGTGCGGTAATGCGGGTCATCGAAATCGACCGCCGACATGCGGTGGGCGATTGAGGACAGGGACACTAGGCGGCTCTCACTACCCGAGGCCTCAGCCCCCTTAACCAGGCCGTCAGCCAGTTGCAGCGAAAACAGATAATGGCCAAAATGATTGGTGCCAATCTGCATTTCCAGATCATCCACCGTATAGGTCTGGGGGCAGGCCATGACCCCGGCATTATTGATCAGGATGTTCAGCGGCCGTGTGCCCCAGCGCTGACCAAAGGCGCGGATACTGGCAAAATCGGACAGGTCGACAAGCTCAACGCTGGGCTTGGGCCCCTTGGCCGTCTTAGCAATATCGGCCGCGACCTCAGCGCCCGCACTGGCATTGCGCACGGCCAAGACGACCTCCGCCCCGGCCTCAGCCAAGGCCCTCGCCGTCTCAACGCCAATGCCTGAGGCAGAGCCCGTCACAATCGCGACCTTGCCGGACAGGTCATGGCCGGCAACAATTTCACGCGCGGGGGTAAAGGCCCCAAACGGCGAGGTAATACGGTCGGTCATGCGAAAAATCCTGTCCGTTTCGAGGCTTAGGACCTAGATTGCCGCTGAGACGCGCAAACATCAAGACACGATCACAGGCAGTCTGATAAAAATTAACCATAGCCATACATAAGTTCTTAACCTCGTTGCCGCAGAGCTGGTGAGTCTAGCTGGGAGCGACTTATGACCTTTGGCCCTGAAACCCTGATACTGGGTGACTGTATCGCGCAAATGGCCAAGATCCCGGATAAGTCGGTGGATCTGATCTTTGCTGACCCGCCCTATAATCTGCAATTGGGCGGCGACCTGCACAGGCCCGACAATTCCAAGGTCGATGCCGTTGATGATGCCTGGGACCAGTTCGCCAGCTTTGAGATCTATGATCAATTCACCATTGCCTGGATGACCCAGGCCCAGCGCATCTTGAAAGACGATGGCGCGCTCTGGGTGATCGGCAGCTATCACAATATTTTCCGCGTCGGCACGGTCCTGCAAAATCTCGGCTTCTGGATCCTTAATGATGTGATCTGGCGCAAGACCAATCCCATGCCCAATTTCAAGGGCACCCGCTTTACCAATGCGCACGAGACCCTGATCTGGGCGTCTAAGAGCCGCGGGGCCAAGCGCTATACCTTCAATTATGACGCCATGAAGATGGCCAATGACGAGCTGCAAATGCGCTCGGACTGGTCCTTGCCCCTGTGCACGGGCGAGGAGCGGGTCAAGGACGCCCAAGGCCTCAAGGGCCACCCGACCCAAAAGCCCGAAGCCCTGCTGCACCGCGTGCTGTTATCGTCAACCAAGCCCGGCGATCTGGTGCTGGATCCCTTTTTTGGCGTCGGCACCACCGGGGCAGCGGCCAAGCGTCTGGGCCGCCGGTTTATCGGCATTGAGCGTGAAGAGGTCTATATGGACCTGGCGCGCGAGCGAATTGCCAAGGTGATCCCGGCCACGGCGGCTGACCTAGACACAATGGGCTCCAAACGCGCCGAGCCGCGCGTGCCGTTTGGTCAGATTGTCGAGGCAGGGCTATTGCGCGTTGGCGACAAGCTGTTTTGTCCCAAGGGCGAATTGTCAGCCCGGGTGCGCGCCGATGGCAGTCTGGCGATTGGCGACCTGTCCGGCTCGATCCACAAGCTCGGCGCGCTGGTCCAGTCGGCCCCGGCCTGTAATGGCTGGACCTATTGGCATTTCAAGACCGATCGCGGCCTTGCGCCCATTGATGTGCTGCGGGCCAAGGTTCGCGCGGAAATGAACTAGGCCAAACACCCTTCCACCGATCAGGTGGAAGGGTTTATCGGCTTAAAGACCCAGCTTTGTTTTCAAGATCTCATTGACGGCGGCGGGATTGGCCTTGCCGCCCGTGTCGCGCATGACCTGACCGACAAACCAGCCAATCGCCTGGGGCTTGTCCTTAGCCGCCTCGACCTTGTCGGGATTGGCGGCCATGATCTTGTCGATCGCCGCTTCAATCGCGCCGGTATCGGTGATCTGGACCAGACCGAACTTCTCGACCACCTGAGCAGGCGTGCCTTCGCCGGCCCACATATGGTCAAACACCTCCTTGGCGATCTTGGAGGAAATCACACCGTCCTCGATCAGCTTGACTAGGCCGGCAATATCTTGCGGCGGAATCGGGCTGGTCTCGATATCGCCGCCGTTTTCGGCCAGGCGACCAAGCAGATTATTCACCGTCCAGTTGGCCACCAGCTTGGCATCACGCCCCTCGGCCGCAATCTCAAAAAACGCCGCCCGCGCCTGATCGGCAACCAGAACGCCCGCATCATAATGCGACAGGCCATACTGGCTCTGGAACCGCTTGCGCTTGGGGTCGGGCAGTTCGGGCAGGCTGTCCTGGATCGCCTTAACCCAGGCTGGGTCCAGTTCTAGCGGCAAGAGGTCAGGATCGGGGAAATAGCGATAATCGTGCGCTTCTTCCTTGGACCGCATGGAGCGGGTTTCCAGCTTGCCTGGATCAAACAGCCGGGTTTCTTGATGGATCGCGCCGCCGTCTTCGATGATTTCGATCTGGCGGCGCGCCTCATACTCAATGGCTTGCTGGATATAGCGATAGGAATTGACGTTCTTGATTTCGCAGCGCGTGCCAAGCTCGGCGCCCGGACGACGCACAGACACATTCACATCGGCGCGCAGATTGCCCTTTTCCATATCGCCGTCACAGGCGCCCAGATAGCGCAATATGGTGCGGATCTTTTTAACATAGCTGGCCGCCTCGTCGGAGCTGCGCATATCCGGCTTGGAGACGATCTCCATCAAGGCTGTGCCCGCCCGGTTCAGATCGACATAGGTCCAGTTCGGATCCAGATCATGGATCGACTTGCCCGCATCCTGTTCCAGGTGCAGCCGCTCGACGCCGACAATAAAGGTGGTGCCATCGTCGCGCTCGACCTCGACCTCACCCTCGCCAACGATCGGGTCCTTGAACTGGCTGATCTGATAGCCCTGGGGCAGGTCGGGATAGAAATAGTTCTTGCGGTCAAATCGCGACCACAAATTGATCTTGGCATTGAGGCCAAGGCCCGCCCGCACGGCCTGTTCGACACAGTGGCGGTTGATTACAGGCAGCATGCCAGGCATGGCCGCATCCACCAGTGAAACCTGCTCATTCGGCCCCGCGCCAAAGCCCACCGCCGCGCCGCTAAACAGCTTGGCGTGGGATGCCACCTGGGCATGGATTTCCAGCCCTAGGACAATCTCCCAAGAGCCAGTTCGGCCTTCGATCAGTTTAGAGGTCTGTGTCATCTCTACCACCACTTATCCGCCTTGGCTGTAAAGCCAGCGGCCTTTTCCAAGGCTCCGGCCAGCGAAAACAGCGTGCCCTCATCCAAGGCGCGCCCGATCAATTGCAGGCCAAGCGGCAGGCCCTGGGCATCCAGGCCCGCAGGCAAGGACAGGCCCGGAAGGCCAGCAAGATTGGTCGTCACGGTGAAAATATCATTCAGATACATGGCAATCGGATCATCTGACCGCTCACCCAGACCAAAGGCCGCCGACGGCGCAGTGGGCGTTAGAAGCGCATCGCAAGTCTGCCAGGCCTGATCAAAATCATCGGCAATCCGGCGGCGAACCTTTTGGGCCTTTAAGTAATAGGCATCATAATAGCCTGCCGACAGCACATAGGTGCCGATCAGGATGCGGCGCTTGACCTCTTCGCCAAAGCCTTGGGCGCGGCTTTGCTCATAGACATCGGTCAGGGAAGGCCCCCCAGCGCGCAGGCCATAGCGCATGCCATCATACCGGGCCAGATTGGACGAGGCCTCGGCTGGCGCGACAATATAATAGGCTGGCAGGGCATATTTGGTATGCGGCAGGCTGACCTCAACGATGTCGCAGCCAGCGTCTTTCAGCCAGGCAATCCCATCGGCCCAGAGCTTTTCGATCTCGGGCGGCATGCCATCGACGCGGTATTCCTTAGGCACGCCAATGCGCAGGCCCTTAACCGAGCGGCCAACAAAGCTGGCAAAATCGGGCACGTCGACGGGCAGGCTGGTGGAGTCTTTTGCATCATGACCGCTCATGGCGCGCAGCATGATGGCGGCGTCCTCGACCGTCTTGGCGATCGGTCCGGCCTGATCCAGCGACGAGGCAAAGGCAACAATGCCCCAGCGCGAACAGCGGCCATAGGTCGGCTTGATCCCGACCGTGCCGGTAAAGGCCGCAGGCTGGCGGATCGAACCGCCAGTATCGGTCGCGGTTGCGGCTAGGCACAGGTCTGCTGCGGTTGCCGCCGCCGAACCACCGGACGAGCCGCCGGGCGTCAGGGCCGTGGTCTCACCCGCCCGGCGCCAAGGATTGATCACTGGGCCAAAGGCCGAGGTCTCATTAGAGGAGCCCATGGCAAATTCGTCGAGATTAAGCTTGCCGAGCATGACCGCGCCCTGGCCCCAGAGCTTGCTGGTTACCGTAGACTCATAGGTCGGGATGAAATTGCCAAGAATCTTGGAGGCCGCCGTCGAGCGCACGCCCTGGGTGCAGAACAGGTCCTTAATCCCCAGCGGCGCGCCTTCGAGGTCACCGCCTTCGCCGCGGGCAAGACGCTCATCCGAGGCCTTGGCCATGGTCAGGGCCTGGTCGGGGGTTTCGAGCACAAAGGCGTTTAAGCCGCGCGCGGCCTCGATCGCGTCAATATGCGCCTTGGTAATCTCGACTGCGGAAAAGGCCTTGGACTTAAGGCCATCAATGGCGGCCTTGAGGGTCAGCTTGGTCAGGGCGCTCATCTATTCCACCACCTTGGGCACGACAAAAAAGCCATCAATGGCTTTGGGCGCGTTAGACAGGACCCGAGAGGCATCGCCGCCCTCGGTCACCACGTCTTCGCGCAGGGGCAGCTTGACCGCCACCACCGAGGTCATGGGCTCGACCCCGTCGGTATCGACCTCGCTCAATTGCTCGATCCAGGACATGATCCCATTGAGCTCTTGCGCCAAGGAGGCAAGGCGCTCCTCGGGTTCACGAAGCCTAGCAAGCTTGGCAACCTTTCGAACGGTCGCCGCATCAATGGCCATGAAAAGCCCCTTTAAAGTCTGGTCTGAGTCTAGGTCACGGGTTACCCGCTAGACGCGCGTCTTGACAAGCCTAATGCATCATTTCGGTTCGGATTGGTAGGGATTGCCCTTTAAGTCCCCTTCCCCGGCAGCAGGTCAGATGATCAGTTCTTAAATCCTCCCCCACCGGGGGGGGGGGGACCGCGAAGCGGTGGAGGGGGCTAGCGCGGAACCAACCCCCTTCCCCGGCTTCGCCGGTACTTCCCCCTGAGGGGGAAGATTTGTCGGTTCCAAACTTTCTCGCCAGTGGAGGGTGCGGCGCTGAAGACTTGCCTCCACCCTCCCTAACCGCTACCCCAAACCCATGGCCATATTTGATCTGCTAGAGCTGCCTGCGGCCACGCCGCGCTTTGCGCCGGTTGTGGGCCTTGATCTGGGTGAAAAGACCATTGGCGTGGCGGTTTCCGATGCCAGTTGGATGATTGCCAGCCCGCTGGAGCTGATCCGCAAGACCAAGTTTACCGACGATGTAAAGACCCTGTTCAAGCTGATGGCCAGCCGCGAGGCGGGGGCCATTGTCATTGGTCTGCCGATCAATATGGACGGGACCGAAGGCACACGCTGCCAGTCCTGCCGGGCCTTTGCCCGCAATCTTTTGCGCATCAAGGATATTCCGATCGCGTTTTGGGATGAGCGCCTATCTTCAGCCGCCGTAAACCGCTTCTTGATCAACGAGGCCGACACCACCCGCGCCCGCCGCGCCGAACTAGTCGACAAGATGGCGGCCGCTTATATTCTGCAAGGTGCGCTGGAGCGACTTAGGGACGCGCGGTCCAAGCTCTAGCCCCATTCCCTTAGCTATCGCCGGTACTTCCCCCAGAGGGGGAAGATTTGTTCTTTTTTAATCCTCCCCCACTGGGGGAGGGGGACCGCGAAGCGGTGGAGGGGGCCGCGGCGCGCCCTCAAACAGCCCATCTTGGAAATCCGGTAAAACCAGCCTAGAAGGGGGCTCATGACTCAGACGAGCACGGATCTTTCACAGATGCAGGCGACCATGTTCGCCTTTCCCCGCCGTCATTTTATTTCCGCAGCCGATCTGGACCGCCCACAAACCGAGCAGCTCTTGAATCTGGCGGACAGTTTTGTTGGTCTGTCGCGGCAAAAAAATAAGAAGCTGGACCTGCTCAAGGGCCGGACCGTGATGAACCTGTTTTTCGAAAACTCGACCCGGACCCAAAGCTCGTTCGAGCTGGCGGGCAAGCGGTTGGGGGCCGATGTGGTCAATATGAGCCCGCGCTCCTCGTCCATGAGCAAGGGCGAGACCCTGATCGATACGGCCATGACCCTTAATGCCATGCAGCCAGACCTGCTGGTCATCCGCCATGCCTCGTCCGGGGCCGCAGCGCTTTTGGCGCAAAAGGTAGGCTGCAGTGTGATCAATGCCGGAGACGGACAGCACCAGCACCCAACCCAGGCCCTGCTCGACGCCCTGTCGATTCGCCGCGCCTTTGGCAAGATTGAGGGCCTAAGCGTGGCCATTTGCGGCGATGTTGCCCATAGCCGGGTTGCACGGTCGAATGTCGCCATGCTCCAAAC